>CAMTDY010000018.1 GCA_947070915.1 uncultured Roseburia sp.
TTACAGAATCAGCAAAGGTATAATCTCCGGTATCCTCTGATTCAAAGTTGTAAACAAGGATACGGTTCTTATCCGGGTCAACGATCCAGTATTCCCGGACACCCGAAGTACGATATTTAAACAACTTGGTGAAATAGTCCATTCTCCTGCTGCCAGGGGAGACGATTTCTATAATCCAGTCTGGCGCACCGGAACAGCCTTTGTCAGTGAACTTTGATTTATCACAGATTACGACTATGTCCGGCTCGACATAGTTTGTATCGTCTTTATTCAAAAATACAGCAAATGGTGCAAAAAATGGTTCACAGAAACCGCCTTTTGACTTAATGTAGGAACTTATGGAAGAAAAAAGTTCCCTGGCTAGTGTTTGATGCTTTCGACTGGGTGGCGCCATCATATATATTTGTCCGTCAATCAGTTCTGCACGTTCTCCATCCGGGAGAGCGTAAATGTCGTCAAGGGTATAGATTTTTTCTTGTGCTAATGCTGGCATAGAAACACTTCCTTTCTTGGTTATTGTATGTGGTTGCATGTCTTGTATTCATTTGCGGATAGATGGCAGCAGGGTTATATATTTTGGGATGTCTCAGCAACTTTTTCAGCCATACCCGGCTGTCATTCTCAATAAGGTCAAGCAGATCTGCGATGCCTCTTTCAGATGTTGGGTAAGAGAAGCACAGGAGGGTGTTCCGAGAGTTTTGGTAAGCTCGTAGATATGTCCCCGCTCCAGATCCACTAAATGATTGCTGATTTTGTTCAGTTCGATACTGTAACGGTTTGATATATTCATAAATACCTTTATTGTGTCGAATATAGTCTTGTGTGCTGATAATTTCCCATTTTATGTCTTCTTCATCTGCGATCGGCGAAACGTCTTCAGCATCGGACGTATAATATGCAGCAATTCAATGTTCTCTGACAGCTTAGTGGTTATGTCAGAAACAGTAACATCTTTTGCAATAAGGTATGTATCTGTAGAATACAGAGTACCATCTGTCGTCCAGCCAAAAGCAACATTGGTGCTTGATAGTAATGATTGGATTGATCTTGGTTATAGAAACATTGTGTTCTTCCGAATATCCATTTATGCAGTTGAGGGAATCCTCGCATAGCTTCTGTAACATATCGGGGGTACTAGGTACACTTAATATGATATGATAACCTTCATCTTCTGCGACAACATGCAGATCCGTGATAGAATAGTCAAGGTTATCTGTAATAGTTGTACAAAGCGTCACGTTCTGAATCTGTTTGTTCGGATGTGCTTTCTTGAGTGTTTGTATCTGTATCAGCAGAACCACAAGAAGTGAGTGTTAGGGAAACAACACAGGCTGTCAATGGAATAAGTGTTTTTGTGTGCATGGGTTTTCCTCCTATTCTTCTGAACTATTAGCAGGAACATATTCCATGATGTCTTCTGGTTGGCAGTTAAGGGCTTCGCATATATTGCTTAATACCTCTGTTGTAACAGTTTCACCTTTTGATAATTTGGCAAGTGTAGGAGAAGAAATGATTTTATTATTTAATAAATCTGTTTTTTTCATCCCTTTGCGTGTCAATAAATCGAAAAGTTTGTAGTACTTCATGCTCATTGTACCACCTCCTCATATATTTAGTATACACTAATAAATTATAAGCGTCAATTAAAAATATTTTAGTGAAAACTATTGGTTTAGCGTATACTAATATAATTTTAACGAAAGTAAAATAAAATACAAAGAACACTAAAGGCAGACGAAAGTGCCAAAAAGGAAGGAGTGGTGGACTATGGTTAAGAAAATGGACACAATTGGACCTGTTGACAAACTCATTCTTTCAGGTCTGCTTATATATCTCTTCTTCTGAGATTGAATAAAAAGGCTGGTCAATCCGGTTATTCACACCGCTTTTACCAGTCTTTTGGTTCAATGCTGTTGCCGATAAGAGGCATTCCTCTGTCGCTTTTTGAAGCCCCCTTTTTTGTATCTTATTCATAAGAATTTGCATAGGTTATTTGCACACATTTTTGATGAATTACCGCCGATTTCAGTAATTCAAATTTTTCATTGTCAGTTCCCTTGTTTCCCCATCTGGAAAAATCCACTTCACGCCATGTCAATATTTATTATAATCATTTTAACAAGCAGTATCAACAGGATGAATATGAATTTTTACCGCGCATATTCCATCCACATAAGCTCAAATGTTTTTCTGAATGATTTGAATTTCCTAATTGTGAATGAACTGTAAAGTATTTTAGAAGGGCTTGTTTTCTTTTCCCTTTTTCGCTATACTAAGGGTATGAGTTTTACGAAATCTTGAAGAGGTCACGGACAGGTGTGGCGATAAGGAGGAAAACATGGCAGAGATCAGACCATTTAGCTGTGTACGCCCGGCGGCTGAGCTGGCGGACAGAGTGGCAGCGTTACCATATGATGTTTATAACAGGCAGGAGGCAAAGGCAGAGGTTCAGAGAGAGCCCATGTCTTTTTTAAAGATTGACAGGGCGGAGACCAGTTTTGATGATTCCGTGGACACCTATGCCCCTGAAGTTTACGAAAAAGCGAGGGAGCTTTTGGAGAAAGATATCGAGGACGGCGTCTATATTACCGATCCGGACCGGGTATACTATATTTATCAGCTGGAGATGGATGGGAGAACCCAGACGGGGCTGGTGGCATGTTCTTCTGTGGACGATTACATGAACCAGGTGATCAAAAAACACGAAAATACCAGGGCGGATAAGGAAGTGGACCGTATAACCCATGTGGATACCTGTTCGGCACAGACCGGACCGATCTTTCTTGCCTACCGTGCCGATCAGGAGATCAGCCGGGTAGTGGAAAAGTATGTGAAGACAGAACCAGTCTATGATTTTACAGCGGTGGACGGGATCTCCCACCGGGTTTGGAAGATTGATGGCAGAGAAGATGTGGATACGATTTACCAGGCATTTCAGAGGATTGATAAGATCTATATTGCAGACGGACATCACCGGGCAGCTTCCGCGGTAAAGGTGGGGCTGAAACGGCGGGAGGAAAATCCTGGATATACCGGGGAGGAGGAATTCAATTACTTTCTTTCTGTGCTGTTTCCCCACGATGAGCTGATGATCATGGATTATAACCGTACTGTGAAGGACCTGAATGGCCTTTCCCTGGAAGAATTTATGGAAAAGGTAAAGGAAAAGTTTGATGTGGCGGAGTCTGAGACGCCGGTAGCGCCGGAGAAAAAAGGAACTTTTGGTATGTTTACCGGGGGAAAATGGTATGTTCTGACGGCGAAAGCGGAGCTGTTTGAGGGAAAGGATGCAGTGGAGAGTCTGGATGTATCAGTTCTGCAGGATAATCTGCTGGGACCAGTACTTGGTATCGGAGATCCCAGGACGGACAGCCGCATTGATTTTGTCGGTGGCATCCGTGGGTTACAGGAATTGGAGCGCAGAGCCAGTGAAGATATGTGCATTTCGTTTTCCATGTATCCCACATCCATTATCGAGCTTTTTGACGTGGCGGATAACGGACTTTTGATGCCGCCGAAATCCACCTGGTTTGAGCCAAAGCTCAGAAGTGGATTGTTTATACATAGGATCTAGATGACAGGGAGGAAATAAGCGATCATGGAACGTTTTTTCAATGCAGACAATGGTGTTATGAGGGCATTGTCGAAAGTTTTTGATATTGGATGGCTCAGCCTGATCTATGTGGTATTCTGTATACCTTTGATCACCATTGGTGCGGCGACGACATCTCTTTATTATGTGAGCGCAAAGGTGCTGCGCAGGGGCAGGAGCTATGTGTGGACGGAGTTCTGGAGAAGTTTCAAACAAAATTTTGCACCTGCCACGTTGATCTGGGTGGTTTTTGCGGCTGTATTTGGAATTTTATTTTTTAATTTTACCATAGTCAATCACCAGTCAGAGTATGGCGGGTATCTGATCGGGGTTTACCTGGCGCTGGCATTGATCGTGCTTTGTATTATGTCCTATGCCTTTTGCGTCTTATCCCGTTTTTCGATGAAAATATTGCAGATCTTTCGTTTTTCCCTGTTCTGCGCCTTTCGTCATTTTGCCCATACGCTGGTGCTGGTGGTGATCCTGCTGGCGGGCATCACCGGGATATTTTTACCCCTTTTGTTTCCGTCTCCGGTGGTACAATCGCTGGTGCCGATGATCCTGGCATTTGTGCCGGGGACAGCTGCTTTTTTGTATACGTTTCCTATGGAGCATCTTTTGAAAAAATACACACCGGAGTCAGAGCCAAGATATACAGAAGATGGTGAGAGGATTCTGGAATGGTACGAAGAGTGATGAGAGGAGGAGCATGATGGGATTAAAGCTGGAGGATTACATGGACTGGCCGGAGATCGAAGACCTGGAATATGCGGAGTGCACCAACCCGAAACATGTGCTGGGACCGGTGGAGACGCGGGGTGACGTGCTGGTACGCTGCTTTTTTCCGGGAGCGGAAAAGGTGTCAGTGAAAGTAAAGGGAAAAAGCCGGCCGGTGGCGATGAAAAAGATGGACGAAGAGGGGTATTTTGCGGCATTTCTCGGCTGTAAGAAGATCCCTGAATATTCTTATGCTGTAGAATACGAAGATTATAAAATGGATCTGTGTGATGCCTATGCCTTGGAGGATTTCGTTGATGTGATGGATGGAGCGATGTTTGAGGAGGGGATCCATGACAGGATCTATGAAAAGCTTGGGGCTCATCCTGGGATAGCCTGTGGATTTAAGGGCACTTATTTTGCTGTGTGGGCGCCGAACGCGGTCTCCGTGAGCGTTGTGGGGGATTTTAATCACTGGGACGGCAGGGTGAATCCGATGAAGCGCCTGGAGTCCGGGATCTTTGAATTGTTTGTGCCCGGTGTTTCAGAAGGATATCTATACAAATATGAAATTCATGGATTTGACGGAAAGACTGTTTTAAAATCAGATCCCTATGGCTATTATTGTGAAAAGCGTCCTGCCAACGCCAGTGTGGTGTGGGATATCGGCGGATATTCCTGGCAGGATGAGAAGTGGATGGAGCAGCGCAAAAAGACGGAGCTGGCAAAAGAACCGGTCATTGTCTGCGAGCTGCAGCTGGGATCTTTTAAAAAGCCCCTGGCAGAAGAACAGGATGCTGGAAAAGAGTTCTATACATACCGGGAGCTGGCGCCGATGGTGAGCCAGTACTGTAAGGAGATGGGGTATACCCATGTGGAACTGATGCCGGTGATGGAGCATCCATTGGATGCATCCTGGGGCTATCAGGTGACGGGGTACTATGCGCCGACCTCACGCTACGGCACTCCCGAAGATTTTATGTTTTTCGTGGACACCCTTCATCAGAATGGCATCGGAGTGATCCTGGACTGGGTGCCGGCTCATTTCCCTAAGGACGAGCACGGTCTGGCGCGTTTTGATGGAACTTGTCTGTATGAGCACCTGGACAAGCGACAGGGAGAGCATCCTCACTGGGGTACTTTGATCTATAATTACGGGCGGCCCCAGGTGGTGAATTTTCTCGTGGCAAATGCACTATTTTGGCTGGAGAAGTACCACGCGGACGGGCTTCGGCTGGATGCTGTGGCGTCCATGCTCTATCTGGATTATGGAAAACAGGATGGAGAATGGGTGGCGAACATGTACGGCGGCAATGAGAACCTGGAGGCTGTGGAGTTTTTAAAAAAGCTGAACCAGAAGGTAAAAGACAGAAAAGATGGGACGATAACCATTGCAGAGGAGTCCACGGCATTTCCTATGATCACAGGGCTGCCGGAAGAGGGCGGTCTCGGATTTGATTTCAAGTGGAATATGGGGTGGATGAACGATTATCTGGAATACATACGCACGGACCCGCTGTTCCGCAAAGGGCGGCACGGGATGCTGACCTTCAGCATGGTATATAATTATTCAGAGAATTTTATGCTTGTATTTTCCCACGATGAGGTGGTCCATGGCAAGGGTTCCATGTATGGTAAGATGCCGGGAACGCCGGAACAGAAACTGGCGGAGCTGAGGCTGTCTTATGGTTATATGGCGGCACATCCGGGCAAGAAACTCTTGTTTATGGGACAGGAATTTGGACAGGAACGGGAGTGGAGCGAGAAGAGACAGCTGGATTGGGAACTTTTGCAGGATCAGCAGGCAGCTGCCAGCGGTTCCGGAGAGATCATTGATATCAAGTCTCCCCATTCCATGCTGAAGGATTATGTGGCGGAGCTCTGGCGTTTTTATAAAGAGCATCCGGCGCTTTATGCGGAGGATTACAGTGCCAGTGGATTTCAGTGGATCAGTATGCTGGACGCAGACCACAGCGTCATTGCCTTTTTAAGAAAATATAAAGATGAGACATTGCTTGTGGTGTGCAACTTTACACCGGTAGTATACGAAGAGTTCCACCTGGGAGTTCCATTTGCTGGAAAATATAAAGAAATATTTAACAGTGACAGTATAGCCTTTGGCGGAAAAGGAAACATTAATCCGAGATTAAGACAGTCCCGAGCCGTGGAATATGACGGTATGGACCAGTCCATCGAGTTCGTGCTGGCGCCGACTGCGGTACAGATCTTCCAATGCACAGAGTCAAAGACCGGCACGACAAGAAAGACGGCGAAGACAGTGAGGACGGCGAAAAAGAAAGCCGGTTCCCAGAAAAAGAAAGAAAAGTAGCGGGGAGGGGGCTCCCCGGCGGAAATGGAGATCGTATGAAGGCAGTAGAAGGATATCGAATACTTGTACAACAGGAATTGAACGAGCTGGATGCCCAGGGGTATCTGCTGGAGCATGAGAAGACAAAAGCAAAGGTGGTTCTGATCGAGAACGCGGATGAGAATAAAGTATTTTCTATTGGATTCCGGACTCCCCCTAAGGATTCTACAGGAGTAGCGCATATTATAGAACACACGGTATTATGTGGTTCCAGGGAGTTTCCGGTGAAGGACCCCTTTATTGAACTGGCGAAGGGTTCCCTGAACACCTTCCTCAATGCCATGACCGCCCCGGATAAGACGGTGTACCCTGTGGCGAGCTGCAACGAAAAGGATTTTCAGAACCTGATGCATGTTTATCTGGATGCTGTATTTTATCCCAATATTTATCAGGAAGAAAAGATCTTTATGCAGGAGGGGTGGCATTACGAGCTGGAGAAACCGGAAGGTCCGTTGAAGTACAACGGGGTGGTCTACAATGAGATGCGGGGTGCCTATTCTTCCCCGGAACAGTTGATGGAGAGAAAGATTCAGCAGTCGCTGTTTCCCGATACCACCTATGGTTATGAATCGGGAGGGGATCCGGAAAATATTCCGGATCTGACCTATGAGCAGTATCTGGATTTTCATAAAAAATACTACCACCCCTCCAACAGCTATATCTACCTGTACGGCGATATGGATATGGCGGAAAAACTGAAATGGATCGACGAAAAATATCTGAGCCATTTTGACTACCTGGAGGTGGATTCCGAAGTAAAGCGGCAGAAGGCATTCGATGCGCCGAAGGATATGAAAGTATACTACTCATTGACGGAGGGAGAGAGTGAAGAGGACAAGACGTATTTTAGTTACAATGCGGTTACTGGTACGTCTCTGGACAGAGATCTCTACATCGCTTTCCAGGTGCTGAATTATGTGCTGGTGCAGGGAGTGGGGGCTCCGGTGAAACAGGCGCTTCTCGATGCTGGCATCGGCAGTGAGATCATCAGCTTTTTTGAGGAAAGTATATGCCAGCCCGTATTTTCCATTATTGCCAAAAACGTAGCTGGCGACAAAAAAGAGCAGTTTGTCGCAGTGATACGGGAGAAACTGGAAGAGCTGGTGGAGCAGGGGATCAACCGGGATTCTCTGAATGCAGGGCTGAATTCCCTGGAGTTCCGCTATCGGGAGGCGGATTTTGGTTCCTATCCCAAGGGGCTGATGTATGGGCTCCAGATCTTTGACAGCTGGCTCTATGACAGTGATAAGCCATTTATCCATATACGCGCCAACGATACCTTTGAAAAACTCCGCCAAAAGATGGACGAGGGATACTTTGAGTCCCTGATCCGGGAATACCTGCTGGATAACACCCACCGATCGGTGGTGACGGTGGAGCCGAAGACCGGACTGACCGCCCAGATGGATGAGCAGGTGGCGAAACGTCTTGCCGGCTATCTGGAGACGCTGTCCCAGCCAGAGAGAGAGGAACTGGTCCGTCAGACAAGAGAGCTCAGAGAATACCAGGAAGAGCCGTCACCGAAGGAAGATCTGGCAAAGATTCCGCTGCTGGCAAGGGAAGATATCGGAAAGAAAGCCCCTGGGTTTTCAAATATTAAAAAACGGGCAGCAGGCTGCGACGTCATTCATCACGATTATTTTACCAATGGCATCAATTATATCAATCTTTTATTCGACATCAAGCCATGGCTGGCGGACTACGCGCCCTATATCAGCCTTCTTATGTCGGTGCTGGGCTGTGTGGACACAGATCTGCATGACAAGCTGGATTTTTCCAACGAGATCCTGCAGAATGCAGGAGATATGTCATTTGATGCGAAGATCATGAGAAGCCGGGTGAAAAAGGGGCATTATGAAGCTTATGCTTCCTTTGGGACAAAGGTGTTTACTGACAAAACAGAGAAAATACTGGATCTGTTTTATGAGGCGGTGAGCAGTTCCCATCTGGGGGATGAAAAGAGACTGAAAGAGATCGTTGCGGAACAGTGCTCTTCCCTGCAGATGCAGCTGATCTCGGCGGGACACGGCACAGCAGTAAGCCGGGGGCTGGCATATCTGTCAGAGCCATCCCGTTATGATGAGGCGCTCAGCGGAATTTCCTATTACCGTTTTCTAAAGGAGCTGGATCAGAATTTTGAAAGCCATAAAGAGAACCTGATCCGGGTATTAAAATTCCTTGTGGAAAATATTTTTGTCCGGGACCGTATGCTGGCTGGCATCACCTGTGCAAAGGCAGATTATCCGGTATTTGAAAAGGCATTTACCACACTGGCAGGACGTTTGCCGGAGAAGAAGGAAGCAGAGATGCCGAAACCGGATCTGATCCAGGAGGAAATCCCCTGTAATGAGGGATTTCTAACGGCAGGGCAGATACAGTATGTGGCGAGAGTGGGTGATTACAGAAAACAGGGCATCGGTTACAGCGGCGTCTATAAGGTGCTGAGATCTATACTGAGATATGAATATCTGTGGAACGAAGTGCGGGTCAAGGGCGGCGCCTACGGCATTATGTGCGGATTTTCAGATATCGGGGAGGGATATTTTGTATCCTACCGTGACCCGAAGCTTGCCGAGACCAATGAGGTTTACCGGAGTGTGCCGGAATATCTGAGGAATTTTGAAGCAGATGAGCGGGATATGACCAAATTTATTATAGGAACCATCAGTGCTGTGGATACGCCGCTGCCGCCACGGGCGAAGGGCGGGCGCTCCATGTCGGCTTATATCACCGGTATCACCGAAGAAGATGTTCAGAGAGAGAGAGATGAGATCCTGGCTGCCAGGGAAGAAGATATCCGTGGCTGCGCCGGAATGGTGGAGGCCATTCTCTCTGAGGACCGGATCTGTGTACTGGGAAATGAAGAAAAGGTAAAGGAAAACCAGGAGTTATTTGAAGTTACGGTGACAATGTAGTGCCGAATTGTTAGCAGGCAGTTAACCCGGCGGCGCCAGTTGGCGCCGCCGGGTTAAAGGATGAGAGGAAAGTATGGAAAAATCAAATCAGGATATTGTGTTTAAGTCTGGTTTTGTCTCCCTGGTGGGGCGGCCGAATGTGGGAAAATCAACACTGATGAACCGGATCATTGGCCAGAAGATCGCCATAACCAGCAACAAACCCCAGACTACCAGAAACCGGATCCAGACCATTTTTCACGACGAGAGAGGTCAGATCGTGTTTCTTGATACACCGGGGATCCACAAGGCGAAAAATAAACTGGGTGAATATATGGTGACGGTGGCAGAGAGAACCTTTGACGAAGTGGATGTGATCCTCTGGCTGGTGGAGGCGGCGACCTTTATCGGCAAGGGGGAGCGGCATATCGCGGAACAGTTGAAAAAGGCGGATATTCCAGTGATCCTTGTGATGAACAAGATCGATACGGTGAAAAAAGAACATTTACTGGAATGTATCGATGCCTACCAGGAGATCATGGACTTTTCCGAGATCATTCCAGTGTCCGCCAGGACCGGTGAGAGCGTGGATCATCTGATCGATGTGATGTTTGGGTATCTGCCGGAGGGACCGCAGTTTTATGATGAGGATACGGTGACGGACCAGCCGGAGCGCCAGATCGTAGCGGAGCTGATCCGGGAAAAAGCGCTTCGTCTTCTGTCCGATGAGATCCCCCATGGCATCGCGGTGGCGGTGGATCAGATGAAACTGCGCCATAATAATAAAAATTTATATGATATTGACGCCACCATCATTTGTGAGAGGGATTCCCATAAGGGGATCATCATCGGAAAACAGGGGCGGATGCTCAAAAAGATCGGAACCCAGGCGCGGGTGGAGATCGAAGAATTTTTGCAGAAGAAGGTGAACCTGAAGCTTTGGGTGAAAGTCAAGAAAGACTGGCGGGACAGTGATTTTCTTTTGAAAAATTTTGGGTATAACAAAAAGCTGGACGGATGATCTGGCAGAATGTTCTAGTATAGCGGCATTCCTTTGTGGAGAATCTATAAAGTGAACACCGGTGGAAGGATTCAAGTAAATGATGATTTTTTGAACTTAAAGTAAATCCTTCCGGCGGAGAAAAAAACCACGGAGGAAACCAATATGCAGGGTGATAGCTGGAATGATTTTGCAAAAAGCGGAAAAGTATCAGATTACTTAAAATACGTAGATTCCGCAAGAAATACAACGGATGAATATAGGGAATTTTCAGGGAGAATGAAAGAGTCTAATCGTATGGAGTCGATGCAGCATGCAGGAAAAAGTGACGGGAATGGTGCTTTCGGGCACTCCGGTTGGTGAAAATGACAAACGGATCGTGATACTTACGAAGGAGCGGGGTAAGATCTCCGCCTTTGCCAGAGGGGCGAGACGGGCAAAGAGCCCTTTGCTGGCGGCCTGTGAGCCCTTTACCTTTGGGGAATTTAGTGTATACCGGGGCAGAGATTCCTATACGGTCTCTTCTGTCGACGTGAAAAATTATTTTTCAGAGCTGCGGGAGGAGCTGGAGGATATTTACATGGGAATGTATTTCTGTGAGGTGGCAGATTATTTTACCAGGGAAAATCTCGATGCCAGAGAAGTATTGAAACTTCTCTACCAGTCGCTGCGGGCTCTCAAGGTACCGTCGCTGAACCGGGTCCTTGTAAAGACGGTTTTTGAATTTAAAATGATCGCAGTAAACGGGGAAGCCCCCCGTTTATTTGCGTGTATCGGTTGTGGAAAAAAAGAAGAACTGTTTTATTTTCATGATCAGCAGGCGGGAATCCTGTGTGAAGATTGTTATCAGAATGCGCCCCACGGCGGGAAGGGCGCAGTGAAAATAATGGGCACCACTACATACATTTTGCAGCGCATTCTTGCTGCTCCTGTAGAAAAACTTTATACATTCACAGTAAAAGAACCAGTCCAGAAAGAATTGGAGCAGGTGGTAAAAAGATATTTTTCGACAAGAGTAGACCGCCGATTTAAGACAATTGAGTTTATTGAAATGCTAAACCTCGTTTGAGCATTTTCCCGTGTGAAAATATTCCTCCAGATTGGAAAGGGTAACGCTGGCGATATTTTTTAGTGCTTCCTCTGTGAGAAAGGCCTGGTGGGAGGTGAGAATGACATTGGGACGGGATACCAGGATGGAGAGGATATCATCCTTGATCACGATATTGGAGAAATCTTCATAAAATAAATCCGATTCCTCCTCGTACACGTCCAGTCCCGCAGCTCCGATCTTGCCAGAAGTCAGTCCATCCAGAAGTGCCTGGCTCTCGATCAGGCTTCCCCTGGAAGTGTTGATGATATAGACACCCCGTTTCATCCGGGCAATGCTGTCTTTATTGATCAGGTGGTGGGATTCCCTGGTCAGCGGACAGTGGAGAGATATGATGTCACTTTTGGCAAACAGCGTGTCCAGGTCTGCATAAGGAATATCCGAATCCTTTACCGGATAGGGATCATAGGCGATGATCTCCGCTCCGAATCCCCGGCAGATATTGATAAATACCCGTCCGATTTGGCCAGTGCCGATGACACCGATGGTCTTACCGTGGATATCAAAGCCGATCAGGCGGTTCAGGCTGAAATTAAAGTCTCTGGTCCGGATGTATGCCTTGTGTATCTTTCGGTTCAGTGTGAGGAGCAGCGCCATGGCATGTTCCGCCACTGCATAAGGCGAGTAATAGGGAACACGCAGTACTTTTACCTTTCCCTTTGCAGCCGGGATGTCTACATTGTTAAAACCGGAGCACCGCATGGCGAGAACCGGGACCTGTTCTTCGTACAGGGTATCAATCACCCTCTTGTCGATCTCATCGTTGACAAAGGCGATGACTCCGTCATAACCACGGACCAGTTTACAGGTTTTGGGCGTCAGTTTTCCTTCAAAATAATCAATTTCTAAAGATTCATTGTATTCGTCAAACCATATTCTGTCGTATGGCTTCGTATCAAAAAAAGCAATTTTTTTCATGTTTTCCTCCATTCTTCTGTATTATTTCCCAACGGCAGAACCGCCGGGGAAGTGCCATGTTATCCCTATCGTTGCCTGTTGTTTATCCGAATATACATAGTGGTTTTTTCACAAAATGACAAAAATTTCATACAATGAGGTATATCCACAGGGGAGGCAGCGTATGGGAAATATTTTGTCATTTCGTCATATATCCTATTCCTACCACAGTGTAAACGGAGAAACCCTCGCTTTAGATGATCTGAGTTTTGATGTGAAAGACGGAGAATTTCTCGCTGTCGTCGGTCCAAGCGGCTGCGGCAAATCCACCCTGCTTTCTATCATTGCCGGCCTGATTGAGCCGGATTCCGGAGAGGTTTTGATCGGAAATACACAGCGGGATAAATCAGGTGTGAACATCGGTTACATGCTTCAGAGGGATCATCTTCTGGATTGGAAAAATACCTGGCAGAATGCGGCATTGGGATTATCGATTCAGAAGAAAAACCAGGACGGGGACAAAATCATGCTGCTGAATCATTTGTTTCAGACCTATGGCCTGGTGTCTTTTGAAAAGGCAAAGCCATCGGAGCTCTCCGGCGGCATGCGTCAGAGAGTTGCCCTGATCCGTACACTGATGATGGAACCGGACCTGCTTCTTCTGGACGAACCATTTTCCGCGCTGGACTACCAGACCAGACTGGAGGTCTCGGATGATATCTGGAAGATTATAAAAAAAGAAAAAAAGACGGCGATCCTTATTACCCACGATATTTCGGAAGCCATCAGTATGGGGGATCGGGTTCTGGTCCTTACCTCAAGACCGGCAAAGTTGAAAAAAGAGATTAGTATCGACCTCAGCTATGAGGGGGAGATCACTCCGTTCAAGGCGAGAAGTACACCGGAATTTCAAAATTATTTCAATGAAATATGGGAGGAATTGAACGGTGGAAAATAACATTTCGATCCGAAAATTAAAACGTAGTCTTTCTGGAGACGTATCGCATCGCCAGCGGGAATTTATCCTTTCCTGTATTCGTCAGAAACGGAAGGTGAGGATACTCCAGATCAGCATATTTATTCTTTTTATTCTGGTCTGGGAGGTGACCGCTCATTTTGGGATCATTGATCCCTTTGTCTTCAGCAGTCCCTCCCGAATGGCAGAATGTTTCCTCCAGCTCTCGGCAGACGGGAGTATTTACTATCATATCGGGGTGACGTTGTTTGAAACCTTTTTAAGTTTCTTTTTTATCATGTTTTTTGGAATTCTTATTGCCATCCTGCTCTGGTGGAATGAAACGGTGGCAAAGGTGAGCGAACCCTATCTGGTGGTGCTGAACAGTCTGCCCAAGACAGCCCTTGCCCCGGTGTTTATCGTCTGGCTGGGAAATAATATGAAGACCATCATAGTAGCGGCTGTATCAGTGGCTGTCTTCGGAAGCATAATCACACTTTTTACAGCCTTCTGTTCCGTGGAAGAGGAAAAGATTAAGCTGATCCGTACGCTGGGGGGAAACCGTGTCGATATACTGAGATATATTGTGCTGCCGGGAAATGCCCACACCATTGTCAGCAACATGAAGGTCAATATCGGGCTGTCCCTGGTGGGCGTCATCATTGGTGAATTTCTCGCTGCCAATGCGGGGCTGGGCTATCTGATCGTATACGGCAGCCAGGTGTTTAAACTGGATTATGTGATCCTGAGCATTGTGATCCTGTGTATCGTGGCGACGGGGCTCTATAAGGGGCTGGAAGCGCTGGAAAAGCGCTGGTGAAATCATAAAATTTTTATGAAGGAAAAGTCTGGCAGACGCCTTGAAACGGCTGTTTTGCCGGACTTTTCTGTGCGCGTGGCAGGAGACTGTGGAAAAGACAGAGCGGCCCCGTGCATTTTTTTGTTGAATTATGCGTAAAAATATGGTAGCATTACCCAAAATAGTTAAAACAGCTATGAAGTAGCAACAGCCCGGTGTTTTAGACATGAAATTATTTGTGCCGCTTCTGGCGGCATATTATGTAAAGAAAGGAAGCGTGAAAATGAGGAGATTAATCGCTGTACTGCTTGCAGGATGTCTGGCTTTTCAGGGATGGACTACAGTTGTCGTGCCCGCAGGCGCCAGCTCCCGCCTAGATACGACGCCCGTAGAAAACAGTGAAAATTTGAATCGTGAAAGTGTGTCACAGACAGAGAGCGGACTGGAAGTAGAGATCCGGTCTTCCCGCCTGTTTCCTTTTAAAGGAGAGGCAGAGGTACAGGTCCGTGGCGGCGAGGTAAAAGAATCCAAAGAACTGGATTTTGGAAGTTCCGACACAGTCTCGAGAACCCTCTGGTTTGATGTCCCCCAGGGAGATTACACTGTTACGATCAAGTCCGATAAATTTGCTGACTACAATCAGAAGGTTCAGGTGTCCAAGGGCTGGGTGTCAAAGATTCAGGTCTGGGCGGCCAGGTATGAGAACGGAAGAGGGGCCAGTCCCGGATGGATTCGTCAGGGAGATATCAATGGGGATGGCGTGATTGACCAGAAGGATACCGAACTGATGTTGTCAGCGGTTCGGGAAGATCCGAAAAAAAACGATACCGATCTAAACCAGGATGGAAATACGGATCTGGTGGATCTGCAGAACATGGTACAGGGAATCGATGAGACACAGGAATCCAATATCGAAAAGCTGGCGCTTCTCAGAAAAGTGCAGACCGTCGGGGGAACGACAGCAGAGGGCAGCATGGAAGCCTTTCTCAGCTGTTCCGGAGGCATTGTTCTGAAACCATCCAACGCCGGTGCTGCGATCTCGGCAGACAATCCAGTGGCCCTTGAATTTACATTAGCAGAGGATGGGGTACAGGATACGGAAGATATACCAAAGATACAGGGGATCGCCATTCATGCGCCGATGAAAGCGGAAGATGGCGAGGATGTGTCCAGTGAGATCCTGGATGGCGAAGCACAGGTAGTTGCCGTGGATGAGAAGGGAAATGAACAGGAACTGACGCTTCCTCTTGCCGCAGAAACGAATCAGGGCATGTCATTGAGGGCATATTCTGCGAATCCGAAGGTTCATGTGGATGCAGATGGTTCACTGATCCTGGATTTCGGAACCCAGATCGCTGTTAAGAGAGTGACGATCAAGATCACTGGTACGAAAAAAAACGAGCCGCTGGTCAATCTGGCGAAGGTGGAGTTTGTCAACAACATGGAGGACCGCATCGCCCCTCCTCAGCTAGACATTCCGACATTAAATACACCAGTACCGGATAATATGGCTTTGACCGTGTCCTGGAGCGCACAGAACAATATCACAGGTTATGAAGTCTACGTGTCTGGTCCCGTGAAAGGCCAGAAAGAACATGAGACACAGATTGTCCGTGTCTCCAATACGGTACATACGATCAGCGGGATCAACGATAAAAAACTGATCAATTATGAAACATATAAAATAAAGGTGCGTTCGGTAAATGGGGACTGGAAGAGTCCCTGGTCCAATGAACAGACCGGAATTCCTAAACCTCAGAAGCTGCCGGCTCCCCCGGATTATGTAAAAGCAGAAGGAGGATACCGCTCCATCAGCGTGTCATGGAAAGACATGGAAGATGCGGCTGGTTATATGGTATATTACAAAAAGTCTACAGATACAGAATTTAAGCCGGTGGTGAAGGATTTCCAGCCAGTACAGGCAGGAACCGGAAAGCTGGAGGATGCCCACTATGTGATATCTGGTCTGGAGGACAATGTAGAATATTCAGTTTATGTCATAAGCTGGAATGAGCTGGGATGGGGCAGGGCTTCCCTTGTGTCCTCAGCAGTTACGAAGGATGACGGCCCGCCTCAGCTTCCGACATATAAGCTGTTAAATACCTCCAAAGGCGAGGGTGTATTGAGCGACCACATTGTAAATGCAACAATCGGTGGAAGCGGGGGTTCTAAAATGGTTGGAAGTCCGCTGGATGTATCCGCTGGCAGTGCCCTGGGACTGGTAGATGATAATTATGGCTCCTACTGGATCAAGTCTGACTGGGACGACGGAGTCGCTTATCCAAGTCTTGGCAAGGGAATGATCATAACATTGGATGATGATTATCCGATGAACTACATGACTTTTGCAGCAGCGGACCAGAAGACTTCGATGGACGCTGTGAGGATTGGATACTGGAACAAGGATAATCCAGACAAGGAGCAGATCGTAAACGCCCGCCTGATCCAGAAAAAAGATGAAAATAATAATCCTTATTATATCGTAAAATTTGACGGCACCATCACGGCGAATAAGATCCACATGTGCCTCGGCAGAAGCTGGGGAGGTTCTGGAGATCTTATGGCAGGGGAGATACATTTTCACAAATATGACTCCCTGGAAGACGATATCATGGGACTTTACGAAGATGAAATGCATACCACTTTGCGCAAAGATGTGACGGAAGCTGTCATCGCTGCTCTGGAAGAACGGCTCAATACGATAGATGAAGAGAGCGGTGAAAAACATCCTCTGTTCCAGGAGCTGACACTGGAGATCAAGACGGCAAGAGAGATATTGAATTCCAAGCTGGATCCTTCTCTTGAAGTGGAAAACAGAATCACGGGGCAGAAAGATAAACATCTTGGCTTTAGCGGCTTAAATCCATGGCAGCCGCTGGGAAAGGCTGCCTATGCCGGTGAGACACTTCTGGTATATGTGGGACATAATACAAAGAGAACCGGAGATTCCACCAATCTGCAGCTGATCGTGACCCAGCATCACGCAGAGGCAAATAGTCTTGCCAAAGGGATCAATCTAAAGATAGGAAGAAATGAGATCACGGTTCCGCAGCTCACTTCCAATACATTTGAGAGGGGCGGTCAGCTCTACATCGCTTACACAGGAAATAATTCCTCTGACCAGTATGCTGTCCGCATCAGCGGCGGTAGCAGTATTCCAGTATTAAGCGTTTACGGGAAGACCGGCAGTGAGCGGACGGAGGCCATCAGCGCCTATGTAAAACAGCTTGAGAGCTATGTAAATACGATTCAGCCGGGACACGATGAAAAACATACTGGCACAAAAAACGTAGATTATGATTACGATGTAACAAACTGTATCCTGAATGCGACGGATATCATGATGAAGGATATGATGTATTCGGTTCCTGCCACGCAGGTCTGGGCGGCGATCAAGAATGCAGAAGATAAAACAGAAAAATTAGATAACTCCCTGAAGGCGATGGAAGATACCATGACATTGTTCTATCAGCACAAGGGCCTCAGTGATGACGCAGGCACCAGGAGAGGTAACAATGCCCTGCCTGCACAGCATCTGAATATACGGTACATGAGAATGTTCGCTGGTGCATTTATGTATGCGGCGGGTAACCACATTGGAGTGGAGTGGGGATCCACCACCTTGGCAGGCGGACCGAATGACTGGTCTGGCTTTGGATGGGGTGTTGCCCATGAGATCGGCCATAATATCAATCAGGGAACTTATGCGGTGGCGGAGATCACCAACAACTATTTTGCACAGCTTCTGACGAAGACGCCGGGCAAGACCAGGTTCCAATATCCAAAGGTATATGAGAAGGTGACCTCTGGAACCATCGGCCGTTCTTCCAATGTGAGTACGCAGCTGGCATTATACTGGCAGCTCCATCTGGCATTTGATAATCATACGGACGACAGACATATCTTTGATGATTATGAAGAGCAGTTTAACAACCTCTTCTTTGCCCGTGTGGATACTTATTCCAGAAACCCTGATAAAGCACCGCAGTCAGGTTTGTCATTGAAGGGAGGTACGGACCAGAATCTTATGCGTCTCGCCTGTGCCGCAGCAAATAAAAATATTCTGCCGTTTTTCCAGCGGTGGGGCATGGTGCCGGATGAGGAAACCAAGGCTTACGCCCAGAAATATGGAGAAGCAGAGACAAAGGCTTTGTATTATGTAAACGACGATGCCAGAGATTACCGCGCAGCCCATACCGGCGAAGAGGGAACGATTTTGAACCAGGATGTGGTAACTGCTGCCGTGGCGGCGAAATCAAACCAGGTAGAGGTTACGATTGCAACGGAACAGAACAAGGATCTGATACTTGGTTATGAGATTCTTAGAAGCATGACTTCAAATGGAAAAAAAGAGACGAAAGTAGTTGGCTTCCAGCCAATTGACACCGCTCAGAACACGGTATATGTGGATTCCATTTCCTCCATAAACAACAGGGTTATGGAGTATGAGGTACGGGCGGTGGATAAGTATCTGAACTATTCCAATCCGGCTCAGGCGGGATCTGTCAAGATCCAGACAGATGGTGTGCTGGATAAAACGGAATGGACGGTTGAAACCACTATGACATCGGAGGATGATGTGGCGATTGATTCGGATATCGAAGATCCTGACAGTGGGTATCACGCAGAAGATCCGGGCAGCATCGGTGAAAAGAAAGTACACAGCATCGACCGGATTCTCGATCAGGACAGAACAGAGGACGGGACTTATCACGGAATAAGCGAAGGAAACGCAGTAATCACCATCGATATGCACAAGACAGAGCAGGTAACAGCATTGAAATATCAGGGAGATGCATTGACAGGGATGACCATCGAGGTCAGTCCAGATGGAAGCGCGTGGACGGTAGTAAAAGAAGGTTATACAGGATTGTCCGGAACCGGGGAACAGACTGTGTGGTTTGATTCTGTGAAGGAAGATTTAAGAGACAGCTGGATCGGTACCTACGATGCCAGATATGTGAAAATGACCATTCCGCAGTCCGGCGAGATTGCGATCCAGGAGATCGAGATATGCGGACCATCGGGAGACAATCTGGAATTTATGGAGGCAGAAGAGAATACGCCGGCAGTTGGTGTGCTGACTGCAGACTATAAGTATGGCAGCCAGGATTCGGATGTAATTAAAAAAGGTTCTTTGATATTTACAGGAACCTATAAAGGAAACCCTGCTTACAATGTCGTTGTATTGTATGATACAGAAGGAAATGTAATTGGTGCAAAAGAGGACGCTGTTCAGGCAGGCCAGGTTATTTTTGCCGATGTACCAGAACAGGGAAATCTTGGCGAGACCTCAAACGGAACATGGGTATACTACGTAGAGCCTGGTCAGTGGGATGCCGCTTCCCTGCAGAAGATCAAGGGGGTTCGCGGTGAACTTTACCGGGTGGACGATGCCCTGACGTTAGAAGGGGAGCGTATCGTCAGTGATACCCAGGTCATCCAGCTTCCGGATTCTCTGCCGGATATTACATTAACAGGATCTGGATACGGATCGTGACATGGATAGGGAGGTTCGTGAGAAAAATGAAAAAAATCATATTATTCTTCGTGGCAGCACTTTTGCTTGCTGCCACGGTTCCCACGGCTGCCAGAGCGGCAGGAAACGGCAGTGGTACGCTTAGCGTAGACAAAAATAATGTGTCTGTGTCGCTGTCCATACCAGGGGGAAAGACAAAGACCATCACGTCCCTGCGTGTGCAGCTGCGGGTGTCAGTCACCAGTGGTACGATGGACCAGCCGGATTTTACTTTTGACGCTTCGGTTCCAAGTACCGTGAAAAGTGCTGCAGTCAAAAAAGAGGGCGAAGCCTATATGGTGGATATCATTTTATCGGGGAAAAAGAACCAGGATATATTTAAAAACAGTGAGAATGCAAAACTGGGAATTCTGTCCGTGAAGCCCACCAGCACAGAGTATCAGATCAAAGTAGAATTTGCAGGTAAGGCAGATGGCGTCAATGGTCCCGTTATAAAGTATGCGGAAAGCAGCAGTCTGTCGGAGGTGACACTTTCGCTGTCCAATGCTCTTCCAGCGACCGTGGAATCAGCGAATCATACGACCACACTACCTTCTGGAAAGACTTTGGGAAAACCGAAATTGACCGCCACAGTAAAGAAAGGAAAAAACCGCGTCTATTTCAAGTGGAACAAGATCAGCAGCACCAGTGGATACAGGCTTTACCGATACGATGAAAAAACGAAAAAGTACAAGAAGATAAAGACGGTCACCAAAGGAGGAACAACGTCCTATTCTAAAAAGTATGGGTATGCTTCTTCTCACTGCTTCCGCATTCGTGCATTTAAAACAGAGGCAGGCGGAGCAAAAACTTATAGCAGCTACAGTTCGGCTGTTAAGGTTACGGTGCCGCCGGCTAAGGTGAAAAAGTTCTCAGCGGAATACTGGAGCGACGGAAAGGCTGCCCTCCTGTGGAAGAAGGTCAGCAAGGCAAAAGGTTATCAGATATACCGCAGCAGGAAAAAGAATGGAAAATACCTCCGCGTAAAAACGGTCCGAAAGGGTAAGATCACCAAATGCACCAGTGTAAAACATGAACTTGGCAAAACCTATTATTATAAGATCAGAGCATATGTCATTGGTGCGAATAAAAAACGTGTTTATGGTAAATTCAGTGTGGCGGTGCCATACAAAAATAGGGGTAAACAATAGACGTGTAAAATAAAAAAAATCCTTTTCTATCTTCCCCAAATAGTGTATACTATAAGAAGAATACTTATGGGATACCATGTGAATGGAGGGAAAGACATGAAAAGGATTTTATTTGTAGCTTCAGAGTGTGTACCATTTATTAAAACGGGCGGTCTCGCCGATGTTGTGGGGTCACTGCCAAAATACTTTAATAAAGATGAATTCGATGTCCGGGTTATGATCCCCAAATATACGGCGATCCCGGATGAATATAGGAATCAGATGCAGTTTGTCACCCATTTCTATCTCGAACTCGCATGGCGCAAACAGTATGTGGGGATTTTTCAGATGGATTATCAGGGAGTTAAATTTTATTTTCTTGACAATGAATTTTATTTTAATGGAAATACACCATATGGGGAGATCTACCAGGATATAGAAAAGTTTGCCTTTTTTGGAAAAGCGGCGCTGTCTTCTCTTCCGCTGATCGATTTCCGGCCGGATATCATTCACTGCCATGACTGGCAGACAGGTTTGATCCCGGTATATTTAAAGGATTCCTTTCAGCAGGGGGATTTTTTCCGCGGCATCAAGTCTATCATGACGATCCACAATCTGAAATTCCAGGGGATCTGGGACAAGAAAACGGTGATGGATACCGCCGGACTGGACGCATATTACTTCACACCGGATAAACTGGAGGCATATGGGGATGCCAATTATCTGAAGGGTGGAATTGTGTACGCAGACCAGATCACTACCGTCAGCGATACATACGCTGAGGAGATCAAGACGCCGTTTTACGGAGAAAAGCTGGATGGCCTGATTAATGCCAAGGCGGGCTGCCTTACGGGGATCGTAAATGGACTGGATTATGATGAGTACAATCCTTCCACGGATCCGATGATCGTGGCACACTATGATGCCAGAACCTTCCGCAAAGAAAAGATTAAGAACAAACGGGCGCTCCAGAAGGAGCTTGGACTTGCCCAGGATGATAAAAAGTTTATGATCGGTATCGTGTCCAGGCTTACCGACCAGAAAGGATTTGACCTTATTGACTATGTGATCGAGGAGATCTGTGCAGAGGATACCCAGCTCGTGGTCCTGGGAACCGGTGAGGAAAAATACGAACATCTTTTCCGGCATTTTGCATGGAAATATCCAGAGCGCGTGTCGGCGAATATTTTTTATTCCAATGAGCGCTCCCACAAAATATATGCTTCCTGCGATGCTTTCCTGATGCCGTCTCTGTTTGAGCCCTGCGGGCTCAGCCAGCTGATGAGCCTTCGTTACGGAACGGTGCCCATCGTCCGGGAGACGGGCGGCTTGAAGGATACGGTAGAGCCTTACAATGAGTACGAGAGCAAGGGAACCGGATTTTCTTTTGCCAACTACAATGCCCATGAGATGCTCAATACGATCCGCTATGCTAAATATATCTATTACAGTAAGAGACGCGACTGGAACAAGATCATTGACCGCGGCATGGCAATGGACTTTTCCTGGGCAAATTCAGCCAGAAAATACGAGGATCTGTATTATAGGATGTGAAACAACAAAGCAGTTCGCAGCATCTGCCAGGGTCAAAGGTCATTAGGCTTGTCACAAAATTTGTCTGATTTTTCAGCCGGTGAAGACATTTCTTTTCGGAGGAGTGTTTTCTCCGGCTTGGTTTTTTTCATATCACAGCAGAAATTTCAAAAAAAACGATATTACCTCTTGAAATTTGCTTTGTTATTGGTTAGAATAGGAAACAGAGAGTTTGTATAAATTTTAACAAACGTAAATCAAGTATATTATTAGGAGGAATCGACAAATGGCAGTAAAAGTAGCGATTAACGGATTCGGACGTATCGGACGTCTTGCATTCAGACAGATGTTTGGAGCAGAAGGTTATGAAGTAGTAGCGATCAATGATTTGACAAGCCCTAAGATGCTTGCACACTTGTTGAAATATGATTCAGCTCAGGGTAAATATGCTCTTGCTGATAAAGTTTCTGCAACAGATGATTCCATCATTGTAGACGGAAAAGAGATCAAAATTTACGCAGAAGCAGATGCAGCGAAGCTTCCATGGGGCGACCTGAAAGTTGACGTTGTACTTGAGTGTACAGGTTTCTATACATCCAAGGACAAAGCTTCCGCTCATATCACAGCAGGTGCCCGTAAAGTAGTTATCTCTGCACCGGCAGGAAATGATCTTCCTACCATCGTATACAATGTAAACCATGAGACACTGAAGCCAGAGGATACTGTTATTTCAGCAGCTTCCTGTACAACAAACTGTCTGGCGCCTATGGCTAAGGCACTGAATGAGCTGGCACCGATCAAATCGGGTATCATGAGCACGATCCACTCTTATACAGGAGACCAGATGACACTGGATGGTCCTCAGAGAAAGGGTGATCTCAGAAGATCCCGTGCTGCAGCAGTAAATATTGTTCCTAACAGTACAGGTGCTGCCAAAGCGATCGGTCTTGTTATTCCGGAACTGAACGGCAAACTTATCGGTTCTGCACAGCGTGTACCATGCCCTACAGGTTCTACTACGATCCTCGTAGCAGTTGTAGAAGGCAAAGTTACGGTTGATGACATCAACGCTAAGATGAAAGCATCCGCTACAGAGTCCTATGCTTACAATGAGGATGAGATCGTATCTTCCGATATCGTTGGTGCTACAGCAGGTTCAATCTTCGATGCAACACAGACTATGGTATCTCCTATGGATGATGGAAATACACAGGTTCAGGTTGTTTCCTGGTATGACAATGAGAACTCTTATACAAGCCAGATGGTAAGGACAATCAAATATTTCAGCGAGTTGGCTTAATATACGGAAGATTGTCCGCCGATGATCGATGCTTCGGCGAATATAAATTTGAAACCCAAACGGGTCCGGTCTGGAAGGACCGGACCCGTTTTCAATCCTATCCCGTTTTCAATCTGGAACAGGGACTATTGTGAAAGGAGATTCATTCCATGTTAAACAAAAAATCAGTAGACGATATTAATGTAAAAGGACAAAAGGTACTGGTTCGCTGTGATTTTAACGTACCTCTTCAGGATGGAAAGATCACGGATGAAAACCGTCTTGTGGCAGCGCTTCCTACGATCAAAAAGCTCATCGCAGATGGCGGAAAGGTGATCCTTTGCTCCCATCTCGGAAAGCCAAAAGGAGAGCCAAAACCAGAGCTGTCTCTTGCACCGGTAGCAGAACGGCTTTCCGAGCTTCTGGGACAGGAAGTCAAATTTGCAGCGGATGCCAATGTAGTTGGTGACAATGCAAAGGCAGCGGTAGAGGCTATGAAGGATGGGGAAGTGGTACTTCTTGAAAACACCCGTTACCGTAAAGAGGAGACAAAGAACGAAGAGGCATTCTCTAAAGAGCTGGCTTCTCTGGCAGATGTATTTGTCAACGATGCTTTTGGTACAGCCCACAGGGCACACTGCTCTAATGTAGGTGTGACGGATTATGTGGATACGGCAGTGGTTGGATATCTGATGCAGAAAGAGATCGATTTCCTTGGAAACGCAGTGAACAATCCAGAGAGACCATTTGTGGCCATTCTCGGCGGGGCAAAGGTTTCCTCCAAGATTTCTGTCATCAACAACCTGCTTGATAAAGTTGATACATTGATCATCGGCGGCGGTATGGCATATACATTCATGGCTGCCCACGGTGAGGAAGTTGGAAAATCCCTTCTGGAAGAGGATTATAAACAGTATGCCCTGGATATGGAAAAGAAGGCAGAGGAGAAAGGTGTTAAGCTTCTGATCCCTATCGATACCGTGGTAGCAGATGATTTTTCCAATGATGCGAACACGAAGATCGTTGGACGCGGCGAGATTCCGGCAGATATGGAAGGGCTTGATATCGGACCAGAGTCCTCAAAGCTTTTTGCTGAGGCAGTAGCTGGTGCAAAGACTGTCGTATGGAATGGACCGATGGGATGCTTTGAGATGCCGAACTTTGCGAAGGGAACCATTGCGGTGGCTGAGGCGATGGCAAAACTGGAAGGCGCTACTACGATCATCGGTGGCGGAGACAGTGCGGCTGCGGTAAACCAGCTGGGCTTTGGCGACAAAATGACACATATTTCTACCGGTGGCGGTGCTTCTCTTGAGTTCCTGGAAGGAAAAGAACTTCCGGGTGTGGCAGCAGCTGACGACAAATAGAAATCTGTTTGTCTGTTTAAATAGATCAATGACCCGTGAAGGAGGAAAAACATAAATTATGGCTAGAAAGAAAATTATTGCCGGCAACTGGAAGATGAACAAGACTCCAAGTGAAGCAGTTGCACTGGTAAATGAATTAAAACC
>CAMTDY010000019.1 GCA_947070915.1 uncultured Roseburia sp.
GAGATTGGGGAAAAGAAACTCTGTGTGGATATCGGGATGGAGCAGGGGCGGGATCTGTTTGAGAATCAGGAGATCCCGGTAAATCCGGCAGATCTTGATTACATACTTTTAACACACGCACATATTGACCACACAGGATTATTGCCGATGTTATATGCCAGAGGATTCCGGGGGCGGGTATTTACCACAAAAGCCACCGCAGACCTCAGCAGTATCATGTTGAGAGACAGTGCGCATATCCAGCAGTTTGAGGCTGAATGGAGAAACCGCAAGGCGCAGAGAGCCGGCGGAGAGCAGTATGTTCCGCTTTATACGATGGAAGATGCCCTGGGGGCGGTGAGGCTTCTGGTTCCCTGCGAATACGATCACAGGATTACATTGTGCGAGGAGATCACGATACGGTTTACAGATGTAGGGCATCTGCTGGGATCGGCCTCTATCGAGATATTTGCCACAGAGGGAGACCAGCACAGGACCATTGTATTTTCCGGAGATCTGGGAAATGTCAATAAACCGATTCTGCGGGATCTTATCTATACCAAAAGTGCAGATTTTGTGGTAATGGAGTCTACCTATGGAGACCGTTTTCATGGAGACGCGCCGGATTATGTGGGAGAGCTGGCAGAGATCATCGAAAAAACATTTGAACGCGGCGGAAATGTTGTGATTCCTGCTTTTGCTGTGGGGAGGACCCAGGAGCTTCTTTATTTTATCCGTCAGATCAAAGAACAGAAGCTCATCCGTACAAATCCGGATTTTGAGGTGTATGTGGACAGTCCTTTGGCGGTAGAAGCTACGAATATATTCGGAAAAAATGTAGAGAACTGTTTTAATGATGAGGCAAGATCGCTGGTACAGAAGGGGATCAATCCCATCGGCTTCCCAAATCTGAAGCTTTCGATCACCAGCGATGACAGTAAGGCCATCAATCTGGATCAGAACCCCAAGGTGATTATTTCCGCTTCGGGAATGTGTGAGGCAGGACGTATCCGACATCATCTGAAGCACAATCTCTGGAGAGAGGAAAGTACCATCGTTTTTGTTGGTTACCAGTCGGTGGGGACTCTTGGCAGATCGCTTCTGGAAGGGGTGGACCGTGTCAAGCTCTTTGGAGAGACCATCGAGGTGAAGGCGGAGATCGTAAAGATTTCCGGCATCAGCAGCCATGCTGACAAGAAAGGGCTTCTTAACTGGGTAAAGGGCTTTCAGGAAAAGCCGCCAAAGCAGGTATTTGTAGTGCACGGTGAAGACCATGTCTGCGACAGCTTTGCAGAGTGTGTCAGGGAGGAGCTTGGCATTGACGCAAGCGCCCCCTACAGCGGCAGCATTTTTGATCTGCTGCGGGGACAGTACGAGTATGAGGCGCCGCCAGTATATGTGAAGAAGAAAGACTCTGCGAAGAAACGTGCCCTGGATGTATTTGGACGGCTTGTGGCAGCAGGCGAACGGCTGCTGGCGGTGATCCGCAAAAATGAGGGGCTGAGTAATAAGGAGACAGCGAAATTTACAGATCAGATCAATGCTTTATGTGATAAATGGGATCGATAGAATGAAGGTCAGATCAATATTTTATGTGATTCAAGTGGGATCAATAGGAGGAATAGATTTTGAAACAAGAGGAGAGTTCAGCTCTGGACCAGAAGAATAGCCCATACGATTCCCTTACAGGATTGTATCATCTGGATACTTTTAAGACAAATATAAAACAGTATTTAAAAGAACGGGATTCGGGATCCCATCTTGCACTTCTCTATACGGATATCGCACACTTTGAGAGGATCAATAACCTGTATGGAAGAAATCTGGCTGACAGCCTGCTTCTGGAATTGTCCCAGTCGATATCGAAAATTGATTTTGGACTGCGTCTTTACTGCCGGAGTGTAGCGGATCATTTTGTCATTCTGGTCAAATTTGAAGAGAAGGAAAAACTGGATCATGATCTTCAGCGGTTCTGTAACGAATTTAACCGGCTGGCGCTGGAGCGCTTTCCAGAGGCAGTTCCCCGGCTGGGTATCGGAGCTTTTATCATTTATGATACCTCGGAGCCCATCGATGATATGGTGGAGAAAGCAAATGCGGCCAGAAAGAGTCTGCGGGGGAGATCGTCGGTGCGGGTTGCCTATTACAATCCGATTGATTTTGGAAAGCACCGGAGGGCCAAGGAGCTGGAAAAGAACATGGAGTATGCCCTGGCTCACAAAGAGTTTAAGGTGTATCTCCAGCCCAAATATGATCTTGTTACGAAGAAGATGGTGGGCGCAGAAGCCCTCGTCCGCTGGGTGAAGGAAGACGGAACGATGATCTATCCGGATGAATTTATCCCGGTATTTGAGAGAAATGGATTTATCAGGCAGCTGGATTTCTTTGTGCTGGAGCAGGTGTGTGAGATGCTCCGAAGAAGGCTGACAAAAAATAAGGTCTGTTTTCCCATTTCCATCAACCAGTCAAGAGTCCTGTTAAATAGCGAGACCTATACTGCGGATGTGGCGATGGTGCTGAACAGTCATGATACACCGCCGGATCTGATCGAGCTGGAGCTGACAGAGAGGATCTTTTCGGATTCCCTGGATGAGATGGCTAAGATGATGTCTGTACTGAAAGACTTAGGTATTCGATGGTCTATAGATGATTTTGGAACGGGGTATTCATCTCTGAATCTTCTGAAGAAACTGCCGGTGGATATTATTAAGATCGATAAGGCGTTTTTGGATGAGACGGAGACCTCGAATGTGAGCAAGATCATCATTCGCAAAACGGTTGAACTCACCCAGGAGCTGGATAAAATGGTGGTCTGCGAGGGTGTGGAGACAGAGGAACAGGCAAATTACCTGAAGGCGATCCACTGTGATCTGGCCCAGGGGTATCTGTACGCGAAACCGATGCCGATGGAAGAATTTGAAAAGCTGATGGATTCCACAGAGGTTGTGGCATAGCCCCGTTCTTTACATAAAACCACTGTGGGGCAGGATAATTTAGATTATGTAGTATCTGCGTGATACTATCATATATATAAAAATTTTTAGGAGGTATTCATAATGAAGTTTTTTGTTGACACAGCAAAAATTGATGACATTAAGAAAGCTAATGATATGGGTGTGATCTGTGGTGTTACTACAAACCCGTCGTTGATCGCGAAAGAGGGTGGCAGAAGCCAGGAAGATGTTTTGAAAGAGATCGCTTCTATCGTGGATGGTCCCATCAGTGGAGAGGTAAAGGCAACTACCGTTGATGCAGAGGGCATGATCGCAGAGGGAAGAGAGATCGCCAAGCTACATCCCAATATGGTTGTAAAAATTCCTATGACGGTAGAGGGGCTGAAAGCTACCAAAGTACTTGCCAGTGAGGGAATTGATGTAAATGTTACCTTGATCTTTACTGCCAATCAGGCACTCCTTGCAGCTAAGGCAGGGGCAGCTTACGTATCTCCGTTCCTGGGACGTCTGGATGACATTTCTCAGGCAGGGATCGATCTGATCGAGACCATTTCCGCTATTTTCGCTAATTATCCAGACATTGATACCGAGATCATTGCAGCCAGCGTCCGTAATCCGATCCATGTAACGGACTGTGCCCTTGCCGGAGCAGACATTGCTACCGTTCCATACGGAGTGATCGAGCAGATGACAAAACATCCGCTGACAGATCAGGGTATTGCGAAGTTCCAGGCAGACTATAAAGCGGTGTTCGGAGAATAAAATGTCCCACAAGTGGGACATAGCAAGTTTGCATGCAAACTTGCGAACTATGAATAATTGCGTTGCCAGACACCGCTTTGGCGGTGTTCGGGGAATAAAATGTCCCTGTAATCGTGAAAATTAAGAAATCATTATAAAAGGAGTAAAAACTATGAATACGTTAGAACTGAAAAAAACGGCTAACGAAGTTCGTAAAGGTATTGTGACCGCTGTGCACAGTGCGAAGTCCGGCCATCCAGGTGGATCGCTTTCCGCAGCAGATATTTATACATATCTTTTCTTTGAGGAACTGAATATTGATCCGAAGGATCCGCAGAAACCAGACAGAGACCGCTTTGTGCTCAGCAAAGGCCACACGGCGCCGGGGTACTATTCTGCACTGGCGAACAGGGGATTTTTCCCGGTGAAAGATCTTGAAACCCTTCGCCATACAGGATCTTACCTGCAGGGGCATCCGGACAAAAAACACATTCCGGGTGTGGATATGTCAAGTGGTTCTCTGGGACAGGGAATTTCCGCTGCTGTTGGAATGGCATTATCTGCAAAACTCAGCGGTGAGGATTATCGTGTTTACACCCTGCTGGGAGACGGAGAGATCCAGGAAGGACAAGTATGGGAGGCAGCGATGTTTGCCGGACATCGTAAACTGGATAATTTTGTTGCCATCGTGGACAACAATGGTCTTCAGATCGATGGAGATATCGCAGATGTGTGTTCCCCCTATCCCATCGATGAAAAATTTAAGGCATTTAATTTCCATGTGATCAACGTGGATGCCCATGATTTTGACGCATTGAAAAAAGCCTTTGATGAGGCGAAGGCGACCAAGGGACAGCCGACTGCGATCATTGCCAAGAGTGTAAAGGGCAAAGGCGTATCCTTTATGGAAAATCAGGCAAGCTGGCATGGTGCAGCTCCAAATGACGAGCAGTATGCACAGGCTATGGCAGACTTAGAGAAAGTAGGTGAATCCCTGTGAGTGAAGTAAAAAAGATTGCGACTCGTGAGAGTTATGGAAATGCCCTGGCAGAGCTGGGAGCAGAATTTGAGAACCTGGTTGTTCTGGATGCGGATCTTGCTGCTGCTACAAAGACGGGAGTGTTCAAGAAAGCATTTCCGGACAGACACATTGACTGTGGTATCGCAGAGTGTAATATGATCGGTATTGCAGCCGGACTTGCCGCTACCGGAAAGATTCCTTTTGCCAGTTCTTTTGCCATGTTTGCGGCAGGACGTGCTTTTGAGCAGGTTCGCAACTCCGTTGCTTATCCGAAGCTGAATGTAAAGATCGGGGCTACCCATGCAGGAATCTCCGTAGGAGAGGATGGAGCTACCCACCAGTGTAATGAGGATATCGCCCTGATGCGCACGATCCCGGGCATGGTTGTTCTGAATCCATCGGATGACGTGGAAGCAAAGGCAGCAGTACGGGCAGCCATCGAACATGAGGGGCCGGTATATCTTCGTTTTGGTCGTCTTGCGGTTCCAGTGATCAATGACAAGCCGGATTATAAGTTTGAGCTCGGCAAGGGTGTTGTGCTGCGTGAGGGCAAAGATGTAACCATCATCGCTACTGGACTTCCTGTATCCGAGTGCCTGGCAGCAGCAGATAAACTGGCAGCTGACGGCATCGATGCGAAGGTGATCAACATACATACCATCAAACCGCTGGATGAGGAGCTTGTTCTGGCGGCAGCCAAAGAGACTGGCAAAGTAGTAACGGTTGAGGAGCACTCAGTGATCGGCGGTCTTGGAAGTGCAGTGTGTGATGTGCTTTCTGAGAAATGCCCGACGAAAGTAATGAAGATCGGTATTAATGATACCTTTGGAGAATCTGGTCCTGCGGTTGAGCTGGTTAAGAAGTATGGTCTCGACGCAGACAGCATCTATGCAAAGGTAAAGGATTTTGCCAAATAAATTTGTCTATACATAGGAAATGAAGTTTCGCGAATTCATTTTGCTGGTATGAAACAAAAGCAATGGGGATTATGTTTCGGATCGAATCATAGTCCCCATTGATATACAAAAGAAAAGGATGTAAAGGGTATGAATTATTCATTATACCAGCTATGCTGGATCTTTGTCGTTTATTCTTTGCTCGGCTGGTGTGCCGGCGTCATCGTGAATGCAGTACAGAAGAGAAAGTTTGTCAACACAGGGTTTATGTCCCTGGTTTTTTGTCCTTCCTATGGCCTGGGTGCTGTGTTATACACGGTCTTCCTGGTAGAATTACGGGAAAACTGGATATTTCTTTTTATCGCTGGTGCAGTGATGGGAGCGGTGCAGTGTATTCTGACAGGTGTTGTCCTGCAGCGGATTTTCCATCGCCGGTGGTGGGATTACAGTAAAAAGAGGTTTCAGTTTGACGGATATCTGCATATTGGGCATCTGATCGCTTTCGGGGTTTCGGCTTTTTTTATCTTCTGGATAGGAAATCCCTTGATTTTCCGGGTCTTGTCCTGGATGCCCAGGTTCATCGGCCATATTTTCTTATTGGGAATCCTTGCTTTTATGGGGATTGACGGTATCGTGTCCGGAGTAGCGGTCCTTCAGCTGAAGATCCGTCTGCGGCATATGGAGCAGTTCTCGGAAAGCATGCAGAAGGTGACGAATGAATTGGGCAATGCGCTGACGCTGAGGATCCAGAGACGAATGCTGCGGGCGTATCCGAATCTGGAGCCGGACAAGCTCAGGGAGGCGGAGCAGAGCAGGGAAAAGGCGCTTGTTTTCGCACAGGGCTGCTGTTTGTATAAACTGGTGTGGCTTTTTCTCATAGGGGCGTTTCTTGGAGATATCGTGGAAACCCTATTTTGTTTTATTACAGATGGGGTATGGATGAGCCGGAGCAGCGTTGTATACGGACCCTTTAGTTTTGTCTGGGGAATTGCCTGTGCTCTGCTGACAGGACTGTTGTACAAATATAAAGATAAAAATGACCGGTATATGTTCCTGGCAGGAACTGTACTGGGCGGTACATACGAATATATATGCAGTGTTTTCACTGAGATGGTATTTGGAACTGTATTCTGGGATTACAGTGATATCCCTTTTAATCTGGGAGGGCGTATCAATCTGCTCTATTGCTTCTTCTGGGGAATTGCCGCCGTGGTCTGGTTCAAAGGTATTTATCCGAAGCTGTCTGCCCTGATCGAAAAAATCCCCCCCAGGAAGGGAATTTTTCTTACCTGGCTGTGTATCGGCTTTATGCTTGTGAATGCAGCATTGTCGGGTCTGGCGCTGTCAAGATATGATGAGAGGCAGAGGGAGGGCCTGATCCGGCAGGAGGAGCTGGATCCGCTGGATCATTTCCTGGACACACATTTTCCCGATGAGAGAATGGAACGGATCTATCCGAATGCAAAAACGGTAAATGAGGAAGCACACAATTAATCTGGAAAGAAAAGGAGAGTATGAGGTATGAGGTTGAGATCTTTTACATGCACGCCATTAAAGAAAAATCAAAGGTATGAGGTGACTGTGCCGGGTTCTAAGAGTATTACGAACCGGGCGCTTCTTTTGGGGGCGCTGGGCAGTGGGAGAACCGTGCTGAAGGGGGTTCTTTTCAGTGACGATTCCAGGGTGTTCATGCAGGCGCTGAAAGAGATTGGGTTTTATGTGGATGTTCAGGAAGAAGAGAAGGTGGTGGCCATCGAGGGACTGGGAGGAAAAATTCCGGGGGACGGGACACGGGAAAGAAGGGTCTATGTGGGGAGTGCGGGAACTGCCGCCCGGTTTCTCACAGCGATGCTGGCGCTGTCCGGCGGGAGATTTCTGATGGAGTCCTCGGAACAGATGAAGGCAAGACCGATGAAACCGCTGCTTCTGGCGCTGGAAGAGCTGGGGGCGGAATTTGAATATCTGGAGGAATCCTATGCTTTTCCTTTCCGTATCCTGGGGAGATCCCAGGAAAGTTCAGCGCCGCCGGAGGGAATTCCCGGGGTAGACCTGAATATTGACCAGAGCAGCCAGTTTTTGAGTGCCCTGCTTTTGAGCGGCGTCATGTGCAGCGGCGGACTGACGATCCGTCTGACAGGAACAAGGAGTGCGAAGGCTTATGTGAATATCTCGATGAAAATGATGGCAGAGTTTGGCTGTGAGGTGGAGCAGGCCGGGGAAGATACCTACATGGTACTCCCGGGGCAGCAGTACCGGGCAAGAGAATACCAGGTAGAGCCGGATGTATCCGCGGCGTGTTACTTTTATGCCATAGCGGCGGTGACGGAAAGTGAGGTAAAGGTAAAGCACGTACACAGCAGCACCACCCAGGGAGATATCCGCTTCCTGGAAGTTTTACAGCAGATGGGCTGCCGGCAGAGGGAGGAAGAGGACGGCATCGTCATTGCTGGCGCTCCGCTAAAAGGGGTTCATGTGGATATGGAGAATTTTTCCGATCAGACCATGACACTGGCGGCTATCGCTCCCTTTGCTGACGGGGATACGGTTATTGATGGCGTAGGGCATATCCGGGGACAGGAGTCCGACCGCCTCCGGGGTATCGTCACGGAGCTGGGCAGAATGGGCATCCAGTGCGAGGAGAGACAGGACGGGTTGACGATCCATCCCGGCGATATCCAACCGGCAGTAATCCGGACCTATGAGGACCACCGGATGGCCATGGCATTTGCTGTGACCGGCTGCAGGGCTGAGGGGATCGTTATAGAGGATCCGGAATGCTGCCGGAAAACCTTTGAAAATTACTTTGAAGTGTTGACAAGTCTTGATTTAACAACTAATATAAAAGAATGACAGAGACAAGTTGTCAGCACAGAGGAACAAAAAGCAGTGCGAAGAATTGGAATGGAGAGTAGTATGAAAAAGTTGACGGAACAGTTAGAAGAAATAGTAAAAATTGGCTTTGAGCGGGCAGGGTATGACAAAAAGTACGGATTTATCAGCGTTTCCAATCGCCCGGATCTGTGCCAGTACCAGTGCAACGGTGCGATGGCGGCAGCGAAGGAATATCACAAAGCGCCGATCCAGATCGCCGGGGATGTGGTGGAGGGATTGAAGAAGAACTCTGCCTTTGAAAAGATTGAGGCAGTCAATCCTGGTTTTATAAATATAACAGTAAGCGGGGAATTGCTGAGACAGGCAGGTATCCAGATGATGACACAGGAGCGGTTTGGACTTGAGAGGCCGGCAGAGCCAAGGTCTGTGGTGATTGATTACGGTGGGCCGAATGTGGCGAAACCTCTTCATGTGGGACATCTTCGTTCTGCTATCATCGGGGAGAGCATCAAGAGGATTTACCGCTATATGGGAGATCATATTGTGGGAGATGTGCACCTCGGTGACTGGGGCCTTCAGATCGGACTGATCATTACAGAACTAAAAAAGCGTCAGCCAGAGCTGCCTTATTTTGATGCGGGCTTTGAAGGAGAGTATCCGGCGGAAGCACCTTTTACCATATCGGATCTGGAAGAGATCTATCCCTATGCCAGCGGCTATTCCAAGGAACACGAGGATTATCTGACGGAGGCACAGGAAGCGACAGTAAGTCTTCAAGAAGGAAACCGGGGATACCGTGCCCTCTACGATCACATTCTGAACGTATCCATTGCAGACCTGAAGAAGAATTATGAAAAGTTAAATGTAGAATTTGACCTGTGGAAAAAGGAGAGCGATGCCCAGCCCTATATCCCGGAAATGGTGGAGAAGATGAAAGCAGAGGGTCTTGCCTATATGAGCGAGGGGGCTCTGGTGGTGGATGTCACAGAGGAAGGCGATAAAAAAGAACTTCCGCCCTGTATCATCCTGAAATCCAACGGGGCTTCTTTGTATTCCACCACAGATCTGGCGACGATCGTGGAGCGGGAGAAGCTGTTCGCGCCGGAGGAGATCATTTATCTGGCAGATAAACGCCAGACCATGCATTTTACCCAGGTGTTCCGGGTGGCGAAGAAGGCGGGGCTTACAAGTGATGACACGGAGCTTGCCTTTATCGGTTTCGGCACCATGAACGGAAAGGATGGAAAGCCCTTTAAGACGAGAGACGGCGGGGTTCTGCGGCTGGAGACACTGCGGGAGGATACCAGCGCAGAAGTGTATAAAAAGATTCGGGAAAACCGCGATTATGAGGAGGCAGAGGCGAGGGAGATCGCAGAAAAGGTTGGTCTGGCGGCGATCAAATACGGGGATCTGTCCAATCAGGCCTCCAAGGATTATATATTTGATATGGAGCGGTTTACTTCCTTTGAGGGAAATACAGGTCCGTATATTCTGTATACCATCGTCCGTATCAAGTCCCTCCTTGCCAAGTATGAACAGGCAGGGGGCAGGGTATCCCCGGCAGGCGAACCGGAGAAACTTCTGGTACCGGTTCAGGACAGCGAGACTGGATTGTATCTGACACTGTGTAAATTTGCAGATACGATGGAAGCTGCCTACAGTGAGAGGGCACCTCATAAGATCTGTCAGTTTATCTATGAGCTGAGCGAGAGTTTTAACCACTTTTATCATGAAAATAAGATTCTGGCGAATGAAGATGAGGAAAGAAAGGCATCCTATATCCAGCTGCTTGTGCTGGTAAAAAATGTACTGGAACAGTGTATTGAGCTGCTTGGTTTCAGCGCGCCGGACCGGATGTAGTCCTGCAACGCTGATCCAAATCCTGTGGGCGCTGCCAAAAGAAAGGCCGGTGAGTAGATGTTTGTTGGGCGAAAGAGTGAATTAAAAAAGTTAAATGAGGCTTTTACAAAAGATGGCCTGCCCGTAGTCATCCTGTATGGAAGAGAGGGCATAGGTAAGACCACTCTGGTCAGGGAATTTGTAAAAGAGAAGGATTTCGTCTATTATCTGGGGCGGGAGCTGTCCAAAAAAGAACAGCTGCTATATTTTGAACCGATTCCGAGGCAGGTAGATTTCAAGGTGGCAGAGGGCAGAAAAGTCTGCCTGGTCATCGATGAATTTGATGTGATGCAGAAGGCGTACAAAGATTTTTATGAAGAACTGGAAACAGCAGTATCCCAGCCGTCATGGCAGGGGCACGTGATGATCCTGCTGGTGAGTTCTTCGGTGCAGTGGGTTGAAAACCAGATGGTAGAGGATATGGGCAGTTTCTCATCATACATCGACAGTTTTATCAAACTCAGGGAATTTACCTTTTTAGAGATGGTAAGCCGGTTTCCGGACAGTTCCACGGAAGAATGCATTACCATATACAGCATCCTGGGGGGCGTGCCGGGATATCTGGACTACTGGAATACTTCTGACAGCATTCAGGATAATATCATCCGCCTTATTTTGAAAAAAGACGGAGCGCTGCGAAAGGAGGCTTTTCGTTTTCTGAAAACCAGCCTGCGGGAGCTGCCCCTTTATAACACGATCTTATCCGTACTGGCAGAAGATGAGCCAAAGTTAAATTATCTTTATAACCGGACAGGTTTCAGCCGGGCGAAGATCTCCGTCTATATCAAAAACCTCATCCAGATCGATGTGGCAGAAAAGTATTTTTCCTACGAGCCAAAGAAAAAAGATCGTGCCATGAAGGGGTTATACGGAATTTCTGACCAGTTTCTTCATTTCTGGTATAAGTTTGTATTTCCCAATCTGCCGGAGCTGGAATTAGGGGAAGCGGAGACTTTTTATGAAAATTATATCAGGAATGAACTTTTTGGGTTTGTGGAGCAGACCTTTGGTCAGGTGTGCCGGGAGTTTCTTATACTGATGAACCGATACAACAAATTGCCGGCTGTCTTTCAGAATCCTCAGATTTTCTATGGAAAGGAGGGGATGATCCCTCTGGTGGCAGAGAGCGAGAAAGGGGAACTGCTGGTGGGTACCTGTAAGTGGTCCACAGAACCTATGGACGGCAGGGAGTTTGAAAGGCTGTTGAAACTGACGGAGCAGACCGGACAGGAGGCGGATTACTATTATTTGTTTTCCAGGGAGGGATTTACGGATGAATTCCTTCAGACGGCCCGGGGAATGGACCAGATCGAACTCATTGACCTGGATCGTCTGTAGAGAGCCAGAAGGGAACCGGCGGCCGGATAAAATTTACCAGGATGGAAGAAATGGGGGAAAAGGATGTATCGAGACGTATCAAGACTGATCATGTATGGAAATATCAGCAGGGATTCCGTGCTGATGAAGCTGAGTGGGATCTTTAAGAGGATCGCAGAGGACAGTGAGATCACTGTCGGCAGGGAAACTTATGTGAGGGAGATGTATGACCAGGTGTACCGCCTTCTGGATATCGCTACCAGATATGGTTTTGACGACAATCTCTGGCAGTGTTATATCGCTTATCTTCTCGCGGTCAATGAGAATCCTTTCAGCGTGATCTGCGAGAAAGTAGGAGTGGATCCTGTACAGGGGGAGACTGCCAGTGTGAACCGTATTGTGAAACAGGATATGCAGTGTTTTTACCGTTTGTTTCATTATGATTTCACCGAAGTGGAAGCGCTTCTGGAGGTAGAGTGTTTTTCTATCCTGACCGATTATCATTCGATGGCAAAGGACGAAAATACCTACAATAAAAGTGTCAGTGAAAAGGTGAAAGAGCTGGCGAAGCAGCTCTCCGGCGCTGCCGATGGAGATGGATTTTTCCGGGTTCTGACGGAATTCTATAAAAAATACGGCGTAGGTAAATTTGGATTAAACAAAGCGTTCCGGGTAAAACATGAAGAGTCTGGTGAGATGATACTGGCGCCCATTACCCATACCAGTGAAGTGGCTTTGTCCCATCTGGTGGGATATGAGATCCAGAAACAGAAGCTGATCGATAACACGGAAGCCTTTGTGGAGGGAAGAAAGGCGAATAACTGTCTTCTGTTCGGCGACAGCGGCACCGGAAAGTCCACCTGCATCAAGGCCATCCTCAACCAGTATTATGACCGCGGTTTGCGGCTGATCGAGATCTATAAGCATCAGCTTCAGGATCTTTCCGGCATCATTGAGCAGGTGAAGAACCGGAACTATAGATTTATCATATATATGGATGATCTCTCTTTTGAAGAGTTTGAGATTGAATACAAATACCTGAAGGCAGTGATCGAGGGCGGGATGGAGGTGCGTCCGGACAACGTGCTGATCTATGCTACTTCAAACCGTCGCCATCTGATCCGGGAGACCTGGAGCGACCGCTCGGATATGTCCAGGGATGAACTCCATCATTCGGATACGATGCAGGAGAAATTATCCCTGGCAGCCCGTTTTGGCGTAACCATCAATTTTTCCAGTCCTTCCAAGAAAGAGTTTGAGGAGATTGTCCTGGGACTGGCGGCAGAGAACCCGGATATCCGCCTTACCGACGAGGAACTTCTGATGAAGGCAAACGCCTGGAGCGTGAGAAACGGCGGTTATTCCGGAAGAGTGGCGGAGCAGTTCATCACTTATTTAAAATCCGTAAAAGCTTAGAAAGGAAAATGGAAATGTTCGAGAAATTTTTCCCGGATGAGTCGGTATCATCCACCTATGATATTGATTTTCAGAGTTTGTATGAGGAAGGATACCGGGGGATCCTGTTTGATATTGACAATACTCTGGTGGAGCATGGAAAGGGTGCCAGCGACCAGGCGCTGGATCTGTTCCGCCGGCTGGAAGAGATGGGATTTCAATGCTGTCTGATCTCCAACAATAAAAAACAGCGGGTCAGCAGTTTTAACGAAAAGATTGGTGCCCATATGATCTTTAATGCCCATAAACCCAGAAGGAAAGGCTATCGTGAGGCCATGGAAATGATGGGGACGAACAAAGAAAACACGCTTTTTGTAGGGGATCAGCTCTTTACGGATATATGGGGGGCAAAACGTATCGGGATACGGAATATCCTGGTGAAACCCATCAATAAAAACGAGGAGATCCAGATCGTTCTTAAACGGTATTTGGAAAAAATTATATTAAAAGAGTATCGTCAGAAAAAGAAGGACAGAAAAAATGAAAAGAATGGAAAAAATATTACTTGCTAAGAAGCTGGATGGCATATTGGTCAGCTCGCCGGCTAATATGAGAAGCTCTGCCGGGTTTCGGGGAGAGGGGATCGTTTTTATCTCCAGGCACAGACCGCTGGTGTTTACGGACTCCCGCTACACCATAGCGGCAAAGGAGGAATGTCCGGAAGCGGAAGTGATCCAGTATAAAAAAAATATCTATGAGAACTGGCTCACGGAGCTGATGGAACGTCTTGGCAGGGAAGCAGTGGCGGCGATGTCCATCGGATATGAGGACGAGACCATGACGGTTCAGACCTATCAGATGATACTTGCACTTTGTAAAAAGCATAAACTGGAACATATGACGCTGGTGCCTCTCCACAAAGGACTGGATCAGCTCCGGCAGGTGAAGACAGGGCAGGAGATTCTGAATATAGAGAAGGCAGAAAAGATCGGTGACAGGGCATTTACACGGATCGTTGAGAAGATCAGGGAGTGCCGGAGCCGTGGGGAAAATCTCACAGAAAAACAGGTGGCGGCATACCTGGAATTTTATATGAAAGAAATGGGAGCGGAGGGCACCAGCTTTGACACCATCGCTGCCAGCGGGCTCCACTCTTCCATGCCCCATGCCATACCTACTGATAAGGTACTGGAAGAAGGGGACTTTCTGACGATGGATTTTGGATGCCGGGTAAATGGATACTGCTCTGACATGACCCGCACAGTTGTGATCGGTAAGGCTGTAGAACGACAGAAGGAGATCTATGATGTGGTACTGCGGGCGCAGACAGCGGCGATCCAGGCGGTAAAGCCGGGGATAAAGGGCTGCGAGGTGGACGCGGTGGCGCGGGATATCATCCGGGAGGCGGGCTACGGGGACTGCTTTGGCCACAGCCTGGGCCACAGTGTGGGGCTGATGATCCATGAGACACCCTGCTTTTCACCGAAAGATGAAACGGTTCTGGAGCCGGGAATGGTCATTACCGTGGAACCGGGGATCTACGTGGAAGGTTTTGGGGGCGTGAGGATTGAGGATGTGGTGGCAGTTACAGAAGACGGCTGCCGGAATCTGACCCGGTCTCCCAAAGAATTGATGGAACTGTGACAGTTTAACGATAGCATGGTGAACAGAAGAAAGAGAGACAGATGTAATGAAGCGACCAGAGATCTGTATTCCGGTTACGGATACGACGAGAGACAGGATCATTCAGCGGGCCAGAGAGTTTGCCCTTCTGCCGGCGGAGCTGGTGGAATGGCGGGTGGATTTTTTTGCCGGATATGAAAAGGAAATCATCAGTGTTGTAAAGGAGCTCCGGGAGATTCTCCGGGAGAAAAAACTTATTTTTACTTTGAGGACGGTCCAGGAGGGCGGGGAGGAAAATGGGAGCCGTTTTGACTATGCCGTCCTGTTGAGCGATGTGGCGGCGAGTGGTCTTGCAGATTATGTGGATGTGGAGATCCGCAGGGATCCGGATATGGTACAGACCGTGATCCGGGCAGCAGGGCAGAGCGGTACCAGGGTCATCGGATCCTTTCATGATTTCACCCGGACGCCCTCGGAGGAAGAGATCCTGCATATTCTGGAGGAGGCGAAGGAATGCGGGGCGGACATGGGAAAGGTGGCATGCATGCCTTCTGGTGATGCGGAAAAAGGCCGTGAGGATGCAGTGCGGCTGCTGGCGGCGACAGAACATATGAAAGAGAAACATCCGGACTTTCCGCTGATCATCATGTGCATGGGAGAGGCAGGAAAAATGACGAGACTGTATGGGGGACTTTATGGTTCTGAGGTTTCCTTCGGATGCGTGGGAAGGGCTTCCGCTCCGGGACAGATTGAGTTATCTGAGATGAAGGATGTATTTGACAAACTATATTCTGGCAAAAGACATATTGCCCTCATCGGTTTTATGGGGGTGGGAAAGTCCACGGTTTCCAGGGCACTCCACCGCCTCAGCGGGAGACCGGAGATCGATACCGACCAGAGGATCGTGAAGCAGCAGGGATGTCCCATTTCCCGGATATTTGAGGAAAAGGGCGAACCGTATTTCCGGCAGCTGGAAACGGACCTTATCGATGAGCTGGCGGCAGGGGAGCCGGGGATCATTTCCTGCGGCGGCGGTATGGCACTCCGGGATATCAACGTGAAAAAACTGCGGGCCATTGGTGAGATCGTTCTTTTGACGGCAGAGCCAGAGACGATCTATGAACGGGTTAAGGACAGCAAAGACCGTCCTCTTCTCAATGGAAATATGAACGTGCCTTATATCCGGGAACTTATGGAAAAACGCCGTCCCTTTTATGAAAAGGCAGCCACCGTCACTGTTTCCACCGACGGAAAGAGTGCGGAACAGATTGCCGGGGAGATCTTATCCGCCGTTTCCTGAGGCACAGCTTTGCAGGGCGCTGCAGCAGCAGGTCATTTCGGATCGGAAAGAAGCTGAAAATGATGTAGTTGGAAATAAATTGGAAACCCGGAAAATTTCTCTTGAAAAATGTTTCAAAATATAATAGAATAATGCTTAGATGTATTAATTTGTATAGAACGAAATAACAAGAGTATTCTGTACGCAAAAAGCAGGAGGAACTGAATATGATTTCAGCAGGAGATTTTAAAAATGGATTGACCATCGAGATAGATGGAACTGTATTTCAGATCATTGAATTTCAGCATGTGAAGCCGGGCAAGGGCGCAGCGTTTGTCCGTACCAAGCTGAAAAATGTGGTAGACGGCGGTGTTGTGGAGAAGACGTTCCGTCCGACAGAAAAATATCCCCAGGCCCACATCGACAAAAAAGAGATGCAGTATCTGTACGCAGAGGGTGATATGTACAATTTTATGGATATGGAGACCTATGACCAGATTGCCCTTGCCGACGATGCCATCGGTGATGCGATGAAATTTGTGAAAGAAAATGATATGGTGAAGATGGTATCCTACAAAGGAAATATCTTTTCTGTAGAGCCGCCGATGTTTGCAGAGCTGGAGGTTACTGAGACCGAGCCTGGTGTAAAAGGGGATACGGCAACGAACGTGACAAAGCCGGCTACCGTGGAGACAGGGGCACAGGTGAACGTTCCTATTTTTGTAAACCAGGGTGACGTGATCCAGATCGATACCCGTACCGGAGAGTATCTGAAGAGAATCTGATGCTTTACATCGGATGACATAGGAGACCATCCGGAAAATTAAAATAATATAACATATGAGTTTTTTCAAGAGGGCTGTAAAAAGGCTCTCTTGATTTTGGTTTAAGGGAAAAATCTGAATAACCGTATGAGGTGGTTTTTAAAACCAAATCATAGAGGATAGTATTTTATTTTGGAGGAGATTTCATGGCAGTTAAGATTATCGGAACAGGAAGTTATTTACCGAAGAATGTGGCGGATAACCAGTTTTTATCTACCATCGTGGATACCAATGATGAATGGATCAGCCAGAGGACGGGGATCAAAGAGCGTCATTTGTCCAGCGGAAGCAAGGAGGGAACTTCTTTCATGGCGATTGAGGCGGCCAAAGCGGCTCTTGACAATGCGGGAATAACGCCGGAAGATCTGGATCTGATCATTGTGGCGACGGTGTCGGCTGATACCTACGTTCCCAGTACCTCCTGCCAGGTCCAGGGGGAGATCGGTGCCATCCGTGCCACCTGCTTTGACCTGAATGCCGCCTGTTCCGGTTTTTTGTTTTCGATGAATACTGCGAATGCCTATCTTGAGATGGGGATGGCGAAGACCGCACTGATCATCGGCGCGGAGACGCTGTCCCGCGAAGTGGACTGGTCAGACCGCAGTACCTGCATTCTCTTTGGCGACGGCGCCGGCGCCGCCGTGCTGAAAAAAGTGGAGGGGGAAGGCGGGATCCTCGCCAGTGTTACCGGCTCGGATGGAACCCAGGGAGATGTTCTTACCTGCAAGGGGAGAGGGATCCAGAACCCATTTTATAAGAGCAGGAGGAAAAAAGATTATATCCAGATGCAGGGGCAGTCGGTGTTCCGTTTTGCGGTGACAACGGTTCCCAAGTACATCAAGCACATCCTGAAAAAGACGGAACTGGAGCCGGATGATATCAAATACTATATCCTGCATCAGGCAAACCGGAGGATCCTGGAGCTGATCGCGAAGCGGCTGAAGGTGGATATGGATAAGATCCCGATGAACCTTGACCACTACGGCAACACATCTTCGGCGAGTATCCCGATCCTTCTGGATGAGCTCAACCGAAACGGCTTTCTGGAGGAGGGAGATAAGATCGTCCTCTCTGGTTTCGGCGGCGGCCTCACCTGGGGAGCGACGCTGGTGGAGTGGTAAAACAGAGACTGTGAATTGGCGCCATTGAGTTAGCTCAACGGCGCCAATTTGAGCCCTGCGGTTTTTCACCAGGGCAAAATTAATCTGAAGATAGTTTGGAGGATAACAGAGTGAAAAAGATATTGATACAGGGGGCGATGGAAAGCGAGATCTGCTGGTATCTGGAGCAGGATTGTTTTCAGAAGGCGGAGGAGACCACCAGAAATGGTTTCCTCTTTCACCGGGCGGAACTGGATGGCAGGGAGATCCTTCTGCAGCTGACTAAAATGGGAACGATACACGCTGCTATCGCTGCCATGACGGCGGTTTATGAGTTTCAGCCGGATGTTATCATTAATCAGGGAACTGCCGGAGCCCAGGTGGACACGTTGAAAAGCGGCGATCTGGTGATCGGAAGCCAGGCGGTCAACGTACATTCCCTGGAGATGCCAAAACGGGATTTCGGAGAGGGCATGGCGCCGGAAGAGTGGCTGAAGATGGACACAGAGTATATTGCCGCAGACCCGGCGCTGGTCAGGGCATTTGAGCAGGGACTCGGGCAGGAGACCCGGAGCGGAAAGGTGGTTACTGGAATTCTGGGAACGGGGGATCTGTTCAGTAAGGAGAAGGACAGGATCCAGTGGCTGCATGATACCTTTGGCCATCTCAGTGAGGACATGGAATCTTTTGCGGTGTATAAGGCATGCCGGGAATGTGGCGTACCCTGTGTGGCGCTGCGGGTGATCTCCAACAATGAACTCCTGGATGAAGAGTATGACAAGGAGACGTCACTGGAGCTGCAGAGGGTGGTCTGGGAGACAGTTAAGTCAGGAATTCTTGATACGCTATGTGGATAGAAAAGGTCAGTAAAATGATATGGAATCGTCATTGTACATTTTCCAATAACACGGTATAATGGAGTTATAAAGAATTTGGAGGTAAAGGACAGAGTGAGAGATATTTTATGCTATACGAGAAAACCTATTGACGAGTTTTATTATGATCCCAAACTGGCTTACAGCATGCACCTGGCACTGGAGGGAGAGGGAGGATTTCAGGCCCTCAATCATAATTCCGGCGTGCTGTTTGCCAGGGCGACGGAAAATGAAGACGGTTCCCTGAATGCAAAAAGTATCCGTGATCCCCATCTGTTTGTGATGCGGGACGGCACATATGGTGTCGTGGCGGTGCGGATAGACGGTGACGGCGGTGAGGATCCTGAGAGCATCGGCAAAGTCCTGTTTTTTACCAGCCATGATCTGCTGGAGTACAGGGAAGAAGGGTTTCTGGCGGTGTGTGAGGTTGCGGTAGACCGGGTGGTGTGCCATTATGACTTGGAGAAAGAGATGTACGAATTGTGCTGGTGCCAGTCAGACCAGTGGTACGGGGCAGAGCTGGAAAACATAGAATGTACAGGTCAAAAGATCAACGGCGTCAAGGTGGAAGAGCTGGTTCTGCCGTCGGTGGAGACAGAGATCGAAGGTGCAGTGGCGGGAAATGTCATTTCCATACCGGATGAGGCAGCAGAGCGGCTGCAGAAAAAACTCCAGTCCCCGAGACACATAAAGACAGAAGTGCCAGAAGAAGTCCGGGCAGAGAGCCGGGAGCAGCTGGAGATGGTCTGGGCGAGGGCGTTGTACAGCGACGGGACAGAGGCGTTAAAGCGGGTGGACTGGAATACGGACAATGTCGACTGGAACTGTCCGGGAGTTTACGAGGCAGAGGGGAAACTTCACCAGGATCATTTTCCTTTCCCCATAGCAGAGGACCGGGCGGACCCCTGTATTACATACTGGAACGGAAAATATTATTTTATCGCTACCAATGACGCGGACAAGAATCATACCTTATATGTGAGAGAGGCAGATACCATTCCGGGACTGGTGGATGCCGAAGAGCATCTGATCCTGGATTCAGATACCTATGAATATGTGGGAAATCTTTTATGGGCGCCGGAATTTCATGAGATCAAAGGAGAATTGTATATTTTTCTGGCGCTTACCCCGGAAGAGTTTTTCTGGGAGGAATCCCACATTATGAAACTGAAAGAAGGCGGAAATCCTTCCCGCAGGGAGGACTGGTCGGAGCCAAAACGGGTGGTGCGCAGTGATGGGAGCCAGCTCTGTGAGGAGGGAAAGACCATCACGCTGGATATGACATGCTTTTTCTGGGAAGGGGATTATTATGTCGTCTGGTCCCAGAGGCAGTTTCTGCCAAAGGATCTGGGAGCCTGGCTCTATATCGCTAAATTAAATGCGGATGAACCCTGGAAACTGCTCTCGGAACCAGTGCTGCTCTCCAAACCGGAATACGGATGGGCGAATAACCATACCTTTGTGGATGAGGGACCATTTGCCCTTCCCCAGGAAGAACGTCTGGTGCTTACTTTTTCCAGCGCGGCGGTGGACACCTCTTATGTGGTGGGGATCATGACCATCGACAGGGGCAGGGATCTTCTGGACCCGGAGAACTGGAAAAAAGGGAATTATCCTCTTATGACGTCCCGCAGTGTGGAGGGCGAATTTGGGACAGGGCACAACGCATATGTGGTGGATGAATACGGTGATGTCTGGAATTCCTATCATGCCAGGCCGGGGATCCACGGGGAGAGAAGCAGTGGGATCCGGAGGGTTCATTTTGATATCGACGGTCTGCCGGTACTGGATCTGGTGGAGGATCAGGATGTGTGCGAAGAATTCAGCCGGGTAAAGACAAAAGTTATAGTCGGATAGACTGGCCCGGCCGCGGACTGGAAGTGCGATTCACTCAATGGAAAGGAGTGGGGTGTATGGGGAAAAGATGGAGATACGCCGGGGTACTGGCGGCAGTGATTTTAACGCTACCGGGATGTGAAGGGTTTGAAAAACCGATGCGGGAACAGGCTGTGACGGGGGCTGCTGTGGAGAGAGAAAAAGAAGCAGAATCTCCTAAGGAAACCAGCAGGCCGCTATCGGGAGATTATGAAAAGTATGCCGAGGAGATCGATTTTTTCTGCGAGGCGCTGAAAGTGCCAAGGGATCAGCTGACACTGTACTCCGGCTTTTCAGATCCAGGTGGGAACCATTGCCTGGATATTGGCGTCCAGGGAGATCCGGAGAAAAGCGGGACCTTTATCATAGGCTGGTTTTTCGACTACCGCGAAGAAATAGACCACAGACGCATATTAAAAAAGGTTTCCGACCAGGAACTGGATGATAACGGGGTGCATCTCTCCTTTAGCAATAAACCCTTTGATGTCTGTAAGCTGGTTTATGACAGCGGCTGGGAGGAAAAACTCCAGGGAACAGAAGATCTGGTTCCGGTAAAACCAGAGATTGATGACTCCTTTGTGAAAGCATATCAAGAGACGCTTTTAGGTACAGGGAAAATATGGGAATCCTATGACGGTTTTATCAATGATAAAGGAAATTACTGTGTCTCTTATGTGGGAGATGTATCTGATGGATGGGTGAAAGGTGTGTTTGACGGGAAAGACTGGAAGTGTTCCCGCATTCCGGAGCTGCAGGATGAGGGAGCGGATTACAATTTTTTTGGCGGAAGCCTCGATGGTATCTGGTATTATGATTATTACACGGAAAAGATACTGCGCGGATATGCGTCTGATGGAAAAAAGAAAGTAGAGCTGGATGTTTCCAAGTGGGTGAAAGACCAGGGGCTGCCAGTCAAGGACAATGTGGAGATCCATATACTAAACAAAAAGAAAGCGATTTTTTCTTATAAGGACGATGGAAATGCCAGGCACAGTGTTCTTGTGGGGCTTCCGGAGGGAACCATCGAAAGGAGGTATACTGCTCCTTTCTCTGGCATCAGCCAGGGAGATACGTTGTATGAATATCTGGGACCGGGTCTGGAGCTCTGCAAAGTGACCGACTGGAAGACGGGAAAGGTCAGGGAGTGTCTGGATCTCAGTCCGGTTATCGAGGAAGGGAAAGCAGAAAAGAATTATTTCACCTATAACGAAGAAGAGGGAGAATTATATACATTAGAAGGACAGCTGGGGGAATCTTTTGTCAGCTCAGGGAATTATTCCATCCAACTGAGTGTTTACAAGGATACTCTGTACATCTGCTATTATTCCGGAGTATACCGTTATAACAGTGAGAAGAAAGTTCTGGAAAAGATCCTGGATGGTAAAAAACAGCCAAACTTCCAGAAAATGTATGGGAATTTTGATGTAGGCAGGGACGAGAACATATATATGCTTGGATTTCTCGGCGGTGGAGACGACGAGGGAGCCAACGATTTCTTATATTTATCGAAAAAATAAAGAAAATTAATGCCGCGGGGAATGCGGCAGGGAAAGTGAGGAGGAAATAAGGCTATGAAGGAAGTAGCAGAGGGCAGGAAGAAACAGGCGGTGAATCCATATCTCCCCTCCTGGGAATATATTCCGGATGGAGAACCCTATGTCTTTGATGGAAGAGTGTATGTGTATGGTTCCCACGATTATTATAACGGGCATGTGTTCTGCCTGGGGGATTATGTGTGCTGGTCAGCGCCAGTGGAAGATCTGGGAGACTGGAGATACGAGGGAGTCATCTATCCCAAGACGGAGGACCCGCTGAACAAAGACGGGAAAATGTGTCTTTATGCGCCGGATGTGACGGTGGGGCCGGATGGAAGATACTATTTATATTATGTGCTGGATCATGTATCTGTGGTGTCTGTTGCAGTCTGCGATACGCCGGCTGGGAAGTATCAGTTTTATGGATATGTCCATTATCAGGATGGCACCAGACTGGGAGACAGGGAGGGGGATGAGCCCCAGTTTGATCCCGGTGTGCTCACTGAGGGGGAACGTACCTATCTTTATACCGGTTTTTGCGGCAGAGGGGATAAGTCCCGCACCGGAGCCATGGTGACGGTTCTTGGCCGGGATATGCTTACGGTCATCGAAGATCCGGTAAGGGTGGCTCCCGGATGCGAGTATTCGGAGGGCAGCGGTTTCGAGGGACATGAGTTCTTTGAGGCCTCTTCCATGCGAAAGATCGGGGACACCTATTATTTTATTTATTCTTCCGTCCTGATGCATGAGCTCTGCTATGCGGTGAGCCAGGATCCCTGCAAAGGATTTACCTATGGAGGGGTGATCGTCAGCAACTGTGACCTGAATCTGGATAAGGATAAGCCGGCTTCCCTGCCTATGGCCTATGGCGCCAACAATCACGGAAGCATTGTGGAGATTGGAGGGACATGGTACATATTTTATCACCGCCACACCAATGGCAGCTGGTATAGCAGACAGGGCTGTGCCGAAGAGATCCGCATTCTGCCGGATGGAAGCATTCCCCAGGTGGAGATCACGTCCTGTGGCCTAAACGGCGGCCCTCTGTCGGATGAAGGAGAATATCCGGCTTATATAGCCTGCCACCTGTTTACGGATAACCCTTCTGTCTATGTGGGGGGAGATGAATTCCCCAAGATCATGCAGGATGGAAGAGATGGCGATGAAGAGCCGGGATATATCGCCAACATGCAGGATTCTGCCACGGCGGGATTTAAATATTTTTCCTGTGAAAATGTGACGGGAGTCCGGATCAAAGTCCGCGGCTATGCCGACGGCATATTTGAAGTGAAGACAAAATGGAACGGCGAGGCGCTGGCGGCGATCCCGGTCCAGTACACGAATGTGTGGGAAGAGTACTCTGTGAAAGTACAGATTCCCGATGGAATCCACGCGCTGTATCTCACTTACCGCGGAGGCGGCACGGCAAGCCTGCTGTCTGTTGAACTGCTTCATAAATAATAGAAGAGGGTATCCCAAAAGCCAGGAAATGACTTGAAGGATACCCTTTTATTTTCTCGGAAGGCACAAACCATGACACCGCCCGCGAAGGTGAAAAACTTGCAGAGCGTGTTTCACATCGTTTTCATGGCGTAGCTGCGCTATGTCTGGGTGGAGTTCCTTTTCTGCTGTTTCCACCGTGAAAATTTTAAAGTTCAGCCAGAATATCCAGCAGTGAACGGTGTACCGCCTGAAGTTCCTCAGAGACAGAGCTGAGCTGGTCTGCATCCACCTC
>CAMTDY010000020.1 GCA_947070915.1 uncultured Roseburia sp.
CATTTGCCTACATACATTTTTACATGACACATAATCATCAGAAGCTACCGAACATTGTTCAATTGACTTTGCCTCTTGAATAGTTTTTAAATTTTCATCAATAATACTAATAATTTTTCTTTTAGTTTTATCAATAGTAGATTGCAGAGAATCAAGTTTTTCAATATCTTCTGTCTGTAGTTTACTTCTTTTTCGACTATTAAGGATTTTTCTTGTAACAGCAGTTAAATCCTTAACCCTTGCACCCACGCTTTCTAAAAAAGATTTTTTATCATTTTCATATTGGGCAATAGTTGATTGAAGTTTTTGATAATTGCGAAGTATGTCAGCATGTTTTTGCACTACTTTTTCAACATCCGTTGGTAATGCAATTTCGGCCTGCAACCATTTTTGAGATTCATCATCGAAAATCGGAAAACAATTCGTCATAAGGGTTACATCTCTACCTAAACTATCAAAATCAACTGCCATATTATTAATAAATTCTCCGGGTGCACTACGTCCCTCAATAATTTTTTTGCATTCAAGTTCCGCCTGATTTCGTTCAGGCGCAGCAACAAATAATTCCAAAAAGCGTTTACCAATTGCTTGCTCTGAAGAATAACCATAAATACGTTCACATTCGCATTCCCAATAGCGAATTATATATTCTTCATCACATGCCCACATTGAAAATGGAGCATTATCTACTACTTTCAGCTTAAATCGATCTGTTTTAGAAAATGCTCGCATTTTCTTAAGTTCGGCAATAAAATCTTCTTTTGAAATATCTCCCGATTCAAATTTTTCACATAATGTATCCAACTCCATAATTATCTTCCTTTATCTAGCTTTTATTAAGGATGTAGGTATTTATATGGCTCACATACTCCTAATTTTTCATAAAGTTGACGTATCGCCCTACATTTTACTACGTTTTGACCATCCAAACGACCAAATTCATTTACTGTTTCTCCCAAACAACAACCACCACAATGAAGTTTAACAGGACAATTCCTGCAATGAGACATTTCAGTGGATTTTCTATTTTCTAGCACTTTTACTTTCTCCAAGTCAATCCAAAATTCATGAGTATCAGCATCCCATTTGCCGACGATAAAAGGACTCATATGATATGGTTTTTCACCTAAGACCACCATATCACAAGCAGAAATGTATCCATCTGGTGTGAGATGTGGAGCACTCAGCGGTGTGCAACAACGGCAATGATAAGGAGATTCTCCATCAAAATTAATTGCAAGAAAACTACCCCAAAAAACTCCCTTAGACTTAGCATACTCGTAAGCTTTGAGGTAATTATCAAGATACAAATCCATATTAAAATGGTATGCTAGTTTCTTTTTCTCGTCTAAACATACAGGTACTTTTCCAACACTATGAAAGAGAGGATTCGTCCATACATAACGAATACCAAGGTCATAGAAATAATCTACCATTTCAGTTTGTCTATTTATATTTATATCTGTAATAGTAACGCGAGCACCAACCATTAAATTACGGTCGCCTTTATTACTAATCAACCACTTCACATTATCTTCTAAAACATCAGCAGACGAACGATTATTGAACAAACTACTAAAGAGTGAATTCAATGGACGATTATGTGACTGTACATCTTTCATTCCATCAAAAGACATCCACATTATATTAAAATTGTCCAATGCCCAGTTGCGTACATCTTCAGTAAATACACCATTTGTCTGGATTTCAATTGTAACTTTTTCCCCTCTGTTGGGATGTGCTTTAGCATACGCCGTGATTTCTTTAAGTCTCTCAAACTCTTGTGTCGGTTCTCCCGGTCCATAAAACCTTATATGGCGACTATCATTTTGATTAAAATACCAGTCAATTCCAGCTTTAGCAATTTCCAGAGGGAGTGTTTTTTCCTCAATAGCATTACGCTCCTTTGCATTATAACAATAACTGCAACATAAATTACATCTTGTTGTCAAAAAAAATGATAGCATCTTTTTATTGCAATGAGACACTTTCCATTCCTCCCTCTCAACTTGTATCCAAACCTATCCTTAGTACCTATTTTCGATTTTCATTTTTTAACAATTGAAAATATCAAAACTTGTCCATTTCAATCTCCAAATACATGTGAACTCTTTATCATTTTCTCAAATGAAATTGTTCTTCATTTCAACTTTTTAATACAATTTGCGGTATCTAACCAATATATCAGCATAGTTCGGCTATGCTGTAATTTTTTTGACGCATAAGCCCCCTACCGCACCTATTGTTGTCATTAACTATTTTTTATTATAAACCTTATATGCTATAACACAATATGGTCACACCATACTTTTTCGAAATCTGCATATTTTTATTGAACTACAGTAGCTAATTCTACATTTCATATGAATAATTTTCTACATTTTTATTTTATCTTATAAGGTGGGAAATTAGTGAAAAGGGTTCAAAATCACATATCGACGATTGACTGTCGCCTAAAAACAAAAAAAAGAAGAGGTTTCCAGTTGAAATCATCGGTGGTTATGGTCAGTAACCCACTCTGGACTTGCACCAATTATCATTGAACCCTTACGGGGAGTATCATTATCAAAAGTAGTCGCAACCTCGAAACCACCACGGTTTCTGTTTTGCATGGATATTCTCGCAGCCAGACTGTCACATGGGGAAATAACTACTTCCGTTCTCCCGACTGACTATAGCGTATCTGCGGTACGGCGCAATGCGTAACTACTCCGAACGTCCGGTGAAATCATCGTATTCAGTTATAATGTCTGACAGAAAAACGAATACTTATAATATCTGTATCCTGTGGACACATTTAAGTATAAGCGAGTATTTCCTACTTGGGTAGGACTTATGTTTCGGAAAACTTTCCCGATTTATCGGTGCAGCCCCAAAACAAAAAGGCATCCTGATTATTTTCTCTCAGAACACCTTACTAATCCGATTGGCAAATACTTTCATCTTCTTCAATTAACGCCTTTATGTACCCCTCTATACACCCTTTCTGCCTCTCCGATAACCTACGAAAATTCTTAATAAGCCAGACCTCACTCTTTTCATTCAGGCAGACGGCATTGTCATCATCATCAAAAAGTTCAGAGGGTGGCACTCCCATCCCCTGTGCAATCTTACGGATATTGCTCTCCCGCACATCATAGTCCTCTTTCTGCCCCAAACTCCACAATGTACTTTCCGGAATCCCACTCCTTTTAGAAAATTCATAGCGTGTCATACCCGTCTCCGCTAAATAATCCAAATATCTCGTTCTAACAGATTTACTAATGGCAGACACCCCCTTTTCCATCTATGCTAAGTATAGCGTGGCATAGAACTAAGGAATAGAGCATATATTTCGGTGTACTGCCCCGATTTATCGGTGTATCCTTTCCAATCCTATTTAGCATTGTTAAAGAAATCCGGGCAAAAGAAAAAGAGAGAAGGTGCTGCCAATTTCTGAAACTACTTTCCAACATCTTCTCTCCAAAAAATACTATGATGCTACCAAATAAGAATGGTGTTACCATACCGTGAATGGTGTAACAGTCTATTGCTATTCTATAGATTTTTTTAACTGTTTACCTGACTCTCCGAACATGATAATCTCCAATGTTTTCTTTTAGTACGGTATTACTATCCCTATAAAGTCTCCCCATACCGTTTTTACTTTTCAAAGGTATGGTTATAACATACTTGTAGGAGGTGGCGCTATGGCTCTCAATCCAAAACAGTTTGGTACTGTTATGAAAAACGCCCGCATGGACAAAAAACTTACACAGGCAGAATTAGCGGAAATCCTTGACCTTTCCTTATCTTATCTAAAAGATTTGGAACGTTTCAAAAACACGCCAAGCCTTGAAGTTTTCGCCAAAACCATACAATACTTTAACCTGTCTGCTGATACCGTAATCTACCCGGATAAAAACCTGCACAATGATACATATCAGGAAATATTGAGGCGGTTATTACAATGCAATGAAAACCAACTCAAAATTATCCTTGCAACCACAGAAGCTGTTTTATCCGTTGATGACAACTCATCCAGACAGGATTAGAGACAACTCAAATACTTATTTTTTCTTCTTTACTCCCATATCTAAGGTTCATTTTATTATGAAATGAGCCTTTTCTATTGCCTGATATGCTCCAAAATCCCTTCGCCCATAAGTTCCGGTCTAAGCAGTCCCATACCACTTAATAAGAGTATACAATCAACATATCCCTGACAATACGCCTGCTGTGCCTCAACAGAGGCATTATCTTCCAGTCGTTCCATCCATTCCTGAATAATCCCCCTTTCTTTTTCCGACATTTGTTCCAATAATTCTTCGCCCCTAGCCCGTGCCTGTTCCAGCTTATTTTGAACCTCTTTCTGTCCCGGCATCTGAACCATTGGCTTTTCTGAAAGGTTCTCGCAACGTAGCTGCTGCATAAAACCTGCCACCTGTTCCCATATTCTGTTATTCTGCATAATCACTGCCTCCATTTCTTTTATGTATTATGAGCAATTCTACGGCTGTTACACCATGCAGAATAAAAAATGGAACCATACACTCCTTTTTGCTTCTTATTACATATTTTACAGAAACATCATCACCTGTTTATTATTGCTTTCATTTCCACTTAGACAGGCTTATATGTGTAACCGTGTTCTGTTTGGATAAAACATAGTTTCTTGTGACTCTGACCAGTTTTCAAATTCATAACCCAAAAGAATACTTCCCACCGCTCCTCATATTGGAATTGTAAGAAGAACATATTTGTTCCCCATAATGTATTACATCGTCATACGCCATCCCACGAGATGTGGGCGTCGCCTGCATTACAGCAATCAGCCGCTTTTCCGGAAAAACATGAATCCGCTGGCCGCCATAACCCCGGCAGGCATACCAGCCGTCCCCCAGCCAGAACAGAAAACCGTAGTTCGGATCGGCGGCAGAAGGTGCGAGCGCCTCCCGAAGATAGGATTCAGAAACGATGCGCCGGCCATCATAAACTCCTCCGTCCAGACAAAGACGACCGAGCTGCAGCATTTCGCGTGCGGTGAGGGCGGATGTAAGTTCATCCTCCTCCCTGCCGCCGCCCACACTGTAATAGATGCCACAGGGGCTTTTATACCATCTCTGGCTGCGGATACTCAGAGGCGTATAAATTTCCCGGTCAATAAAGTCATACAGATCACCGCAGACCGCCTCTAATACTGCAGCAAGCAGGATCACATCAAATTCCTTATAGTTATGGCGCATACCCGGCAGATCTGCCACCGCACAATCGGCGATATGGGAAATCCAGTTTCCGCTCCGCCATACCTGTGCCATCATTGGGCAGTGGTAATGAACGCCACCGTTCCAGTAGATGCCAGAGGTCATAGTTAAAAGATGCCGCACGGTGATAAGTGGGTGGAGTGGATCACGCCCTTCCCTGAATGCGGGAATATAATCCGCCACCGCCACATCCAGCCCTGGCAAAAGCCCATATTCTAACGCGACTCCAACCGCCAGCGAGAGGATGCTTTTGACAACAGAACGCATCACATTCCGGCTCTGTGCCGTAAAACCGTTATAATAATTCTCAGCCAAAATCTCGCCGTCCTGCCAGAACAGAACGCTGTTGATCTGCCGGTAATGTTTCTGCCGGATATATTGGCTGATTTCTTCAGAAAAACTCATTTTTCCCCTCCTTCGTCATGCGGTGCTGTCAAATATTTTCCTATGACAGAGACAGGATTCTCATGAAGTTCTACAGGGGTTCCCTGTGCAATCACACGGCCGCCCTCTGTACCGCCTCCCGGCCCCATCTCGATCAGATAATCACAGTTGGAAAGAATGTAGGGATCATGCTCCGTAACGAGCACCGACGCCCCCTGCTGTACCAGATCATTAAGCAGCTGCAGCAGCCGCTCGCTGTCGGAAAATGAAAGCCCGGTGGTCGGCTCGTCAAGAATATAGAGTGCGTCCTTCATATTTTTCCCTTTTGCCAGCTCCTTCGCCAGCTTGATCCGCTGACTCTCCCCACCGGAAATGGTCGGTGTCGCCTGACCGAGACGGATATAGCCCATGCCCACACGTTTCAGAATCTCAAGCAGCCGACAAATATTCGCATCCTTGCCGTCGAAAAAGTCCCTTGCTTCATCCACGCTCATCTCCAGAATCTGTCGGATGTTTTTTCCATCCAACAACACATCCATTACCTCCGGTATGTAGCCGGAACCTCCACAGCTGTCGCAGGTAATGTCAATAAAATTACCGTAGCCTACATGATAATGAATCAGTCCGTCCCCCTTGCAGCGCGGGCAGCCGCCTGCGCTGTTAACAGAGAACATACCCGCTGTAAAACCTCGCTCCAAGGCGGTTTCCGTCCCGGCAAACATTGCCCGGATTCGGTCGAACATTCCCGTATAAGTGGCAGGACAGGAAGTGCGGCTACGGCCGATGGGACGCTGATCAATCACATAGCAGCGCCGCAAAAATTCGCTGCCAGTAAGTCCTGTCTGATCGGAGAGTGCCTTATCTGGGGCCACTTCCGTGTTCCCATCTTCCCGCTTCTTTTCGCCCGTGACGCATTTTGATTTCAGAGCCTCCTTCAGCTTCGGCACAAGAGTATCCGAAATCAGACTGGATTTTCCACTGCCGGAGACGCCGGCGATGCCAACCATGATGCCCAGAGGCAGGCGCACGGTTACATCTTTCAGATTATGTATATTCGCATGGGACAAAATAAGCTCTTTTTTACCCGCCGGACGAAAACTCCCCTTTACCGGAAATCCCTTTCCTCCCGCCAGATAAGGCGCCGTGCGGGAATCCCGGCACATCAGGAACTCCTTAAATCCGCCCTCATAAATCTTTATTCCCCCGCGGGTGCCCGCATCCGGCCCCATATCAATAATATAATCCGCCGCACACATAAAATTTTTGTCATGCTCCACCGCAACCACTGTATTCCCATTATCCACAAGACGTCTGATAATGCGGATCAGATTTTCCTTTTCCGTTTCATGCAGACCGATGGTGGGCTCGTCAAATACAAATATAATCGAATCCATCTCCGTAATCATATAAGAAGCAAGAAAAAGCCGCTGAATCTCGCCGCCGGAGAGTGTGGGGACCGGGCGGGAAAGCGCCAGGTGGAACAGACCGACCTCAATCATACAGGAGAGCTTTAAGCACAGTTCAATAAGCAGCGGATTCCCGGTATCATCACATTCCGCAAAGAAATCATGCAACTCGCGAATATACATATTCTCAAGCTCCGTAATAGTCTTTCCGTAAAAAGTGGTATGTGCCGCCTGTTCACCCAGTCCCGTGCCAAGGCATTTGGGACAGGTGCACCGGGTCATCATGCCCTTGTCCGTCAGTATGCTTGCCAGCCGGCCCGAAGTGCCAAGTACACCGTTTACCAGCATGGTAATCCATGGAATAATCCCCGGAAATTTAGACTGTCCCTGATCGCCGTATTTCAGCAGCGCAAGCTGCTGCGGAGACAAATCGCCCACACGGCTGTCCCAGAGATCAAAACCATACCGGGTACAAAATTCAGATACCATGCGCTTCGTGTCACTGCGCCGCCCAAGCCCGCAGGCAATGTCACAGACCAGCTGTTCCCGGTCGGCAAACATCCTTGTCTCATCAATGGAATGGATCGTGCCCTTACCCAGACATTTCACACACATACCCTTTGCGGAACCGCGCTGGAACATGGATACCTCAAGGGGCATCCCGTCATCGTATGCCGGATCACGCTCACCATAATTGGCAAACAATGCCGCGAGCAGATGGCTGATTTTGATGCGAGTGCCGACCGTACTGCGCGGATTGGACTGCCGAATGATTCGCTGTTCCACCGCAACGGCAGGCGAAAGTCCGGTGATGGAGTCGAAACCCGGCACAGCATCAATCATAAACTGCGTATCGGAAAACATGAGATAACGGCGTTTACCCTCCTCGTAGAGCGTATCAAAAGCAAGACTCGATTTGCCGCTGCCGGAAACGCCGGTGATTACCGTAAGTCGGTGCTTGGGTATAGATACGTCGATGCCTTTTAAGTTGTGAATCCGTGCATTTTTAATCCGTATATAATCGTCTTTTGCCAAATCGTCCAATCCTTTCCATTTTATTTCACAATCTGCTGCAACAGATTTGTCATTCGTTCCATGCAATCCGCTATTCTGTAATCCCATTTCCGCCATGAATCCGATAGTGGAAAACACATGCTGTTCCTCTTCTAGCACGATGGCGCCAAGTCAAATATCCGGCAACAAGCTATGGGCATGATCTGGCTTCTTCGCAACCTCATCTTCCTGCCTGCGGCACTCCTCAATTGCTTTATGCATTTCTGCAAAAAAATTATCGTACTTCAGATCTTCAGCCGGAATCTGGATGATCCCTGCTCTCAGGCTCAGCGGAACCTTCTGCTTCTCCCACGGGATGCACTCTCCGTTGTGACAAAGCACCTCCCCGGACAGGTTCTCTACATGGGAGAGATCCCTGCTCCCTGTGATAAGTGCAAATTCATCACCACCGATACGAAGCATTATCATATCATCGCCTGCGATCTGGTCAATCCGTTTTAAACTCTCAACGACCGCCACATCTCCCGCCGCAAAAGACACCTCATTGATCTGCACCATTCCGATGATATCAAAACAAATCACATAGGATCCTTTCATCTTCACAACTTTATCATATGCTTCACCAATATCTACTTTCTTCCCTGCCATTTCTTCATCAGCCCCTTCCTCATAATGATAATCCAGTCTGGGGCATATTTCCGAAAATCTCCATGTTCTCCGGTACGAAGCGGGCGACTCGTTCCATACCCTTTTAAATGCTCTGGAAAAGCTTGGCGGAGAACCAAACTGATACTTATACGCAATATCAATTATCTTCATGTTTGAATCAAGGATATCCCTCGCCGCCAAACAGATCCTCCTTCGCTGGATATAATCCTTTACGCTTCTGAAAAGCACCAAACGGAACATTTTTTGAAGACTGGACAGCGAGACTCCGCAATAATCCGCTACATCCTCACTATGAAAATCCTCACAGATATTTTTTTCAATATACTCCAGTGCATCAGTCAAAATATAGAAATTTTTCATTGCTGCGCCTCCCCGGAAATTTATTAATCCATAAAAAGTCTGTCACATTTTCACAATCAATGTGCTCAACGCTTTCTTCTGATCTTCTGTGGGTTCTTTCAGCTTTCCGTTTTTCAGGAGACACAAAATACAGTGCAGCAGAAAATGGCCGTCCGAGTAAAACAACGACTGCAGCTCATATTCCTGCACTTTGCGAAGATGTGCCGGTGTGGATTCAAGCACAGCTTTCCTATATGGCTCGCTGATGGCAGTAAACTCTGCCTTGTATTTCTTTTTAATGCGCCCACCGATGGCAAGCAGCCTGTCATTGATATCGCTGCTCCTGAGGACAACGATCTGCCATAAAATCCTGAACGTGCCTCTGGCATTACCACAAGTCCTGATATATCCGCGCTCCGCAAGCCATGCATAGTCATATCTGGACAGTGCATCCTCAAAATGGCGGTAAGATATTACTTTCTTTGCTTCCTCCGGGACATTTCTATCTGCTGCGGACGGTCTGTCACTCCATCTGCTGTCAATCTGCCAGAACATTTCTCCGTCAATGACATTCCACATAGGCCCGCTCCATTTTTCCATATATGCATATTCTTCCGGCATGCTCATTTCGTCTGGTACGACTGACGCATGAACAATGTTTTGAGCTCCGTCAGGGCGGATGGTAGCAGCCTCCTCAAAAGTGATATGCTTTTCCTTCAGCTCTTCACCGGAGCATGCGGCAATATATGGAATCAGCGTCCATAAAAGAAAATTATAGTCTGTCTTTGGATTGTCAAAATCAATAAATTCATCAGTCTGCCTGCAAATAATGTCCGGATCATTGAGATTTCCAGAAAAAACAAGCTCATCATACAGCTCATTGGCAAACAGTTCAGCCGCCCGCTTATACATATCGTTCTGCATGACAAGCAGTTCATCCGTCGGCTCAGAAATAATAAAATTCAGGATATACTTATCCCTCTTTGTCTGCAAAAAACCATATTCTTCAAGATATTCGACCTCTGTTTCTACATACACGGGTGAAACTCCCAAATCGTCTGCAATCTCATGAACCGTCTTGGCTGTGTTTCGCACACAGTAGCAGATATTCTGCACCAGACCGGAACGAAAAAACTCCTCAGGGGATTTCTTACCGGTAGAACCATTAACACCAAAAGAATGAAATCTGACCGGATTAAATTTTAACTCACTTGTTTCTCTCATCATGTCTATACCTCGCTTCAAAACTTTCTTTGCCTCAAACAAGTGCCATTTAACCGTACCAACGGGAATCCCGAGACTTTTCGCGATATCAGCCTGCCTGCGTTTTTCAAAGTAATAGGCGATTAAAATTTTTCGCTGTATTTTAGAAAGATATGCTATTTCACGCTGAAGGCTTCTGATAATATCCACGTTATCATCCAAATCACACGCCACACCCGGGTCGGCTATCAGTTCAGCAGCCTCGTCAAGGGAGACTCCGACCATGGTTTTCGCACTGTCCCGATAGTAATTGCTTAAAGCATTGTGTGCCACGGTCCAGATAAATTTGGAACTATCATTGATGTCGTCTTTGATAAGCAGCGCACGGAAGGCCTTAAGAAGAATCTCCTGCGATAAATCCTCCGCATCCTCAATCGTCCGGCAGCGCTTCAGCGTGAAACCAAATACAGGTTTTAAATATTCCGTTATCGTGTTCTCGGCGGTTTGTCTGTCCACTTGTATGAATCTCCTTATCTGTAACTTTTTTGAAAGCTTTCACCCATATAGACACGTTAGATGAAAAAAGGTTGGGTATTTTAACAAAATAATTTAATATAGGCGCTTCTTCAAAAAAGAGAACTCATGCCTTTTCACAAATCAACAAGGCAGCGGGCAGAGGATAGCCCACGTCTTTCAGAAACAGTCCCTTTTCCCTTGCCTTATAAATCACCATCATTGGGACACTATTGCCACAGAACATATACTGCTGCCACTTCGGCACGCTTTTTAAGTGTGATGGAAGCCTTACGCCGCCATGCCCGAAAACAGGCAGCAAAATCTCCCGAACCCGGGCGGCAATTTCCCCTTCGTATTCTGATACTAATTCGCACTCCTCACGGTATGCCGCATGGTCTAACACCGGAATATCCAGCTCAAGCGTATTCCCATTTTTTAAAAATCCCTGCTTGATCAGATTGTCTGCCTCCTGTATCACAGGAACACTGATTGCCGACTCTTCTGCCGGAATTTTCTGCCACAATTCATAAAACCATTTTACATACTGCTGTGCGTGGTCATATATAGTACTATAAGAGAAATCGTCATTAAGACTCGTACCGTAGCAGCGAAGCTCCACCGTTTTGGTATCCCGAAAATTCCGTTCCACATATCCGGCTTCACCATTCACCTCATATTTCCAAAATTCCACATCGTCTTTGTGACGGTATCCTGCCGGATACTGCATTCCCATAGCAATCCACCTGCCTCCGTCTTTCCGGTACGGATACTCCGAATAGGACATAACTCCCGTTACCTCATCCCGCACAGATACTACAGCATTCTTCAATGTCTTAACACAGAAATGAAGCTCCAGCTTGGTTCTCGCATGTTCCGTCTGCTGCTGGTACCACTGTTTTTCCCGCAAAACAGTCAGACCCCGCTCCATTTCCTCCCAAAATAATGGGAAATATTTCTCTGTTATAGACAACTGCTTTTCAAAAGCCTTCTTTCTGTCCGTATCCGTATAAATGATGAAATCCGTGTATGCCCTGCCGCCGTTCGTCCTTTTCATCAATTCTCCAGCGACAAGCTTTTCCACCACAGGTTCCGCAAAAGCCGCCGGAACACCCAGTGCTTTAGCCAGCTCTGTCTCCGCAAGAGGCTTTCGGTAAGCCGTAATCAGAATGCTCTGTGCCAGCCTGTCCGAATCCGGCACAAGCGAAAACGGCTCTTCGTGAAGCCCCGCCCCACCGGCACAAGCGATGTGCAAGGTATCGGGTTCATAGCTTTGTTTTGTATAATTTTCCATATCTGTCACCTTCTCCCTGATATGCTGTCTTCCCAGATTCAGCCGGCTTTTCACCGTTCCAACAGGAATCTGCAGCTCCTTTGCAATTCGCTGTACCGTCTGGTTGTGCATGTAATAACGTATCATCACCTCACGGTGAATGCCTGCAAGTCTTCCGAGCTCCCGCCGGATGGCCTCCAGCTTTTCTTCGGAATCGTCATTTTCATCGTCCCCAGCGGACTCCCCCGCAATCTCAAATGGATACTCCTCGAAACTAATCTGCGGTTTGTTATACTTCTCACGAAGCCAGTCGCAGTATTTGTTAGAGAGAATCGCAAGAAGCCATGCCCACACATTCTCCGGTCTTTTCCCTCGTGAGAGCTGGACGAGTGCGGCAAGAAAAGTCTCCTGGGCAATGTCCTCTGCTGCTACAGAGTCCCTCGTCTTCCTTACTGCGGCTAAATACAGTCTGTCAGCATATCTGCTCAAATCATATTTTTCTTTTTCCATTTTTCACCTTCTGCGCGCTTTTTGTGGAACCGTCTAGTTAGCCCTCGGATAGAAAACTCCGGCTAACTAGACCGTTCATCTATATAGTCGTGGAAAAGCGGATATGGTTCACCGATTTAACATTTGTTTTGCGGCAGCAACGTTCTTTTCTTCGCTTTCCTTAACCTCATGCAGAACACTTATGATTTCCGGATAGCATTCTTCGCTGATCGGTTTCGACAAATGGTTCCACCCATCCGTATCCTGCTGCAAAACATCACGCATGAGCTTCTCATAGAGCCGCAGCGTTTCCCGGAAGGAATCCGTCAATTGATCTAACAAAGGATCGTTCTCTTCTTTCTGCCGTTCTGACAGATATATGACAATGGCCTCTTTTCTCTCATGGTAGATTCCGGTACAGTACCTCAGACCAAACGTATTGAACTCTCTTTCATGAGCGGCGTCTATCAACATATCATAGGCGGCAAAGCCATAGGCACGTTCCGGGGTATCAGAGCTTTTTTCCATCTCCTGTATATAAGTATTTAAGAAGTCCCTGAAAGCCTGATCTTCATCCACCTCATGGAAAGCCTGAGGAATTTCAGAATATAATATAGGGGCATATTCAAAAGTTTTTCCGAGATTATGGTATAGTACCGGCAGACTGAAATCGGTATTTGTACTTCCTATTCCTTTGACAAAAAAGACTTTGTCTTCCTCATCATATCCATAGATGACACCAAATTCTCCGGCATCGATTCCCCATGCAACGCAAGCCCTTTTATTATCAATCGCTTTCTTAACTGCCTGAATAGCTTTTTTCTGTGTCCTATCATAAGCAGCGTCATCCGGGGCAGCAAAATATTTGACTGTCTGCACTCCGATCCGTTCCATAAACCCCGTATGCTCATCCATCCAGTCATAATCCGTAATAGGCAGCGGACTACAGGTTTTGTCTACGCAAAACCGAACAGCGATTCCCGTCTCACACATAAATTTCTGAAATGTGTCTGTCTTTCGCCACATACCACAGTTTTCCAGTACGCTCATCATACTTACCGCATAGGTATTCCATGCAGAAAAGATTTCAATCTCCAATACATTCCCTGACATTGTTATGTCCTCTTTCTAATTGATAAATTCATTTTATCATAGTTTTTGTGCACGGTTTTTGCACATGTCGATGTTGCGAAGCAACTCGTCAATAAGTCTGTCAAGACTTATTTTAACACAAGAGGTCTGACATATGATGTCATAGCTTTGCTAAAATATCACTCAGTCTTTGTTTCATATATTCCTTCAACCATGTCGGGGATAGGATTCGAAATTCAAGATTGCTAGCGATCATGACACTAATAAAAAGATCCGGCTCAAAGAATGCGTACGTATAGGTTCCATCTGCATTTTTTTCACAAATAAAATAATCCAGCACAGCAGTGGACTTCCGTTCTCCGATTAGTTCAAGTTTAGCAAAATACGGCTCTTTCACTACGTTACTATTCAGCTTGGTTTCCGTGATCTTACCCAGAATATCCGCCTGATTTCCATATTTTTGATAGCCGAATGCACCGATATTTTGGCATTGCTCCGCCAGCGAACGCATCATATTTTTTTCATTCTCAGACAAAAAAAAGCTGGGAAGGGTAAATTCCTTCTCATACCAATATCCGCGTTTCCTGCCACAATAAACGAGTGGAGCGTTCATCGACTCGCGCATATACTCGATATCCCTCTGCGCCTGCCTTACAGAAATCTCAAAATGTTGTGATAAGGCACTTGCATTCGGATAACTGCTATTGATCACTTTGTTATGAAACCATGTGATTCTCTGATAATTTGAAATAATATCACCTCATTTTTTGAACACACATACATACCTCTTTCAACGTCATCATTGGCAGGAACCAATGTTTCGATATTTCCTTAAAACATACAAAGCCTTGTCCACATCATGATCATCCGGATTCACTATTTCAGCCCGGTTTGACAGCCCGCAGATGCGGCGGGATTCATCGCCAAAGGTAACCCTGCGGTTATTTGGGCATTTACACAATCTCTCAGGAAACTGTTCTTTGAACCATAGATATAAATCATGGTCCTCCTCATATAAAAGATTGGCAAATTCACTTATATTCTGGAAATGATTGAAATAAATGCACAGCATAAAGGATTCATTATCCGCATAAAAGCCACATATATTTTTCCCCTTGTACACATATTCTACTTTCCACTTAAAATCTGAGACAATCCCTCTCAGTGGCTTTATCCTTACTTTGACACTCATCCCTGATAAGTTGTTTTCTAATTTTCTGACAGCTTCAGAACTTCTGGCAGACAGTGTTTTGCATATGTCATTTACCGTTGGGATTGGGGCATATGCATTTTTGAAATCAAGGCGAAGAAAATTCATCCACTTGTATTTACTGTCAGGCGCTTTACACAAATACGCTATACCCTCCATCATCCGGGGATATTCTCCGTGAACGATATGGACAATATCCCCGATTTCAGACACCCGAATACCCCCTTTGACCAATACTTCATACCGCCCGGCGTTATATTGTGATTCATGGATGCGGTTCATCTGCTCCATAACTTCAGTGTAGTCTTCTTTCCGTATCATCAATGCACCTGTTTTTTTATCAATCTCCTCGCTTTTCACTCCTATGCGATACAGGTACGTGGCATAAAACTGTATCGCCTGCTGAAATGTGTTTCTCAGCGTGCTTTCTCTAGCATTTGTTACATGCTCCTTCTCCTTTTTTGGCTGCACTCCCTGCTTTTTTAATTTTGCCATATATACTTCGTAAGGTTCCGGAAACACCATGTATTCCTCCGGTCTCTGATACATCTCACGATAGAGGGAATGCATAAACTGATAAAACTGCAACTGCCCGTTTTCTTCCTGATGATCGGACAATTCAAAGGGGGCAATCATGTCTATGCAATGTCTGATTGAACGCTGTGCATATGTCTCCATGTTTCTCTTTCTCCTTTGCTTATTCTGTCCCTTTTCTCATTTTTTCTTTCTGATTGGAATCCATATCTCCGCATAGTAATTCTCGTCGGCTGTCCCACCGGGATATTTCCCTGCGTCGTCATACATTTCAACACAGTACCCCGCCGCAATTTCATAGTCCCGCTGCGCCGGAAGCCATTCTGAAAAAATCTTGGTATTTACCGCCTGCATCGTCTGCGAAAGCACTCCTTTACATGGAAAAACCGCCCACGTAAAAGCAGGAATGGTTTTTACTTCCAGCCCCTCCACAATGTCAATCGACGGATTATAAATATCCGCAATCAAATACGAAAACCGATCATTCCCCATCTGTGGGTCAATATTGATGCCATACATTCCGCAGACATATTCCCCTCTTCCCGATGCAAAATGCTCCTCCCAGAATGAGGGAATATCCTGTTTGGCATCCTTGTAACTAAATTCCTTCGATGCGCCCAAAACCGTAAAAGCTTCCTTTTTCACAATTCGATAATCCATAGTATAACCGCCTTTCAAAGATATTGTCAATTTCAGCGGTGCGAAATCCTTGATCATCGCCTTATCTTTTCGCACACTGGAAGGCGAATGTCCATGAAAACGGGTAAAAGCTTTGGTAAAGCTGTCAGGCGATTCATATCCATATTTGATTGCAAGCTCCATCACGGTACTGTCATTCGCTAGCAGCTCCTGTCCGGCAAGCGCCAGTCTGCGGTTCCTGATATATTCCGTCAGGGTATAGCCACATAAAATACCAAAACCTTTATGAAAATAGAATGGCGAAATATGAACATGGTCAGCCACATCATACATTGTGATATCTTCTGTGATATGTTTCTCGATATAACTAACCGCCTCGCTTATCGCTTCTGTCCATTCCATAGTTATTGCCCCCTTCGCTGTGATTACAGTATACTTTATTGGTTCTTTGATGTTCCGACATTATTTGCCCGATTTTGTCCGAGGTCGTTGCTTTCATTCTATCTCGCTCTCTTTACCAAATTGACCACTTGTTTAAGGCTCATCTCTCCCATATCCTGTTTATCACTCTCTGCGTCTCTTTGTCTCACGGATACAGACATATTATTTTTCTCGTTTTCTCCTATGATAATCATATATGGCACCTTATCCATGCGGGCTTCACGGATCTTAAATCCAAGTTTCTCACTTCTGACATCCACTTCTACCCGAATATCATTTTCTTCCAAAGCCCTCTCAACTTTCTTAGCATAATCATTATATTTATCTGAAACTGGAAGAACTTTAACCTGTACAGGTGCAATCCATGCAGGAAATTTCCCCGCATAATGTTCCAGTAAAATACCAATAAAACGTTCCATCGATCCAAATACAACTCTGTGCAGCATGATCGGGCGATGTTTCTCTCCATCTGCCCCAATATAGTCAATATCAAATCTTTGCGGAAGCTGAAAATCAAGCTGAATCGTTCCGCATTGCCACGTTCTGCCTATGGAATCTTTCAGATGAAAATCAAGTTTCGGTCCATAAAATGCACCATCCCCTTCATTTACCACATAAGATTTACCCATTCCCTGCACTGCTTTTTCTAAAGCTTCCGTAGCAAGATGCCAATCCTCATCACTTCCTATGGAATGCTCCGGTCTCGTTGACAATTCAATTTCATATGAGAAACCAAACTTCCGGTAAATTTCATCAATAAGATGCATAACACCTTGTATCTCATCTATTACCTGATCTTCTCTCATAAAAATGTGAGCGTCATCCTGCGTAAATGAACGTACTCTCATGAGACCATGTAATGTTCCGGACTTTTCATTACGATGTACAAGTCCTAACTCTCCCATCCGCATAGGAAGCTCCTTATATGACCTCGGTTTTAATTTATATACTAACATTCCACCCGGACAACTCATTGGCTTAATTGCATAATCATCTTCTTCAACCTTTAGAGAGTACATGGAATCCCGATAAAAATCCCAATGACCGGATGTCTCCCAAAGACTTCTTTCCAACATAATGGGCGTAGAAATTTCAACATATCGTTCTCTGCGATGGATTTTCCTCCAATAATCAATCAACAGGTTCTTCAATATCATTCCCTTTGGCAAGAATACTGGCAATCCCGGTCCTTCATCAAAAATCGTAAATATTTCAAGTTCCTTTCCCAATTTTCTGTGGTCTCTTGCTTTAGCTTCTTCAACCATATGCAAATATTCCTCCAATTGTGCCGCTTTTGGGAAAGATATGCCATAGATTCTCGTAAGCATTTGATTTTTTTCGCTGCCTCTCCAATAGGCTCCAGCCACTGACAACAGCTTGATTGCTTTAATGTGACACACATTAGAAATATGTGGTCCTGCACAAAACTCCTCATATTCTCCCTGCTTATAGAAGCTGATTTGCTCTGCATCATTCAGTTCCTGAATCAGCTCAATTTTATACTTTTCGCCTGCTTTCTCCATAAAGCTAAGAGCTTCTTCTTTTGACTTCTCATAAACTTGCAAGGAGAGAGACTCCTTTACAATTTTTCGCATTTCTGCTTCGACTGCCTTTAAATGCTCTTCTGAAAATGAAAATTCAAACTGAAAATCATAATAAAATCCATTTTCGATTGCCGGACCAATGGCACACTTCGTTTCCGGATATAAACGTTTTACAGCCTGTGCAAGCACATGTGCGCTCGTATGCCAAAATGCCTTTTTGCCCTCCTGTTCTTCAAAGTTTACTTCTACAATTTCCCCATTTTTTCGTAGAACCTTCATAATTTGTTGCTCCTTTCTCTTTTCCGCTTTAACTATTTGGCAACAACATAAGAAAAGCACCCATAAGACCATAATCATATAATCTTAAGGGTGCACTTAGCACGGTTCCACCTTAACTTTTCACTTCAGATTCTATCAAATCCTATCCTTTAACGCAGGCATACGGTAACACTTACTCATTTCAGCGTTACAGCTCTGGAATGGTTTTCGTCTAATTTCCACATAAATAGCTTCCACCAAGTACTATTCTCTCTGGATGTTTCCAACTAAACTACTTTTTTCCGTCATCGCTTTTCTTATGTTATTGGTAATACATTATCACAACTTCCCTATTTTGTCAATGTTCATATTTTCTTAAGTTCTCCCCCTACTACAATACAACAATTTTCTATCGGTAAATCACATATTCTTCCAAGTCACGTCTGTGAAAATGTTCCTTTGAAGGTTCCGCATCCGTATAACCCATAATTAAAATCGCAACAGGTTCTACGTTATCAGGCAGATCAAATTCGACCCGGACAGCTTCCGGGATAAAATACATGATCCACGTTGATCCTATACCCAAATCTGCCGCCTCCAACATCATATGTGTGGCGACAATGCTTGCATCAATTTCGCCGCTGTGCTTATTATCATAGCTGCGCTTCCAACACTTATCCTTGTTATAACAAATAATGAATGCGAGCGGTGCATTATAATGACACTCGGTGCATTTCTTCAGGGTTGCAATCCCCTTTGGAGAGTGAACCACAATGATCTTCTGCGGCTGGTTATTATGGGCAGTCGGTGCAGCATTTCCCGCCATTAAAATCTGATCTATTACTTCTTTTGGAATTGACATTTGACTGAAATCACGTGCAGAATACCTCTTAGCTGCAAGTTCCTGAAAATCCATTTTTAAGTCCTCCTAACATATACACCTTAACTGATGGTTAACTAAAGTTTAGCAGTCAATCGAAATCCCGTAATCCAGAATTACATTTCCTTTTTCATCCGGCGTTGTGAATCTTGGACAGTTGTAACGTTCAAAGCACCAGTCATCTTCTTTTCGATTAAAATGACGTGCCTTTAACTTGGCAAGGCACATATTATGCGTATCCATTGTATAAAATTCACCACTGTTTTCCTTATCATACAGATAACACACCGCATAATTTAATGGTTCAATATCCACATATTCAAAACTCTCTGGAACTTCCGTATCCGCTGGAAAAAACATTCCAATCCAATATTCCGGCATACCATCCACTATATGCACTGCGCCGATGTAAGCATCCCCATTAAAAGGAAGACGCTCCTTTGCTTCCAATGTTTCAAACCAGTTATTCTCCCACCATTCACCTCAATTAGGATTTTCTCTATATCTTTTACCAATCAGCCGCGCCGCAGGGCAGCTTTCCTTTTTTATTTCTATTATTTTAACAGCCATCAGCAAACACCTCCAAAATCTCCGATTTTTCCTAGCAGCTTCCCGATGCTGTGGTACATTCCCGAATAAACCACAGGGTCTATTTTTGTAAGGTCAACACCAAAAGTGTCTCCACAAATAAACTGCTCGTCTATCTGAACATTTTTGATTTTACAGAAAAAAGTAGCAGAATCTCCTGTCTCAACAGTTTGTACCACTTCGCATTCATAAACCCATCTACTTGAATCAAGAACGGGAACATCCACGGCTTCCCCTCTGCTGACACTGTAATGAGCTGCATCTTTAGGACCGTCTTCGGCGCGGTGCGTGCCAAAATAGTCCATAAGTCCAAGTATATCCGTGCTGACAAGGTTGGCGCTTAAAACACCTGTCCGAAGCACGTTCTTTTTCGTTCTTTTTGTACCGAACATACTAATGACCAGCAAATAATCATGATCCCTTTCGCATGTAACACTGACCCATGTGATCGGGGCAAAGTTATGCGTCCCGTCTTCATTATTCGTGCCGATGATAAAAGCCGGCTGAACACACATCGAAAAATGTGGTCCCATTGATTTTCTTTTTACCGTTTCCATATGTTATGTTTTCCCTCCTTCAAACTTACCGAATCCCCTGCCACCATTTTAACAAGCTGCCATGCAATACTGCCCTCCCGAAGCAATCCCGGGGCATCCTCAAACTTCACCTACTGTGCATCGTCCACTTCCCCCGACAAGGAAAAATCTTTCTTTTCCGCGACAGCCTTAAACCCAAGCATTAGCATTTCCTTTTTCTCATAGGGATAGCTTTTTACATACTCTACGGACTTCACATGCAGACCCAATTCTTCACCAATCTCGCGCACTACAGTCTCCTCGGCGGATTCTCCGGGTTTCATGATTCCGGCAACGCATACATACTTCGTTGTTGATACATAATTCTGACACAGCAGCGCAATCTCGCCACATTCATTCACAACCGCCGCAATAACGCTGGTTGTAAACATATCCCACAGCGGCGTTTCACACTGTGCACAATATGGTATGAGCCCCTCATCGCCAATCTCTTTTAATTCCGCTTTCTTCCCACAATGGGGACAATACTGAAAACGCATAACCATACACCTCCGTCACTTTGCACTAAATCTTTTTTTTCGCATCTACCAGTTCAATGACTGGTATTCAATGGCACGCTCACGCAATATAAGATCCTGCAATGCCGCATCTACCGATTTTCCTTCAAACAATACGGCGTTAATCTGCTCCACAATCGGCATGTTTACATGATGCTTGTTGGCCAGTGCCATTGCCGCCTTGGCACAGTTCACTCCCTCAATCTCCTGACGGATTTCCTTTTTTGCCTCTTCTAACGTCTTTCCCTTTCCAAGCAAATAGCCGCAGTTGTGATTCCGGCTGTGCGTGCTCGTACACGTCACAATGAGATCGCCGATCCCTGACAAGCCGAAAAAAGATTCCATTTTTCCCCCCATCTCCATGCCGAGACGGCTGATTTCTGCGATGCCTCTTGTCATAAGCGCCGCCTTTGTATTGTCCCCCAGCCCCATCCCTTCCAAAATGCCGGCAGCGAGCGCAATCACGTTTTTCAATGCCCCACCGATCTCAATGCCAATCCGGTCCGGGCTCACATATACTCGAAAACAATTTGCCATAAACACATCCTGAATAAATACCGCTGTCTTTTCTGTCCTCCCACCAACTACAACCGTAGTCGGCATGCCCTTGGAAATCTCCTCCGCATGGCTCGGTCCGGAAAGAATGGCAACATCCGCCTGGGGAAGCTCATCCTCCAATATCTCACACATTGTCATAAGCGTTTTATCTTCAATTCCTTTTGCCACATTGACGACAATCTGGCCGGGCTTAACAAACGGTTTCATAAGCCGCGCAGTCGAGCGCATATAAGGAGACGCCACCGAAACGACAATAATATCCTTGTCTTTACATGCCTCTTCGACATCGTCTGCAATTTTTACTGAATTCGGAAACCTCGTCCCCGGCAGGCAGTCCACATGCTCCCGCTTTTTCCGGAACTTGTTTGTTGCTGACCACAGCACAACCCGGTGACCATTATTTGCACATAAAATGGCAAGCGCTGTTCCCCAGCTTCCTGCTCCCAAAAAACATATTCGTTTCATTCTTCTTTATGTTTCCTTTCTCCAAATTTATTATAGGCGTCTAATCATCCCCCGCTCTTGTATCAGCCTGTCCTCTTCCTCTTTGTCATAAGGAATCTGGCGCTGAATCACTGCAATCTTTTTTTCGTCATACTCAATAACAGTATAATTACTCAGACTGTCATTTTTCCGTTGACCTACGGATGCACAGTTTATCAGTAATTTACCGTTCATTGGTATTACGTGCGGCTCATGGAAATGTCCGTAGACAATGATGTTTTCCTCCAAATTTCCATATGTATTCTCCAAAACATCCAAATCTCTGTCGGATCCGCATGTATAGGATTCCATATCATTTAGAGCTGCATGAAACCCTATCAATGTATACGCATTATTCAGTGTAATTCTAGTTTCCGTTGGCAGGCTTGTTACAAGCTGGTAATATTCAAATTTCAAATTTTTTTTGAGCCAGTCATGAGTAAAATAAATTTCGGGATAATAATTTCCGTTATCTTCTCCACGGTCAATCAAATTAAGTATTTCTTCATGCCCGCCCCGTATGAGAACTACATCATTCTCAAGGCATAAATCTATTATATCATTGCAGCCGGCTCCCCATCCAAAATAATCTCCTAAGCCAATAATATATTCCACGTTTTCCAGTTTTTTTACTTCTTTCATAACTTCTTTAAGCCCGGTTATATTACCGTGGACATCTGAAAAAAGTACTATTCTTTTTGTATCCATCCTCTTTCTCCTGAATTCAAATTCCTATTGTTTTTTTACCTGACGGCTTTGCTGTAATCCTAAACAAAACGCAACCGTCCGGACACATAACAACTTTACTATACTTACTATCCCCACCTATATTTTCCAAATCCCCACCACTTCTGACGGCTTCCATGACAGGATATAACATCATCATTACTTTAGAACAAATCCCCTGCCCTTGTGAATTTACCGGACAACCATAAGTACAAGTATATTGATCACCAATTTCCTCACCGTTCCGGCAAAAGCCCTCTGTTTCCTCATTATCTTTATTAAACCCGATCACTTCTATTTCCCATTCGTATTCTTCATCGTACCACTTTTTCAAATCAATTCCTCCCTGCTCAAATTTATTTTTCTAAATGATATCAACTTCCCAATTTTATAAGTCAAATTTCATAATCCTATTCCACCGTTAATATTAAATACGCTGTATCGCATTACATCTTAATCCAACAGTCCGGCATCTGACAAAATGGTTCCAAAGTAAACGGTAGATAGTGCGTACCTCGACTATGAGGGCAAAGTGTGTGACAATAGA
>CAMTDY010000021.1 GCA_947070915.1 uncultured Roseburia sp.
TCTGGGAGGCCCTTGCCTGGATCCTGGCAAAATATGCCCCCTTTATGTCCTCATCGGTCTTCTGGGACTGTATGGTCTGTTCCGTCACCAGGACCGTATCCATGGGGATATCCAGTTCTTTTGCTGCCGCCTGGATCTTCACCGCCGTATCCGGGGAGACTCCCAGACCGTCCTGGATGGCGGAGAGGTCTTTCTCCGGAAGGGGTGACGGGGAGGCTTGGGGTGCTGGCGTCAAAGATGGTGCTGGAGACGGGGACGGCTTCTGTCCCGGGGTGACCGATGGTACCGGGGTCTTTGTGGGCGACGGGGAAGCCGATGGCACTGGTGTTCCTGTCGGTTCCGGAATTTCCGTCGGTCTGGGGGAACCCTGGGTGGGAACTGGAGTCGGGACCGGCGTGGGTGTCGGTTCCAGCGTCGGCGTCGGTACTGGCGTTGGCTGGGGGGATCCTGTAAAAGTTACCACAATCGTATGACTGCTCTGGATATCAGAAATCCTGTAGGTGTTTCCCTCTACCTGTTTTTCTTCTCCATCGATGGTAAAGGTATAGGAGCCGGACTCTTCTGCTGGCTGGAAGGTAAGCAGGATGTCTTCGCCGGCGTTTACTTTCATATCTATGGAAGCGTTGCCTTCGGTGGTTACTGTGGTTTCTGATATTTTTAGGGTTACTGAGCCGTTTCCTGTTGTTTTTACTTTAAGGTCATAGGTGATCTGTGGAGCAGATGTTATTTCCGGCTCTTCTGTCATCTGCGGTGTCGGTGTTGGTGTTTCCGGCTCTTTTGTCTTCTGTGGCGTCGGCGTCGGAGTAACCGGTTCTTCTTTTTTTCCATCGGAGGTCACGGTACCAGCATATGACCAGTTGGAGACAGATGACAGATTTAGATGCAAAGCTGGGCGGATGGTGAGATTAATGTCGTGCACACTGTTGCCATGCATATAGACATTCCCCCTGTAAAACATGTAGGAGGCCTTATAGTTGAAACGGCCCGGGGACCGGAGCCACCAGTACCCATTTCCCACATATTCTTCTGACGTATATGCTCCCTGTCCCTTTGTAAAAGCAGTATTCAAAGCTCTTCTGCTTTCTGCGTAGTCTTCTATTGAAGAACTGAATCCGTATGCTGGATTCGTTGCCTCCTCGATGGACAGTGGATACACTTGATCCGAAGTATTATTTCCTCCATTGGTTCCATATTCTAAATTGTTTTTGTTCACTAGATCTGCAGTTTGAATCGCTGCCTGCTCTTTGGCAGTAAAAGCGTACTCCATAAAATTTTCAGAACGATAGTCCTTCTTACATACATTTTCCTCTTCCCCATACCCATTCAGCCAGCTGCGCAGCGTACAGGTCTCCCAGGTGACGTCTTCATATGTATCATTATATCTCTGGCAGTCTAGGTTTTTGTCTGCCACCAGAAAGGCATCATCGCCCTCAACCGATAATACCCGCCACTTAATGGAAGTCATGGCATCCTTTTTATCCGCCTTGCCGTCCCTGTTGGTGTCTTCCTGCCAGTAGTTTCCGAACCAGATGCAGTCCCAGGTAGTGATACCGCTGCTGTCTATCCTTGGACTACTGACGCCATAGCCTGCCGCCTGGGCCGGAGATGAACCAGGCATGGGCAGGATGCCTGCCAGCAGGGCGGCAATCAATAAAAAAGCTGCTTGTGTTTTACAATTGGATTTTCTATGCATTTTCGTATATCTATATCCTTTCCTGTTTAAATAACTTTTCGGAAGCTTCCGGGCTACTTCACCCTGACCTGAACCTTCCTGTAGACGCCGCTCTGGGCGTAGGCAAAGACTGTATATTTTCCTTTTTTCTTCACCTTTATGACTCCTTTTTTGGATACAGACAGTGCCTTGGGGTGGCTGGATTCGTAGCTGACCTCCCGGTGGTGACGCAGTGGCTTGGACTCTTTGATCTCTTTTGCCTTAATGCGCCATGTTTTTCCCGCCTTTAAGGTGATTTTGTTTTTGTTTACTTTCACGGACTTTGCATTTCCGTTCTTCCCTCCCTTTGTGGTGACGTGGATCGTCTTGGAGGCAGCGATGGTCACTTTCTTCCTATCAATAATCTTATAGGCCCGGACGATGTATTTGAAATAGGTGCCCTTTTTGCATTTCCGGTCGATGTAGGATTTTTTATCCCCGTTCTTTATGTTCTTCTTTAGTTTGTATTCATAGATCCATTTTTTTGTGTTGCAGCGGTTGCCGTACACCTCGTAGCCGTCTGCCCCCTTCACCCGGTTCCAGGACAGTTTGATGTTCTTCTCCGTGATCTGGGAGGCCCTTGCCTGGATCCTGGCAAAATATGCCCCCTTTATGTCCTCATCCGTCTTCTGGGACTGTATGGTCTGTTCCGTCACCAGGATCGTATCCATGGGGACGTCCAGTTCTTTTGCTGCCGCCTGGATCTTCACCGCCGTATCCGGGGAGACTCCCAGGCCGTCCTGGATGGCAGAGAGGTCTTTCTCTGGAAGGGGCGATGGGGAGACCTGGGGTGCCGGCGTCAAAGATGGTATCGGCTCCGGGGATTGTGTTGGTTCCGGGGTGGCAGAAGCTACCGGGGACACAGTAGGTGACGGGACCGCTGATGGCATCGGTGTTCCTGTCGGTTCCGGAGTTTCCGTCGGTCCGGGTGGTTCCAGAGTGGGAATGGGGGTCGGGACCGGCGTGGGTGTCGGTACCAGCGTTGGCTGGGGGGATCCAGTAAAGGTTACCACTACCGTATGGCTGCTCTGGATACTGGGAATCCTGTAGGTGTTTCCCACCACATGTCCCACCTCTCCATCGATGGTAAGGATATAAGGGCCTGAGCCCTCTGCCGGCTGGAAGGTAAGCAGGACGTCTTCACCACTGTTTACTTTCATATCTATGGAGGCGTTGCCCTCGGTGGTTATAACCGTGTTTGATGTGTTCAAAGATACCGTCCCATTCCCACTGGTCTTTATTCTGAGATCATAGGTTTTCTGGGGAACAGAGGTTATTCCAGGCTTTACTGTTCCCGCCGGTGTCGGTTTGATCGTTGGCTTTAGTGTTGACAAGGGGGGCACTGTCCCTTCTTCTTTTCCATCTGAGGTCACGGTATCGGCAAATGACCAGCCGGGGGCTGATAAGTCCTCTGAAGCCGCCTTGAGATTTAAATGCAAAGCTGGACGGACAGCGATACGATCGTCGTTGACATCAATACCATTATCAAGGACATATCCAAGGTTCGTCACGTAGGAAGCGACACGGCTATTGTAACCCGGCGACCGCAGCCACCAATGATCCGTATTTCCGGCACTGCTCATACCACTGCTCCCGACTTCTCCCCCATCCGCCGTATATGCTGTGTTAACTGCCTTCCTTGTATTTGAGCTGTCTACAGAAGAGGCAAACCCATAAGATGGATCCATTGCCTCTTCGATGGACAGCAGATACACCTGGTCAGCAGTATTATTTCCTCCGTATGTTCCACGCCCCGGATTATCGTTATTTACTATCTTTGTAGTTTTTATGGCCTGCCGTTCCGATGCCGTAAAGGCATTGTTTAGAAAACCGTCTCCACTATAGTTTTTTCCTTGCAGATTCGCTTCTGCCCCATACCCATTCAGCCAGCTGCGCATCGTGCAGGTCTCCCAGGTGACATCTGAATCTGTATCATTGTATTTCTGGCACTCCAGACTCTTATCTGCCATCAGAAAGACATCATCGCCATCCACCGACAGCACCCTCCACTTAATTGGCGTTTTTTCATCATTCTTATCGGCTTTTCCATCCTTGTTGGTGTCATCCTGCCAGTATTTTCCAAAATAGATACAGTCCCAGGTGGTGACACCGTTACTGTCTATCCTTGGGTTACTGACACCATAGCCGGCCGCCTGGACTGGTGGTGTGCCAGTAAGCGGCAGGATCCCTGCCAGCATGGCTGCGATCAGCAAAAGGGCTGCCTGTCGCCTTAAATCGGATTTTCTTTTCTTGTTCATGCTCTTAACCCCTCCTGATAAATATAAGCACATAGAGTTAAAGACAGCCCGGTGGTACGAAGTCCCGTATCGATTCCCCGTTGCTGTCGTTCAGTTTTAAAATTAATCTTCCCAGCTGGAAACAACAGCTGAAAACTGGTCCACTGCAGGCGCTTCCTGGTAAACCTAAGTCTGGCATTTGCTGCTATTTTCCTTTTAATAGCATTATATAACAGTCTCATAAATTATACAAGTCAATCGGCACCAGCGACGGCAGTTAGTGGAACTGGTACAAAAAACAGCCACAAACCTTTGAACAAAGCAAAAGGAACTTCTTTCAACCGCATACAGCAGTTAAAAGAAGTTCCTATAAGATTAGAACAAGATTTAATTTTTTATTTTATTAAAATATGTTATTACAGCGGCGCCATCAGAACCTTTCCGGTCCCCCGGTACACATTCACAAGCCCCTCGCCGCTTGCCGCAGAACCGATCAGTGTTTTGGTGGAGCGCTCTACCGTAAACTTAAGGCTCTGGCTCCAGGCGATGGCAAAGTTTCCATCCACCTTCAGCTCATCATCCTGAAGTTCTACTTCAACAAGCTCTTCCCTTGGACAGTTACATTCGAGAACCGCAAAACCGCTTCCGATCAGGCAGGAATTAAAAAGCCCCTCTCCTCCGGCGATAGCAGAGGAAAATGATTTACGGGACACTGTCTTGATCTCCGTATTTCCGTCACAGGCGAGAAACAGTCCGTCATCTATCACCATTCCGTTCCAGGCTGCCACATCTTCAATGATCAGATATTTGTAGGTGGGCTCCAGCATCAGAATTCCCTTACCTGTATATTTGGGCTTGATTGCCGACTCATTGGTCACCTTGGAACTAACCAGTTTCTTGGCAAAATCGCCGACCCCTTTTACGTTTGTGCCGCTGCTCACGCTTCCTGCCATCCACTGCATCGCCCCCGCTTGAACGATCACGTCATGCTCTCCGTCCAGATCAAACATCACCTGGCGCCTGCGGATATTCATTTTGGATGAATAATATGCCTGCATCGCAGCTCCTGGATTGGTGCTGAGGTCCTGCTCATACTCGTAGATCGTGATATTCCCCTTCTGCTCGATCACCTTGCGGTTGTTCGTGTCCGGCATCTTTACCTGGTACATATACTTGTCCTCCTTGGTTTGTTAATTTTTCCCAGCACCGTCATGACGGCGCCCTGGTACAACGGAAATTAAGTCTTTGATATCCGTTGTACTAATCTATCTTTAGTCTAACAAATTTTAGGAGAAATGTCACTACCTCTTTATCTTCTTTGAGGGAGTTTTTTCAAATTCCTGATCCCGGACCTTCAGACGGTATATTCTTTTATGGGTTGGAGCCCCCGCGTTGTATTCGTCAATCAGCTTCTGCAGTTCCTTCTCCACATCATGGATCTGTTTTCTCATCACATATTCCTGATCCGGGAAGATCTCTGCCTCGATAACGCCCTCAGATTCCCGGACAAGGATTTCCTGCACCAGACGGGAAGTACCAATTTTATTTTCCAGCTCTTCCGGGGATACATTTTCCCCATTTTTTGTGATGATAAGATTCTTTTTCCTTCCGGTGAGATAAACAAAGCCCTCCCCGTCCACGTATCCCAGGTCTCCGGTCTTTAACCAGCCGTCTTCCAGCGTCTCCGCAGTTTCCTTTGGCATTTTGTAATACCCTGCCATCACACTGCTTCCCCGGATCCACAATTCATGTTCCACCACCTTTGCCTCACAGTTCGGCATAAGCTGGCCCACAGAATCCTTGCGGATGTTCCAGCTGAGGTTGGTGCTGATGACCGGGGCACATTCCGTCATCCCATATCCCTGCTGGATACGGATCCCGTACTTCTCAAACAGATCGATATAGTCCGGATTCAGATAGGCACCGCCGCTGCAGATCGTATGCAGATTTTCCCCGAATACCTGTTGTCTTACTGCCTCCGGGGGGAGCCCCTCCGCCGCCTCCAGTTTCTTCGCCAGCGTCTCGATCATCAGCGGCACCATCAGGATCATGTCCGGCTGGAAGATCTTCATATTTTTTGCCATGTGCATCAGAGAATCGTTGATACAGATCACACTTCCCAGGGAAATTCCTTTGATGATATCCATACTGAGACAGTAAGCGTGATGGATCGGAAGTACCGAAAGAATAACTGTGCGCTCCGGGAATTTCATATCCAGACAGGTGGCATTTTCTGCTATGTTGCGCTGGGTGAGCATAACGCCTTTGCTCTTTCCTGTGGTTCCTGATGTAAACATAATAGTACAGAGATCCTCCGGCTCCGGGCGGTGGTCTAAACTCCCCTTCTGGGCGTTCACCAGCTCCCAGAAAGACTCCATCCCCCCTTCTGCTTTTTCTTTCTGCATGGAAAGGACATAACGGATCTTTGGACAGCGCTCCCTCACCATAGCGCCCACGTCACCGCGGACCTCATCCAGCACCAGCACCGTGGCATCGGACCGGTGGATCAGTTCACACATTTCCTCCGCCGGCAGGGAGACATCCAAGGGCACCGCCACACAGCCGCTTCCTGTTATTCCAAGAAAAGCGGTGATCCACGTATAAGAAGTCATGCCCGTTAAGGCGATATGGTTTCCCAGCTCTCCCAGCTCTCTCAGGACACAGGAAAAATGATCGCTGTCCTGTTTTAACTGGCCATATGTCTTTGCCTCGATGCCGTCTTTTGAAACCCGGTACCGGACCGCCTCTTCTGAACCATATTTTTTATCTGCCGCAACAAGTATTTCCCAAATTGTCGAATAGGTCATAGTATTGCTCATCGTATACCTCCCGTATCTAAAACAATCAGTCTATAAGTGTAGATAAATAGTCAACCGCTTCCTGTACCGTCCGGACCGAGCCCGCCTGCGCCGAGTCGATCTCAATATCAAACTGCTCCTCCAATTCTCCCATCATACTCACAAAGTCAAAGGAAGTAAACCCAAGATCTTCCATAAACCGGGAATCCGGATGGATATCTGACGGCTCTACCTCCACATAATTACAGATGATTTCTTTCAGCTCTTCAAACATGATCTTCCTCCTTAAAATTCCAAAGAAATACTACACAAGTTTCATGATCTCACCAATCGTGAGATTCGGATTTTCTGCACCTTTGAACATGATCCTGCAGAGATAATAATACAGATATTCCAGCTGCTTACGGCTGACCGCCTTCACCTGATGTTCAAAGCTGAAATCCAGCCCATTGTCCTCCGGGCGGTGCATGACCGTGAGGTACATCGCCTGGGTCGTGGCGCCGTTGGGATACCATTTGGTCTTATACTTGATATCTCCCAGCTTTTGCAGCTCTTTATCCCGCATGGACATCGGCTGGTAAGTCAGGGACATCGGTTCGTACACCCGCCCCGGCGATTTGTTCCACACCTTGCTCTGATGGGCAAAATATGCCACCGGATCGTAATTCGCATGGCGGAAATACTCATTCTGCCGGTCACGGATCTCATAAATTCCTTCTAAGAAAGTCTTATCCTCGGAAATAATAGTGCGGAAGGGGAAAGAATGGATCCTCGTGCCGCCACTCTTCTTCTCTTTCAGGGTTCCCCTCCGGGCGATGGTTGTCGTAATGGACACATCGTCATTGTGGTTCATTTTCTGAAAATAAGTCCGCAGCCCCATCATCAGCAGGCAGACCAGGGATACATGATAGGTCTCACAAAAGTCCATAAGACGTCTGGTGGGTTCTTCCTCCAGATGAAATACATCCAGCGCCGAGTCCACAGAGTCCGATACGTTCACTGCCGCCCTGGCATCTGGATTTCCAGAGGCCTTTCTTTCAGCCTCCAACCGTCCCGGACCGTCGATGCCGTTATAGATCGGTTCCGAAGCCTCGATCAGCTGTTGGAAAAAGGCTTCGTCCTTTTGTTTTGCCTTTGATTCTGCCTCATAGGCTAGATCTTTCTTTACCTGCTCGATATAAGAAGACATCTCCTTGGGATAGGCAACCCCCTCATACATATTATGGCAGTAGATCTCAATGATATCTTTCAAAAAACAGATCATGGACTGGGCATCCATGATGCGGTGGTCCACCAGAAAATATACCCCCTGATATCCGTCAGGCATATGGATCATAACGATACGGCTCATGGGTGCATCTTCTTTGGTAAAGGGAACCTGGGTCCAGCTCTGCAGCTCCGCTTCCGCCTCTTCCATGGTTGTTCCGGAAAAATCTTCCGAACCAATCTCCATCGCCGCCTCCTGGCACACATACTGATACCATGTGCCATCTTTATCCTTAAAAAACTGCACTTTCAGGCACTCACATCGCTCATATGCCTCCCCGATGGCCTTTCTCAGCAGGTCAAAATCCAGATCTGCCCCGATGGTCAGGCTGGTTCCAATATTCAGAACTTCCTTTTTGGGACAGAAATCCATGTAATAAAAATGAAATTTCTGCGCTACCGTCAGCGGATATACCGGATATCCTTTTCTCGTCTTTCTCATACTCTCCTCCATTCCTCTTCCAGCCACTCATCCAGCGTGCTCTCATACTGCTTCATGTCCTTAAAATAACTTTCGGCGTGGGCCGCCCCCTCGATGACCAGCTTTCTTTTAGAAGCTCCATATTTTTCAAAAATCCTGTCGCACATCCAACTGGGAACAAAGCCATCCCCGGAGCCGTGGATGAGCAGAGCCGGAATCTTTGCCTTTTCTACCTCTCTGGCCGCATTGCACTCATCCAGCCCGTATCCCGCCAGCCGGCGGTTCAGCCAGTCGCAGATCACCATCATCGGAAATGCCGGCATGTGGTACATGGAATGCAGTACATGGGTAAATACCTCCTTCGGTGAGGTAAAGGCGCAGTCCGATACCACCCCTCTCACCTGTTCCGGCAGCTCCAGGCCGGTACACATAAGCACCGTCGCTGCTCCCATGGAAATTCCGTGGAGCAGTATATCCGTATCCTTGCCACAGCGTTCTAACAACCAGAGGATCCATAGCAGGGCATCCCGCCGGTCCAAACAGCCAAATCCTATGTATTTTCCCTCACTGTCTCCGTGGGCCCTGGCATCCACCAGAAGCATGCTGAACCCCCGTTTCAGATAAAAATCTGACAGGGCAATATAATCCTTCATCCCCTGGCTGGTGTACCCATGAAAACAGATCACCACTTTCTTCTGGTCCCCCTCAGGGAAATAAGTGGCATGCAGTCTCAGACCGTCTTCCGAATCCAGATATACGTCTTCCCTCTCATAGGCAAGAAACCGCTCTTTCCGCTCTTCGATCACCGGCATATAGCGTTCCCAGTCGGTTCCCGACATTTTGATGGTCCTCTTATTATTTGCCTTCCCGGGACAACGTATCATCGTCCGCCGGTACATATAGACAGAACCCGCCAGCTCTGCGATCACAAGCCCCCCAAGCGCTGCCAGGACTCCCCTTCCAATACCCATCATCCTTCACCTCCGGAATCAGCCCTTGCTGTTGATCAGATCCTTTAATTTCAACGCCTTATCAATATTTCCCTCTACCTTTAATTTCTGCAGGGTAAATGCCAGTACCGGATCCAGTTTTCCTTCTGCAATCTTCATCAGTGTTTCTGCAGACGCGGTAAACATGGCATCCCGGTCAAAATATTCATAGGGCTCTACATACAGCTGCCCCTCTTTCACCTCAACATAAAAAATTCCTTCCGCCTCGCCCGTGATATTGAACTGATAGGCTAAATGTTCTGTGACATCACTGACATCGGCTCCCATAAACTGCTCTTTTACCAGAGCAAAAAAATCTGCATAGGTCATTTTTTTCCATTTTCCTTTCTTTTTCGACCAGTGGTCAAGTTTATTACAAATTTACAATAACACTTTTTCGACCAGCGGTCAACTTATTTTAAAAGATTTAGGAAAATTTTCCCGCTCTACAGGAAAAAGGGTATAAATTGATCCCATGAAGCTGACATTTTTTTCAGAAATATGATATACTTGGGTGTATCAGTAACGATCGGAGGAATATGACCATGCCAGAACCTATGAAATATGAGAAAATATTAGATGCACTGGAAGAACTGCTGGCCAGCAGGGACATGCAGGCGATCACGGTCCGGGAGATCGCCCAGGCCGCCGGAATTGGAAAGGGAAGTATTTATTATTATTTTTCCTCGAAGGAAGAGATTTTAGATGCACTGATAGAACGTAATTATAAAAAGCCCCTGGAGCTGGCAAAAAATCTCGCCACCCAGAGGGAGATTCGCCCATTCACGCGGATGGCAATGCTTTTTCAGGCATGCCGCAGCTCTTCCGCAGAATTTATCCGGCAGGATGCCTCGGTCTCTGCGCTGGAAACCGGCACGGAGTGGGCATTCCTTCACCAAAAATACCTGAATTATATGGTGACAGAATTAAAGCCAGTGCTGACATCCATTATTCAGCAAGGCATCGAGGCTGGAGATATCACCTTTGACCATCCCGCCGCCCTGGCTGAGATCGTATTGATCATCTTAACGGTAAAACTGGACAACACCATCGTCCCTTCTACCGAAGAAGAGACGGCGGAGACGATCCGGGGATTGATCTGCCTATTAGAAAAGGGCACCGAAAATCCTGTCGGCGCCCTCAATTTTCTCATGTCGTAGATAAGCCCCATCAATCCTCAAAGCGCACGGCGATGGAATTGGCATGCGCCGTCAGCTGCTCTGCATTGGCAAACTGAATAACGTCTTTGTGGATCGGCTCCAGGGCTTCTCTGGAATAAGAGATCAGACTGGATTTCTTGATAAAATCATCCACATTCAGCGGTGAAAAAAACTTGGCGGTGCCATTGGTGGGAAGTACATGGTTCGGTCCCGCAAAATAGTCCCCCAGGGGTTCACTGCTGTATTCTCCAAGGAAGATCGCCCCGGCATTTTTTATCCTTGTCATGGTATCAAACGGATTTTTCGTCAGGATCTCAAGGTGCTCGGAGGCAATCTCATTGGCCGCCCGGATGGCATCGGACATGGAATCCGCCACCAAAAGATACCCATAATTTTCCAGAGACTTCCGGATGATATCCGCCCGGCTCAAGGTTTTTAAAAATCCCTGAATCTCTTCTTCCACCCGCACTGCCAGCTCCTCACTGGTGGTCACCAAAATGGCAGATGCCAGTTCGTCATGTTCTGCCTGGGACAAAAGATCCGCCGCCACATAACGGGGATTTGCCGTCTCGTCTGCCAGCACAAGGATCTCACTGGGACCTGCGATGGAATCAATGCTCACATGCCCATATACGCTCTTTTTCGCCAGCGCCACAAATATATTTCCTGGTCCGCAGATCTTTGCCACCTTTTTGATGGAGGCGGTGCCATAGGCAAGGGCAGCCACTGCCTGGGCCCCTCCTGCTTTGTATACCTCTGTGGCTCCTGCCAGGTCTGCCGCCACCAATGTCGCAGGGTTTACCTTTCCATCCGCTCCCGGAGGCGTCACCATAACGATGCGTTCCACCCCCGCCACCTGGGCCGGAATGATGTTCATAAGCACGCTGGAAGGATATGCCGCTTTTCCCCCGGGCACATATACACCGACACTGTCTAAGGGCGTGATGCGCTGTCCCAGGACCACACCGTCCTCTCTGGTCTCGATCCAGCTGTTCCGAAGCTGTTTTTTATGAAAATCCTGAATGTTTGCCAGAGATTTTTTCATTACTTCCACCAGAGATGTCTCCACCTGGGCGTATGCCTCCTGAATCTCTTCCCCGGTCACACGGATATTGTCTGGCGTGATCTCAGCTTTGTCAAATTTTTTTGTATAATGGAACAGGGCTTCATCCCCCTTTTCCTTTACCTCGTTCAGAATCTCATTTACCGTATCCTGATAGGTGTCATACTGGTTCGGACTGCGTTTCAGCAGACTTTCCAGAATATTTTCCATGGATGCATCGTCCAGTCTGATCCGTCTCATCATCACCCTCTCCTTTCTATTCGCTCAACGCCTGCTTTAAGTCTTTTACGATCTTTGTGATCCGTTCCCGCTGCATCTTCATGCTCGCCTCATTGACCACCACTCTCGCTGACAGCGGACAGATCTCCTCCAATACTTCCAACCCGTTCTCTTTCAGGGTAGAACCGGTCTCCACGATATCCACAATCACCTCGGAGAGTCCCACAATGGGTGCTAGTTCCACGGAACCATTCAGTTTCACGATCTCCACGGTCTGATGTTTTTTATTGTAAAAATAATCCTTGGCGATCTTTGGATATTTGGAAGCCACCCGGATAATCTCATTTTTTTTCAAAAGTTCTCTGGCGGACGCCGGACCTGCCACACACATACGGCATTTTCCAAGTCCCAGATCCAGAACCTCCAGAATCTTACGCCCCTCTTCCAGAATGGTATCGCTTCCCACCACTCCGATATCCGCAGCGCCGTATTCTACATATGTAGGCACGTCTGAAGTCTTGGAAAGGAAAAATTTTAGTCCCAGTTCCTCATTGACAAAGATCAGCTTTCTTGTATCCTTGTCCTTCATCTCCTCACAGGTGATGCCCGTCTGCTCCAGTAATGCCAGTGTCTGCTTGGCAAGTCTTCCCTTTGCCAGTGCAATCGTTAAATATTTCATTCCTTCCTCCATCCTGAATCTGTCATAGATCGATCGTTGTCGTCTGGTCGTCTTCCACGTAGACAATGTTGGAAATCTGGTTTTCTAACGCATAGCCGCGGTATACCTCCAGCTCTGTCTCCGCATCCCTGCGCATCAGCATCACCCGGCGTCCCTCATTCCGGTAACGGTTTCCCAGGTGAACCGCTTTTTCGCGGCTGGCGGAACGGTACAGGATCAGAATGCCATCCGTCTCTGTGGGGATCTCCGCCTTCTGGCTGGCAAGGGCGTTCATCAGCTGGTCTAAGACGATGGCAAGCCCTACCGCCGGCGACTTTTTGCCAAACTGCTCGATCAATTTGTCATAACGTCCCCCGGTGACGATCGCCTCCCCGGTTCCGTATGTATATGCTTTAAAAATGATACCTGTATAATAATCATAATGACTGAGCAGCCCCAGGTCAAAGGTCACACTCTCTTCCAGTCCATAGATTCCCAGAATCTCCTGGACGGTCTCCAGACGCTGCAGTGCCTCCAGCGCCCCCAGATGGTTCACCCTCTCCCTGGCATAAGCCAGTGTTTCTTTGGCGCCAAAGAGATCCGGAAGCCGGATCAGCAGCTCCTTTAACTGGGAAGAAAGATTCTTTTTCTCAATCATCTCCTCCACGCCAAAACTGTTTTTATTGGCGATAAGACGCTTATATTCCTGAACCTCCCCGGAGGAAAATCCCGATTCTTCCATCAGGCCACGGATAAATCCTGCGTGTCCCACATCAATCTTAAATTCTTTCAAGCCGGACTTGGCGAGACATTCTACTGTCATGGCGATCATCTCGGCATCTGCATCGGAGCTGGAATCATTCATAAGCTCGGCGCCAATCTGGGCAATCTCAGACAACTTTCCCTGATACCCCCGCCGATGGATAAAAGTATTTCCCGAATAAGAAAGACGGATGGGCATCTCTTCTTCCGAATAATATTTTGCCACACAGCGGGCAATGGATGGGGTGATATCCGGCCGCAGTGCCAGAGTATTGTTATACTGGTCAAAGAATTTGAACATTTCCTTGGATTCCACGGTACCCCGCTCCCGGTTGAAGATATCAAAAAACTCAAAGGTCGGGGTGAGGATATCCTGAAATCCGTAGAGCTTCATGATCTTACGAATCCCGGCTTCCACCCACTCTCTCTTCTCGCATTCCAAACCATATATATCCCGGACACCCTCCGGAGTAAACAACAAATTCTGCTCGTATTCCATTCTGCCATCTCCCTCCCTGTTCTAGTGATAGATCGCCGTCGGCTGCTGGCTCTTCGGTGCATATCCGGCATCTTCCAGCGCCTTTATGATCTGATCCTTGTGTTCGTGGCCAAAGGCCTCCATGGTGATCGTCAGCTCCACTGCCGCATTGCGGTTGATGCTGATAAACTGGTTATGCTCCAGCCGGATAACATTTCCCTGTGCTTTCGCGATCACATCCGCCACATGAAGCAGCTCACCGGGACGGTCCGGAAGTTCCACGGACACGGTAAATACCCTTCCTCTCTGGATCAGGCCGTGCTGTACCACGGAGGAAATGGTGATGACGTCCATGTTGCCACCGCTGAGGATGGACACCACTTTCTTCCCCTGGATATTCATTTTCTTCAGCGCCGCCACGGTCAAAAGCCCGGAGTTTTCCACCACCATTTTATGGTTTTCCATCATATCAAGGAAATTCACGATCAGGTCATGGTCGTCCACCGTAATGATATCATCCAGATTTTTCTGTATGTAGGGAAAAATATTGGAACCCGGCGTCTTCACCGCGGTACCGTCAGCGATGGTATTCACTCCCGGCAGAGACACGACTTTCCCCTGTCTTAATGATTCCTGCATGCAGTTTGCCCCCGCCGGCTCCACGCCGATCACCTTGATGTTCGGATTGAGCAGCTTAGCCAGGGTCGATACGCCGCAGGCAAGCCCGCCGCCCCCGATAGGAACTAGGATGATGTCCACCGTGGGAAGCTCCTTAAAGATCTCCATGGCGATGGAACCCTGTCCGGTGGCCACCACCTCGTCATCAAAGGGATGGACAAAGGTATATCCCTGTTCTTCTGCCAGCTTCAGCGCATGGCTGCAGGCATCGTCGTATACATTACCATGTAACACCACCTCAGCACCATAACTTTTGGTACGGTTTACTTTGATAAGTGGTGTGGTTGTGGGCATGACGATCACGGCTTTTACTCCAAAAAGCTTCGCCGCATAGGCCACACCCTGGGCATGGTTTCCGGCAGATGCGGTGATCAGTCCCTTCTCCCTCTCCTCATCGGACAGGGTGCTGATCTTGTAATAGGCGCCTCTTACTTTATAAGCCCCCGTGTACTGCATATTTTCCGGCTTGAAATAAACTTTCGCCCCGGTCTCGGCGCTGTAGTATTCGCTGTAGATCAGGTTCGTCGGAAGAATGACTTCCTTGACCCTCTCGCTCGCCTCTTCAAATTTATCCAGTGTCATCATGAATTGTCATCTGCCTTTCTCTCATTTTATATGTCGGCACTCATTTTACCACGATTTCTATTGTTCTGCAACATCAAATAGAGCGTCCACAAACGCATCGGCGTCAAATCTCTGCAGATCGTCGATCTTTTCCCCGATGCCGATATATTTTACCGGAATGTTCAGTTCGGACTGGATGGCAATGGCGATGCCGCCCTTTGCCGTTCCGTCCAGCTTGGTAAGGACAACCCCTGTGATATCCGCCACCTCACTGAACTGTTTCGCCTGGACAAGTGCATTCTGTCCAGTGGTTCCATCCACCACGATAAAGGTCTCCAGATGGGCATCACTGTACTCATTTTCAATGATCTTATAGATCTTGTGCAGCTCCGCCATCAGGTTCTTTTTATTGTGGAGACGCCCTGCGGTGTCACACAGAAGTATATCTGTATTTCTCGCCTTTGCCGCCGCCACCGCGTCAAATACGATGGCCGCCGGGTCTGCTCCCTCCTGGCCGGCAATGATATCCACGCCGGCGCGGCCAGACCACTCCTTCAACTGGTCGATGGCGCCGGCACGGAATGTGTCTGCCGCCGCCAGAAGTACTTTCTTCCCATCCTTTTTCATCTGTCCTGCCAATTTACCTACACTTGTAGTCTTTCCCACGCCGTTGACGCCGATAAACAGCACCACAGATTTCTTTTCCTCAAACTTATAGGCATCCTCGTGTACCTTCATCTGCTCTTTGATGGTATCCATCAGCAGGGTACGGCATGCCGCTGCCTCCTTGATCTTCTCTTCCTTCACCTTTTCCTGGAGCTCCTCGATGATCTTCATGGAAGTATCCATGCCGATATCCGCCATGATCAGCTGCTCCTCCAGCTCCTCGTAAAAATCATCGTCAATCTCAGAAAAACCGGAAAATATCGAATCGATGCCCGACACAAAACTATCTCTTGTCTTGCTCAATCCGCTCTTTAATTTACTGAAAATACCCATTGTCTTCTTCTCTCCTTATTCACACTTCCAAACATGCCGGCGCTATTGTGCAGCCGCCTTCTGTTCGTTTTTCAACTGTTCCTCGATCAGCTTGACAGAAACAAGAGTTGACACACCCTTTTCCTGCATCGTGATACCATAGAGGGCATCCGCCGCCGACATCGTTCCCTGCCGGTGGGTGATCACGATAAACTGCGTGTTCTTCGTTAGTTTATGTAAATATTTCGCATACCTCTTTACATTGGAGTCATCCAATGCCGCCTCGATCTCATCCAGCAGGCAGAAAGGGGATGGTTTCAGGTTCTGGATAGCAAATAACAGGGCGATGGCCGTCAGCGCCTTCTCCCCACCAGAGAGCTGCATCATGTTCTGCAGTTTCTTGCCCGGCGGCTGGGCGATGATCCGTATGCCGGCTTCTAATACGTCCTCGTCCTCCACCAGTTCCAGGGTTCCCTTTCCACCGCCAAACAATTCCCGGAATACCCGGTCAAACTGGGATTTGATCTGGCTGAATTTTTCGCTGAACTGCCCCCGCATCTCTTCGTCCAGGTCAGCAATGATCTTCTTTAATGCTTCCTCCGACTCGATCAGATCGTCGTGCTGGGTTTTCAGCAGTTCATAGCGCTCACTGACACTTTTGTAGTCTTCAATGGCATTGACATTGACATCCCCCAGCCCACGGATGCTGTTTTTCGTCTCACCCACCAGGTTTTTGATCCTGGCATAAGTAAATTCCGGTTCCCCTGCCATCTCTTTGGCATTGTGGTAAGTAACCTCGTACTCGTTCCACATATAATTGATGCGGTTTTCCAGCTGTTCCTCCAGTTTTTCCTTTCGCGCTCCCAGCCGGAAGCATTCTTTATCCAGTTCACCGATGTGTTCCATCATCTCATTTCTCTTGTCAAAGAAATCTTTCTGGGAAACCATCAGCTCTTCTTTTTTCTTCGTGTAGTCCTCAATCTCCTGTTCCAGCGTGGCAATCTCCTCTTTACACGCCGTGATCCGCCCCTCAAATTCTTCGATGGACTGGTTCATCTGGTCCACCTGGGTATCCGAACTGTTCTGCTCCTCCACAAGGGCCTGGTATTCTTTTTCCAATTCTGTCAGGCGGTTCTCTGTCTTCTCCAGATTTTCCAGAAGAAAGCTGTTCTTCTGGGTAAAAGAAGAGATCTCCAGCTTGAGCTCTGCCAGCCTTTCCTGGGATTTTGAGAGGGTTTCCGCCGCCTTTTCCAGTTCCTCTGTGGTCTGCTCCTGGATCTCTTTCGCCTGATCGTTTTTCCTCTGGCTCTCCTCCAGCTGGGAATCGATGCGTGACAGGGTTTCCGTCAGAATGTTTTTCTGGCTTTCCAGTTCCTTTCCATCGTTGACAATGGCATTGAATTCTGCCTCTTTCTGTTCCTTCACCGCCACCGCCTGCTCGTATTTGATATTCGCCGTATTCTCACGAAGCCCCAGCTCCTTGAGCACAGAATCCTTTTCCTTCGCCCGCTGCTCTGCCTTGCCGGCCTCTTCCTCCAGTCGTTTCCTCTTATCCCGGAGCTTGTCCATGGATCTTTCAATCTTCTGGATCTCCTCTTCCAGTTTTTCCATCTCCCGGCGCCTTCCCAGAAGATTATTGCTGTTCTTATAGGCGCCTCCGGACATGGAGCCACCCGGACTCAGCAGCTCGCCCTCCAGTGTTACGATGCGCAGGGTATGCCTAAATTTCCTTCCCAGGGCCATGGCGTGGTCAATGGTGTCCACCAGGACAAACCGTCCCAGCAGATATTGTACCAGACCGTCAAATCTCTGGTCTTTCTTAACCAGTTCCGACACACAGCCGATCACTCCCGGTTCCGAGAGCACCTCCGGCTTGATCCGTCCCGCCGCCGCAGAGACGGTGGTCAGCGGAAGAAAGGTAGCCCGTCCATAACGATGCTTTTTCAGGAAATTGATCATATCCTTGGCGGTCTTCTCATCCTCTGTGACAATGTTCTGGATGCTCCCCCCCAGAGCGGTCTCCACCGCCGTTTCATACTTTTTATCCACCTGTATGATGTCTGCCACAACGCCGACGATACCAGGATTCTCCTGCTTTTGCTCCATCACCCGCCGGATACTCTGCCCATAGCCGTCATAGCGCTCCGTAATATTTTTCAGCGTGGCAAGACGGGAGGATTTCATATGATAATCCCTCTGCCTTTCATGGAGTTCATGCCGCAGGTCATTAAACTCCGCCCTGCACTCTTCCGCCTTCTTTAAAAATTCTTTTCTTTTTACGTACTCCGCATCCAGGGACTGGCGGATCTCCTCTAATGCAGCTTCTTCCCGCTGCATTTGTTCTACCGCAGTAGATACTTGACTTTTGTTGGACAGGATCCTCTGGTTCAGCTCCGCCTTGCGGATGGAGTTCTGTTCCATCATGGACGCAATCTTCTGATGCTCGATATGGATCTCTGAGGTCTGGTTCATGGAGGACAGGATGATGTCATTCTGCTCGGCGATGGTTTTCTCCATCTCCCCGATTCCTTCACCGAGCCGCTCTGTTTCTTTAAGAAGCGCCTCCTCTTCCGACTGCATCTGCGCCAGCGTACCAGTAAATTCTTTCTGGCTCTCGAGATACCCTTCTTTCTCTTTCGTCACCTCGTCCACAGAGGCCTGGATGCTGTTCATGCGGTCCGTATAGTATTCTTTTCCATGGGAAAGAGAAGAGATCTTTTCCTTCGCGATGCGGATCTCTCCTTCTATACCGGCAAGGGCAAGACGGTCTCTGTTGCATTTTTCTTTTTTCTGCTCCAGCAGCCCGTCATATTCCTTGATCTGATGTTCCACTTCTTCAAACTGGGATTTGGTACTCTCCTGTTCTTTCTTGACCTCCTCCAGCTCTTTTTCTGCATTGGAGATATTGGTCTTCGTCTCCTGCAGGTCTTCCTGGAAACTGTTATAATCCTGAATAAACAGACTGATCTCGTATTTTTTCAGCTCTTCTTTCAGCCGCAGGTACTCTCTCGCCTTCTCCGACTGTTTTTCCAAAGGACCCACCTGTTTTTCCAGCTCTGTCAGAATATCACTGACACGGAGCAGGTTCTGGCTCTCCGCTTCCAGATTTTTCTCCGCTGTCGCCTTTCTTTTCTTAAACTTTACGATCCCCGCCGCCTCATCAAAAAGTTCCCGGCGCTCCTCCGGTTTTCCGCTGAGGATCTTATCGATCTGGCCCTGGCCAATGATGGAGTACCCCTCTTTTCCGATACCAGTGTCAAAAAAGAGTTCCTGTACATCTTTCAGCCGGCATGCCGCACCATTGAGAAGGTATTCACTCTCCCCGGAACGGTATACCCGTCTAGCCACCTGGACTTCCTCATAAGGTACATTTAACTTATGGTCCTCATTGGAGATCGTCAGCGCCACATAGGCATAACTCTGAGGCTTGCGAAGCTCTGTTCCGGCAAAAATCACATCCTGCATGCTGGCGCCGCGAAGCTGTTTGGCACTCTGCTCTCCCAGAACCCAGCGGACAGCGTCGGCCACATTGCTCTTTCCGCTCCCATTGGGGCCCACGATGCCGGTTATGCCATTGTGAAACTCAAACACCAGCTTGTTGGCAAAGGATTTAAATCCGTGAACTTCGATACTTTTCAGATACATAGACAAACTCCAATCATTTATTATTCTTCATCTTACATAAAGCCTCATAGGCAGCATTCTGTTCCGCCGTCTTTTTGGAATGTCCCATTCCTGTCCCGAGACAAGTTCCATCCAGCAGGCAGTTCACCTCAAAAACTTTCGCGTGATCCGGTCCGGTCTCCGAAACAAGCTCATAACAGATGCTGCCAGTTCCCTGCGCCTGGATCATCTCCTGTAGCACCGTTTTGCTGTCATAAAATAACTTTTTGTTCTCGATATCCGATAGCACAAAACGTTTCACAAAGATCATCGCCGCCTCAAGACCGCCATCCAGGTACATGGCGCCGATCACCGCTTCAAAGGCATCCGACAGGATGGAATCCCGCTCTCTGCCTCCGGTGGCAGCCTCGCCTTTTCCCAGCCGTATAAACCGCCCCAGCCCGATCTGCCTGGCAGATTCTGCCAGGCTTCTCTCACAGACCAGACTGGCCCGGAGCTTGGTCATCTCGCCTTCCATGTCACCGCTGTGCTCGTGAAAAATAAAATCACTGCTCACCAGTTCCAGCACGGCATCCCCCAAAAACTCCAGTCTCTCATTATTTCTATTGTAGGTCCAGTGTTTCTCATTGGCAAATGAACTGTGGGTCAGTGCATTCTGCAAAAGTCTTTTATTGTGAAATGCATAGCCGATCCGGTCTTCAAATTCCTCGATGTCCTTCATATCAATCACAAATGCTTTCTTTAATTTTTTCGTTTATGCCCTGCTTTTTAAAGGAGACACACTGTTTTATGGCGATCTCGATTTCCTTGCAGGTCGAATTTCCATGTGCCTTTACCACCAGCCCCTTTAATCCAAGAAGCGGTGCGCCGCCCTGGCTGCTCGTATCAAACTGCTTTTTTAATCCTTTCAGGGCAGGTTTGACAAGCGCCGTACCGATCTTCGTCCGCAGACTGGATAACAGTCCCTGCTTGAGACTGTCAAACATCGTCAGGGCAAGTCCCTCGAAAAACTTCAGCACAATATTTCCTACAAATGCCTCACAGACGATGACATCTGCCGCCCCCCGCACGATTTCACGGGACTCAATGCTGCCAATGTAGTTGATTCCCTTGCATTCCTTTAACAATGGTTTGGTATCCTTCACCAGCTGGTTTCCCTTCTCTTCTTCCGTTCCGATATTGAGGAGCCCCACCGTGGGATTCTTTTTCCCCATCACATTCTCATAATAGATGGATCCCATCTGGGCAAACTGAACCAGATGCTCCGGTCTGGCATCCACATTGGCACCGCAGTCGATAAGCAGGGAAAATCCCTTCGTCGTCGGCACAAAAGGCGCCAGCGGCGGTCTCTTGATCCCCTTGAGACGTCCTACTACCAGCTGTCCGCCTACCAGGATGGCACCAGTGCTTCCCGCAGAAACCACCGCATCCGCTTTTCCGTCCCGGACCAGCCGCATGGCCACTACCAAAGAGGAATCCTTTTTATTTTTGATCGCAGCTGTGGGCACATCTCCCATATCAATGACCTCTTCGGCATGGACTACCTCGATGGAATCAGCGTTATATTCATACTTCGCCAGCTCTGCCTGGATCAGATCCTGCTTTCCCACCAGGATCACTTTGATCTCCCCGGAGGAATTCACCGCATTGACAGCTCCCTGCACCGTCTGCTCCGGTGCATAATCTCCGCCCATGGCATCCAGGGCAACTATAATCTTCTTCATATTTTTCCTTTCTTTTCTTATTTAAAGCCACCCGATTTGATTCGAGTGGCTTATTACACATTTTCTTTTCTTAAAGTTTTTTGTAGAAAAAGGACTGAAATGTCTCAAGACCATACCGGTCCGGACCAATGATCTGTTCCGTGCTTCCCACAAAAAGAATTCCATTCTTTTTGAGGCTCTTCACAAACCCTTTATAAATCCCGTCCTTCGCATCATCGGTAAAATAGATCAGAACATTCCTGCATACCAGCAGGTCAACGTCTGCTATGTAAGAATCCTTTAAAAGATTATGCTGTCGGAAGGTAATACACTTTTTAATCGAATCCACTACATGATACAGTCCGTGTTCATCTTTCTGAAAATATTTATTGATATATTTATCGGGAAGTCCCTTGACGCTCTTTTCATTATAGCATCCGCGTTTTGCCTTGGATAAAACCTCTTTATCCATATCGGTAGCAATGATCTCGATCTGATTCAGGGAAACATAATCACTCAGTACCATGGCCAGAGAATAAGGCTCGTCACCAGTAGAGCAGGCAGCGCTCCAGATCCGGAGCTTTTTCCCAAAACATTCAAGAAGATGAGGAATGATAACTTTCTGCAGCGTAGTCCACTGCGCCGGATTCCTGTAAAATTCCGAGACATTAATGGTCAGATACGTAATAAACATATCGTAGACGTTACTGTCTTTCTGGATCAGCTTAAGAAAGTTTACATATCCTTCACATTGGTTCTTCTCGATAAAGTTATCAATCCTTCGTTTCATCTGGTTTTCCTTATAAGAATTCAGATCGATCTTGGAAACCTTAAAAAACTCTTTCTTAAAATCTTCATAAT
>CAMTDY010000022.1 GCA_947070915.1 uncultured Roseburia sp.
TCTTACTCTGAAACAGGTGCTTGAATTAGAAAAAGAATTGCAGCCAGTATAATGTTTGTTGCCGAAATTCCATCGAATTTCCAGTGCTTCTATTTTGCTTCTAAAATTTTTAGAAGTCTCAGGATAATAGAAATAATATACGAAATAGGTGGATTAAAATGCATGAAAAAGATACAAAAGTATCTTAAAATCATATAGATGAGACGAGTTCGAATAGCGGACATTTGGACTGAAAAGTGCGCAAAATCGGCACTTTTCGGTCTTTCTTTTTGCTCCGTGAGATTGTTTTGAGATTGATATTGAAACACTTTCCATATATTCCACGAAAAGAGAATCTGATTGAAATTCCTGTCGAACTGTGGTAGTATTTCATTGGGACTACCAGGATGGTAGGCGGTTAGCCCTCTCCGGAGGGACTGTGACCCTCCGTTTACATAGAAACCCGAAAGGGAATCTAAAGAAATCCATGATTTCTTGAAAGGAGGGCTGAGCCAATGGATATTTTAGGACTTATGGCAGTGTTAAGCTTTGGCTTGACCTGCTTTGGAATAGGATACTCTATCGGTAAAGATAGTAGCAAGACACAGAAATAGCCGCCCCGGTCCGACAAACTGAGCGGCTGTTTCAGCAACTTATAAGTTGGGCTAACCGTCTATCGGTAGCCCTATGGGGGCACCTGTTACCAGCAGGTGTCCTTCTTTATGTTCAATATACCACAATCTGTGCAGGGTTTCAAGTGCTTTCTTCTGGCGGCGGTGTCCGGCGGAACTGGTTCAGCCTATCGGCCAGCTTCTGATCCTTGTCTGGGTACAGATGGGAATAGGTGTCAAGTGTCGTCTTTACTGATTCATGCCCCAGGCGGTCAGCTATCTCCAATGGGGTAAAGCCGAGTTCTATGAGCATACTTGCGTGGCTGTGCCGCAGGTCGTGTACTCGGATCGGCGTCAGCCCTGCCTTTTCGGATGCCCGCTTTATCTCCTTTTCCAGAGCGGATTTTGTAAAATAGAAGATTCGGTCTCTCTTTCCAATCCCGTAGAGCTTTGAAATATACTCATGAATATCATCATACAGAAAATCCGGAATGGAGATACACCGCTTGGCTTTGGGTGTCTTCGGTTCCAGAAACAGTTCCTCCCCCTTTACTTTTGCATAATTCTTATTGATATCCACCCGCTTAGAGGGAAGAATGTCTGCAGGAGTGAGTGCCAGCAGCTCCCCGGACCGCATCCCGGTATAAAAAAGCATATCAAAAGCCAGTTTTACGGATGATTTCCGGATAGCACCGGAAAACTGTTCATATTGTTCCTGCGTCCAGATGTGCATTTCGTCTGCTTTGCTTTTTCCCATGCTGCCGGCGGCCTTACAGGGATTGAATGCAAGGTGGTAATGGGACACAGCATAATTCATCAGCGCCGAAAGCTGGTTGTTGACCGTTTTTAGATATGTCTGGGAGAATGGTTTTCTATTCTCGTCGCGGTATGAAATCAATTCATTCTGCCATTTCCGGATTTTTATGGTGTCAATATCACACACCTTCAGCCTACCGAAGTAGGGGAGCAGCTTGCCCTCGATGATAAAGCGCTTATTTTCCATTGTGGTAGGTTTCAGTCTATGTTCCATGTCTTCCAGATGATTTTCTACGAGTGAGGAAAAGAGTATGTCGCTGGTATTCTTCTCCTGATCCAGAAATGACCGTTCATACTCCTTTGCCTCCCGCTGTGTTTTGAATCCTCTTTTACAAGTATGTTTATTCTGCCCGGTCCAGTCCGTATAATTAAAGGCAGCATACCACATGGTTTTACCACTTTTTAAGGTGTATTTGTATGCTGGCATATTTATTCCTCCTAACCAGTGGCTTTTTTTCGGTTGTAACAGATGTACCATCTACGGAAATCCCAATCATATTGTGCAAAAGATTCAAAAAGGAAAAAGAGATTCCGACGATAGCATTTCCACCAGCAGAGATGGATTGTTTAACCATATTTTCCAAGGAAAGCTGTTTAACTGCTTTAATTTTCTCAGAATATCCATATGTATCCATCCCCAAAGGAGTGGTTATGCATGCTTCCAAGTAGGAAGCTAATCCAGATCCAATAACGTACTCTCCAGAAACTAAACCATGATATTTTGATATAACATATCCATCAAAAGCATAACCAGTAGTAAGCATATGATTTTTAAGTTTTTCGTCATATTGATTCTGTAATTCTATTTTTTGCTGATTGATTTTTACCTGCTGTTCGCTTTTCTGTTTGTCCATTTCTTGTGAAATGGCAGTTGGCAGAGCCGGGGCATTGATGAGTGCAAAGGCATACCGGGATAAAAAGGCTTTACCGCTTGTGGAAAAAGTGAAAGAGGTCGTTAAAAATCTGACTATCAAATGCGTGCAGCTTACGGAACAGGGCAAGAAGCTGACCGCCAAAGTGGACGGGCAACAGAAGTAGATTAGCCGCTTGACGGATAAGGTCATGGAGCAGAGCGACACCATAGAGCGTTTGCAGGAGAAAGCGTCTGATTTGGGGCGTTTGGAGCGTCATTTAGGCAGAGAGCAGGTGCAGTTGATAGTAGAACGGTCAAAGGCGTTAGAACAGGCGGAGAGGGCAAATAAACGCCCGAAACGTGCCTTTGAAATGAGCTGATAGGAAAGTGAGGATTGATAGGATATGACGGATATGGAGAAGAAAGTCATGGTACGGCTGTGTGCTAAAATCGTGGCGGAAACAGACCTATACGAAACGGATAAGGAAGTGCAAAATCTGATAGACTGGGTATGCCTTTTGGAGCAGATAAAGGAAAACAATAATACAATCCGCAATCTGACCGAGAAATACAAGAAGTTAGAGCCGGATTGCCGGGAGGGAGTGCGGGCGCAGTTGGAGCGCATGAAAGAACTCTGCAAAGAGCGCAATAGCCTTTTATGAAAAGCAGAACGAATTTAAAGGGCAGAAACAGAAGATAGAGAAATCATTGGAGCGATAAAAGATGTGGGGTGTAGCGATTGCTATGCCCCTTATTTCTTAGTGGTAAATAAAGCATAGATATGATATAATCAAATAGACAAATCGAGATTGAAGTGGAGAAAAAGATGACAACAGTATATTTTGTTAGGCACGCAGAATCTAATTATAATAACCATGACGATATGTCAAGAGAGCTTTCGAATAAAGGATTACAAGACAGAAAACTTGTAACGAACTTTTTATTGGATAAGCATATTGATGTTGTATTATCAAGCCCATATAAGCGAGCCATTGATACGGTTGCTGATTTTGCAGAAACTGTGAATTTGGAAATTGAGACTGTAGAAGATTTTAGAGAACGAAGGGTTGATAATGAATGGATAGCTGATTTTAACTCTTTCTGTAAAAAACAGTGGGAAGATTTTAAATACAAATTATCGGATGGTGAAACATTAGAGGAAGTACAAAGTAGAAACATAAAGGCATTAAATAAAGTGTTAGGAATTTATAATGGAAAAAATATTACTATAGGGAGTCATGGAACTGCATTAAGTACAATCATTAACTATTATGACAAAACATTTAGTTATTCCGATTTTGAAAAGATTAAGAATGTAATGCCATGGGTAGTGAAATTTGTTTTTGAGAATAATGTTTGTATAAAAATTGAGAAATGTAATTTGTTTGAAAATCAGTTCGCTAAATGCTAGTTTATTGGGGAGGTACATGAAGCGACAAAACGAAAGTGGAAGGGAAGTAATTCTTGTAATGATTGCAGATATGTTTGGAGATTTCCAAAATACAACGCAATGATATTTGCCCATGTGGTTCAAGTAAAAATATAAAAAGTGTTGCTTAGGAACAATTCTATGGCTGTAGCATTAAAAGAAGATTACCAGAGAGCTTTGGACGAACAAAAGAAAGAAGTCTGAGAGCTTGTAATGGCTGGACTGGAACAGATAAAAGAGGGAAAGACAAAAGACTTTAATACTATGTGTGACAGATTGGAGAAGAAATACAGGGATGAGGCAATATCAAATTAGGATTACGGAGTTGGCAGAGGAAGATTTAGAAAATGCTGGCGATTACATTGCCTATGAATTGAAAAATCTGTCTGCTGCTGAAAATACAGTAAGTGGGATTCGTACAAGGATAAATTCTCTGGTAAACTTTCCAGAGAGAAATGAATTGGATGAAGATGAGTTACTTGCTGGATTGGGTGTTTTACGGGCAATCTACTCACAAATCCATTCCCTATTCTCAATTTTTAGGTAACTTTTCATCAGAGATTCCTCCATTTGTATCAAAATAGGCGGTTTCAAAGGCACGACAGGGTAAATTTCACATAAAGCGTTTCTTGAACTGTTTCAACTTTCTGTGAAATGCTTCTATTCCCAGACGTCAGATTTACGCACATGGAATAGTTTCCATATTTATGCTGTTGACGGAAGTACAATACAGGTTCCGGAATCAAAAGAGAATTATGAAGTGTTTGGCGGTAATCCGAATAAAACAGAAAAGGTGTCGCCGCTTGCCTCCGTATCAGTTCTTTATGACGTGATAAACGACATTCTGGTTGACGTTTCCCTTCATTCCTACCGCCACAGTGAACGGGAATCTGCCAAATCCCATATGGATTTTTTGCCCGGGTTTCCAAACAGCATTGTACTTTTTGATAGGGGATACCCCTCAGAGGACATGTTCCGTTATCTAAATTCCAAAGGGATACTGTTTCTTATGCGTGTGCCAAAGTCATTCAAAAAAGTCATATCAGAGCAGGAAGACGCTTTGTTTACATATCCCGCTTCCCATGATAAAGAACCACTTACTTTAAGGAGCATTCACTTTTCATTGGAAGATGGAACCACGGAATATTTGATTACAAATCTGACATCAGAACAGATGCCTGTAGAAAATTTTCCAGATTTATACCAACTACGCTGGGGTGTTGAAAGCAAATACAGGGAGCTTAAAAACCGTCTTAGAAAAATATCAGACTGTCTCAAAACCAACAGTCTCGTTTGTGATGCAATTATTTATAAAAATAACCACCATCTCCTGTTATCACTAATTTTTTTTGAAACATATACTCTTAAGTTGACGACATTGCCCGTTTTACGGGTGGGGGCGACTGTGTTACTAACCGTTTTATCGTATCCAGATGCGCCTGATACTACGTTGAATTTGAGTATTTGACTGAGTTTTTATGGAAGAGGATGTTTTTTTGCATGATGTCGAGGTTGTTTTAGTGACAACAGTTTTTGGGGGCATTGCAGCAATCTTGAGTTGACGTGTAATCGTTGAAGAGGTAAATCTCTTGAAAAAGGAGCCACTTATTTCTAAAACCACAGATTTATTTACACTACCGCTGTGCCAGCCATAAAAAGAAAAATATTAATTAGAACTTCTTAAAAATCCTAGTTTTTCCATGGTGAGACTATTTCCTGCGATACCCATAAGCAAAACATTCCATTTTTCTCTACCTTCAGCAGCGTTATCACAAAAACTCTTTTTTAACTTCCTCGTAAATTTCCTGGATCCTGCTGTCGTCGATCTTGGTATTCAGGAATATTTCCACCGCGTATTTTGCCTGGGCCACCAGCATCTCCAGACCAGTGACGCCAATCATACCCAGTTCTCTCGCCTGAGCCACCAGTTTCGTGGTGAGGGGATTGTAGACCACATCCATCACCGCCTGGCAGTCCGGGAACTGAGCCAGGTCCACAGGGCTGGCATCTACTTTGGGATACATGCCGATGGGACTGGTATTTATGATCACCTGGGCGTCGGTGTGGCTGGCGAATAATTCATCATAGGTAATGGATTCGCCGTCTTTTACGACGTCTACCACGATCATTTCCTTTGCCTGGTGCCTGCGGACCACTGCCTTGACCGCCTGGGCGGCGCCGCCATTGCCGAGGACTACTACTTTTTTATCTTTCAGCTCTACGCCGTGTTGGTTTACCATATAATCAAAACCGGAAAAATCTGTGTTGTATCCTCGAAGCTTTCCGTCGGTATTTACGATGGTATTTACCGCACCGATGGCTTTGGCATTGTCATCCATGGAGTCCAGATAGGGAATGACATCCCTTTTATATGGGATGGTGACATTAATTGCCCGGAAGGGTTTTTCTTCCATAAAAGAGGCAAATTCCTCTTTGGTCAGCGGGTGCAGGTCATAGGTATAGTCTGCGAGACTCTCGTGAATAGGTTTGGACAGGCTGTGTCCCAGGGGCTGTCCGATCAATCCATAATCCATTGTATGTACATCCTTTCTGTGATCAAATTTTTTTTCCGCCGTTCTGTCGCAAGGCATGACAGTGAATTCTCTTTTAATACAGTATCATATTTTTTTTGTCCTTTCAAGCATATAAAAAATTCCCACACATAAAATAAAAGAAACAGGCTGTCAAGGGAGGTATGGTGATGGTGGATTCAGAGATCATACAGATCCTGCCCAAACGTTTTCGGGAATATTTTGAGCAGGCGGAGATCTGTCTGGACAGGCTGCAGGAGATCCGGCTGCGCATCGGCCAGCCAGTGGAGCTGCGGGAGGAGAAAAAGCGGATTCTGTGCAGGGAAAAGGTGGACAGGTCGGATATCAGGGAAATGCTGGAATACATAAGCGGATACTCCCTTTATGCCTTTGAGGAGGAGATATCCCAAGGGTTTATTACGGTTCCCGGGGGACACCGGGTGGGCGTGGCGGGACAGGTGGTCATGGAACAGGGAAATGTGAAAAATATCCGAAATATTTCCTTTATTAATGTGCGTCTTTCCCACCAGGTCCGTGGATGTGCAGATCCAGTTTTAAAGTATATTAAACAGGGAGACAGGATTTACCACACGCTCATCATCTCTCCGCCGGGCTGCGGAAAGACAACCCTTCTCCGGGATATCGTACGGCGGGTGTCCGGGCAGAGCCATGAGCCGGAAGGAAAAAATGTAACAGTGGTGGACGAGCGCAGCGAGATTGGAGGGTGTTTTCGGGGAATGCCCCAGAACGACCTGGGGTGCCGCACCGATGTATTGGACGGCTGTCCCAAGTCCGTCGGGATGATGATGGCAGTGCGGTCTCTGGCGCCGGATGTCATCGTGGTGGACGAGATCGGTGGAAAAAAAGATGTACAGGCACTTCGGTATGTCATGAACTGCGGCTGTGCCCTGATCGCCACGGTCCATGGCAGGGACTTTCGGGATATATGGGAAAAGCCGGAACTGGGAGACATGCTACGGGATGGTTTATTTGAGCGCTGTATCGTCCTGGGAAATAGGAAGGGGCCGGGAACGGTTCTGGATGTATGCGATGGACAGGGGGGGAGTCTGTATGCTTAAACTGGTGGGAATAGTTATCGTCCTTCTGGGATCGGTGGCGCTGGGGATGTACCAGGCCTGTATGTATGTGAACCGGCTGAATAATCTGCATGAGGTAAAGAAAGCATTTCTTTACATACAGGGAGAGATCCGCTATATGAGTACACCTTTGCCGGAGCTTCTGGAAGAGGTGGCAGGCAGGGTAAAGGGGCCATTCCGCCGTTTTTTCTCCGGGGTGGCTGATGAGCTGTCAAGGAAAAATACTGGGATGGTCCGGGAGATATGGAAAGAGTGCTATCGTAAGGAAATAACCAGGGACGTCTTAGAAAAAGACGCCGAGGAAGAATTTATGGAAATGGGAGGGCAGCTGGGAGGGACTGACTCCAGGACACAGGAAAAAGCGATTGATTATTTTCTGGAAAAATGGGAATTTATCATTGAGAAGAGGCAGAAGGAAAAGACAAATAAGCTCAGGCTCTATTATGTATGCGGGGTTGCAGGCGGTGTACTGATGGTTATTATACTTGTGTAAGGAAAAAAGATTTTCCGGAAAGGATTTGCTGTGGAGATAAGTATCATATTTAAAATCGCACTGGTAGGGATACTCGTGACAATGTTGAACCAGATCTTGAAACAGACGGGAAGGGAAGAACAGGCATTTCTTACAAGCCTTGCCGGACTGGTGCTGGTATTGTTCTGGGTGATCCCCTATATCGCAGAACTGTTTGAGACGATAGAACGATTATTTGCATTATGATGGGGGCAGACTATGGTTAAAATTGCACTTATTGGCATCGCCGGAATGATACTGGCGGTGGTCGTTGGCGGCATGAGAAGGGATATCGGGATCTGGATCACCATTGTTTCCGGGATCATCATATTCTTCTTTGGGATCAGCCGGTTTGAGTATGTGGTGGACATGTTTCATAACCTGGCGGATTATATCGGCATTCATGAAACCTACATAAAAATAATATTGAAAATGATTGGCATCGCCTACCTGTCCGAATTTACGGCGGCGATCTGCCGGGATGCCGGACAGAATGCCATTGCCGGGCAGGTCGATTTTTTTGGAAAGATGAGTATGATTGTGGTGAGCCTTCCGGTGCTGCAGTCACTGCTGGAGACCATTGGGGAGGTGCTGCCTTGATGAGATGGAAAATATTTGGCATTTTCCTGTGTCTGCTTGTGGCGGCCGGAATGGGAATTTCATGTTTTGGCAGTCGGGAGGCGAAGGCGGTTTCTGACGATCCGGCATTATCTTCTGAAGATATCCGGAACAGGATCTATGACAGCATTCCTCTGCAGGAGGTAGAAGAAATCCTTCAGGATATGAAGGAGGATGAGATGGATTTTTCCATAAGGGAATACGTGGATCAGGTGCTGGTAGGAGAGGGAGAACTTTCCCTGGCGGGTATGGAAAGTTATGTGAGAAATTATATTGTTCATCAGTTTGAGGCAAACCGGAAAACCTTTATACGGCTGATCTTGTTTGGTATATTGTCCGGGGTATTCCTGAATTTTTCTTCCACCATGTATGAAAAGCAGATGGGAGAGACCGGATTTCAGATCACATATTTTCTTGTTGTCACCATAATGGTCACCGGCTTTTTTTCTGTCACCCAGGTGGCGGGGGATGTGCTGGCTGATATCATCCAATTTATGAATGCGCTGATCCCCTCATTTTCTGTGGCTCTCACCTGGAGCTCCGGCAGCGCCACTTCGATGGCATTTTACCAGACCGCCCTTCTTGCCATCGGCGTGGCGGAAAATGTGTTGATCCGGGTATTTGTTCCCCTGGTTCAGGTGTATTTTCTGGTCAGTATCATGAACCCGCTGGCGGACTGGCGCTTTACCAAATTTGCTTCTTTATTAAGAGGGCTTGTAAGGATTGGGACGAAGACGCTTCTGGCAATACTGATCGGCCATCAGGGGATCCAGGGGCTGATCATGCCGGCGCTGGATGGGGTAAAAAGAAGCAGTGTGTTCCGGACGGCCAGCAGCCTGCCGGGAGTGGGGAATCTCTTTGGCGGGGTGACGGATACGGTGATCGGCACCGGGGTACTGATCAAAAGCGCTATCGGTGTGGGAGGACTGATCGCGGTGTGTGTGATCTGTATCGCGCCAATTCTGAAACTGGGGGTATTTACGGTAGTGTACCGCGGCCTTGCCGCTTTTGCCCAGCCGGTGACGGACCGCAGGATTGTCTCGGTGTTTCAGAGTACCGCTGACAGTGGCAGGTTATTGCTTTATATCGTCTGCATGACAGCGGTGATGTTTCTGGTCACCCTGACGATCATCATTGCGGCTACCAACCGCATTCAGTGAAAGGAGAAAGGCATGGATACCATATTAGAGACAGTAAAACACGTGGCGATTTTTGTTCTTGTGTTTTCCATTATCACCAATCTGTTTTCCGGATCCAGTTATCACAGGTATTTTCGCTTTGTGGAGGGACTGATGATCATCATCCTTGTTATGACGCCGCTCTTTGCCTGGTTTACCAGCGAAAATTTTCTAGATGATTGTCTGGACAACAATATCTTTGAACTGGAAAATGGGTTTCAGCAAGAGGAGCTCCGCATGATCGGGGAGGAGAGAGAAGAGCTTCTAAAAAAAGGATCCCAGGCGGGCGCAGGGGAGGAGGGGTACCATGAGACCAGATGAGTGGAAAGACCGGCTGAGGGAGCTGGTACAGAAGGCAGGTATATTTAAGATCCTCATTGTGATCCTGTCGGGAATCCTGCTGATCTTCCTTTCCTGGGGCGGGATGTCGGAAAAAGAGACGTCGCGGAAGGAAAAGGAAACTGTGACAGGAACGGAAGAGGAGCAGGGAAATGACCTGCTGGGTTACCAGGCGCGTATGGAGGAACAGGTGGAGGATATCCTGGGAAGGGCGGAGGGCATCGATGATGTGGACGTCATGATCACACTCCGTGCCTCCAGAGAGAAGGTGACTCTGAAAGACAATAAAAGGGATGCGGATAAAAGCGAGGAGGAATCGGTTCTGACGGAGGATGAAAATAAAAAAACTTCTCCTTATGTCATCCAGGAGGTGGAGCCGGAGATCGAAGGAATCCTTGTGGTCTGCGCCGGGGGAGACAATCCTTCCGTACAGAGAGAAATTATAGCTGGGATTTCTGCATTATTTCCTGTGGAGAGTCATAAAATTAAAGTAATGAAAAGTAAGGAAAAGTAAGGAGGCAAAGTAGTGAAGAAACTATTGAGAAAAAATCAGATTATTATAACGGCATTGGTTGTCATGGTTGCTCTTGCTGGATATTTAAGTCTTACAGATGAAGAAGACCTTGCTGTGGGTGTGCTGAACCAGTCAGAGCAGGCAGCAGGCGATGGAAAGGATGCGGCGGAGAATGTGGCAGCAGAAAACGGGACCGGCCCGGCAGTCCAGGATGATACCGTGGCAGATATCTCCGACGAAGATGTGGCGGCGGAGGAGAAAAAATCGGATAACGAAGTTTCTTCCAAAGAAAATGCCGGAGAAGCAGTGCTGGTAAGTAATACCGTCACCGGTGATTACTTTGAGGCGGCAAAGCTTTCCAGAGAACAGACACGGGCCAAGAACAAAGAGACACTCTTGGAGTTGGTAAACAGCAATACTGCCTCGGAAGCACAAAAAGAGAAGGCGATGAATGAGATCGTAGCGATGACCGCTGTCAACGAAAAGGAGACCGCTACAGAGAATCTCCTGGCGGCAAAAGGATTTCAGGATGTGGTGGTGACTATCGTGGATGACAGCGTGGATGTGATCGTAAATGCGGAAAGCCTGAAAGAACAGCAGATTGCCCAGATCGAAGACGTGGTAAAACGTAAGCTGGAATGCGCATCGGACAAAATTGTTATTTCTCCTGTTGGCAAAAAGTGAGGAGTGTGATAAAATGAACGTAAAACGATGAATGAGGTGACAAATATGGCAAAAGATGTATTTGGTACAGAAGATAGTATTGGGGAAGTTCAGATCGCCAGCGAAGTGATCACTGCCATCGCCGGTATTTCTGCTTCGGAAGTGGAAGGAATCGAGTCCATGGTGGGAAGCGGTGTCGGAGATATCGTAGGAAAGCTTGGCGGGAAGAGCAATTCCAAGGGTGTCAAGGTAAATATCACCGAGGATAAAGCAGAATTAGATGTCGCAGTCAATGTGAGATTTGGATATAGTATACCGAAAGTATCGGCAAAGGTACAGGAGAAAGTTTCCCAGGCGGTCAGCAATATGACTGGTCTGGAAGTGACGAGAGTGAATGTCAGGGTGGCAGGAATTGCGGCAGCAGATCCGGATTGAGACTTAAGGGGCGGTGCATATCATCGCCCTTTATGCCGGTTTAGCCTGACGGCCGGTTCAAATTCGTGCCGACGGGCCAGGTGAAAAAATAAACGCAGAAATGAGAGAAAATATGACCAGAAGAGAAGTCAGGGAGCAGCTTTTTGTTCTGCTGTTCCAGAAAGAGTTTTATGCAGAAAATGAATTTGAAGAGCAGATGGGCTCCTACTTTGGGACCCATGATTTTGGAGAGGAGCAGGAGACGATAAAGGAGCGGCTGGGAAATATCTGTGAAAAGCTGCCGGAGATCGACCAGCAGATATCCGCCCACTCCAGAGGCTGGAAGCTGGACCGCATTGGAAAAGAAGAGCTTGCGATTCTCCGGCTGGCAGTCTACGAGGTGGTCTTCGATGAAGACGTCCCAGTGGGAGTGGCGATCAATGAGGCAGTGGAGCTTGGGAAAAAGTATGGCGCCGAGGGCGGCGCTGCATTTATCAACGGGATGTTAGGAAATATTGCAGATGAATAGAGGACAAGTTTATTCGGTATCAGCGATCAATCAATATATAAAAAATATGTTTTCTAAGGAATATGCCCTGTCGGTCGTTTTTGTAAAAGGGGAGATCTCGAATTGCAAATACCACAGTTCCGGGCATATTTATTTTACGTTGAAGGATTCTGCCTCTGCCTTGGGCTGCGTCATGTTTGCCGGAGACCGGAGAGGTCTGGATTTCCGGCTGTCCGACGGACAGGCGGTGATCATTGGCGGAACAATCAGCGTCTATGAAAGAGACGGAAGATATCAGCTGTATGCCAAAAAGATCACATTGGCGGGAGAGGGAGCTCTCTATGAAAGATACGAGCAGCTGAAAAAGAAATTAGAACAGAAGGGATATTTTGACGAAACTCATAAAAAGAAGATTCCTTCTTATGTAAAGAAAGTTGGCATTGTCACAGCAGATACCGGGGCAGCCATCCAGGACATCCGGAATATTTCAGCCAGAAGGAATCCCTATGTCCAGCTGGTGCTGTATCCGGCGAAAGTGCAGGGTGAGGGCGCCAGTGATACCATTGTTAAAGGAATACAGACATTAGACCAAGCCGGAGTGGATGTGATCATCGTCGGGCGGGGCGGCGGCTCCATCGAGGATCTGTGGGCATTCAACGAGGAAAATACCGCCCAGGCGATCTATGAATGTTCTACGCCGGTCATATCTGCGGTGGGACATGAGACGGACACCACCATTGCCGATTATGTGGCAGACCTGCGTGCCCCGACGCCCTCAGCGGCGGCAGAGCTGGCAGTATACGATGTCAGGCTGGTGCTGGAAACCCTCTATGGCTGTAAGGACCGGCTGATCCGCGCCATGTTTGACCGCCTCGACGATGCGAGGCAGGAACTTGCTTTCCGGGAACGGCAGCTGAAGGTGCTGAACCCATCCCAGCAGGTGCTGCAGAGACGCCAGTATGTGGCGGATATGGAGGACAAGCTTACAGGGCTGATGAACCGGCTGCTGGAGGATAAAAAATACCGGCTGCAGCTGTTGGCGGGAAGGCTGGATGGTATGTCCCCGCTGAAACGTCTGGAAAGTGGATTTGCCTATTTTTCCGATCTGGAGGGCAACCGGATCGAGAGCGTAAAGAAACTGGCGCCGGGGGACCAGGTGGATATCACCTTGGCGGACGGCCGTGTCCGGGCAGAGGTAAAGGAATTGTTTGAAACAGTGGAATGGCGGGAATAAATGTATATAACAGGTGAAGAAAGGCAGGATTCAGGATGGAGCTGGAAGAGATCATAGAGAAGCTGGAGCAGACCGTGGAACAGATGGAGAGCGAGCCATTGTCCCTGGAGGAGTCGTATAAGACATTTTCCCAGGGAATGAAACTGGTAGCGCAGGGAAATAAAGCCATCGACAAGGTGGAAAAGAAGATTGAAATTCTGATGAAGAAGGATATAGACGGTGAAGAAGATGAATGATTTTGAGAAAAGCATGGCAGAGAGGGTGCAGAGAACAGAGCAAATCCTGGACCGTTACCTGCCGGCAGAAGAAGGGTATCAGAAAACCATTTTTGAAGCGGTGAATTATAGTGTGAGGGCAGGAGGCAAAAGACTGCGCCCAATCTTAATGCAGGCAGTCTACGAGATGTGCGGGGGAACTGATCCCGGGGTGATCGAGCCCTTTATGGCGGCATTGGAGATGATCCATACCTATTCGCTGGTGCATGATGATCTTCCTGCGATGGATGATGATGATTACCGCCGGGGCAGGCTGACCACCCACAAAAAATTCGGAGAGGATATGGGGATCCTTGCCGGGGATGCTCTTTTAAATTATGCCTACGAGACTGCTTTTACGGCATTTGGCAGTGGAAAAGCAGACCGGGTGGCGGAAGCGCTCCGGGTTCTGGGTAGAAAAGCAGGTATGTATGGCATGGTGGGCGGACAGGTTGTGGATGTAGAGGAAAATGGAAAATTTGTGGACGAAGCCACGCTTCTATTTGTATATGAGACAAAAACATCTGCTTTATTGGAGGCGGCATTTATGATCGGCGGTATCCTGGCAGGAGCTGCCCAGGAACAGATCCAGAGCCTGGAGCTGTCAGCGAAAAAGCTTGGCATCGCTTTCCAGATCCAGGATGATATCCTGGATGTGGTGGGGGATGAAGAGAAGTTAGGAAAGCCGGTTCATTCCGATGAGCGCAATGAAAAATCCACCTTTGCGGCGCTCTATGGCATCGAGAGATCCTCAGAGAAGGTTAAAGAATATACGGCAGAGGCACTGGAGATACTGGCATCCTTTCCTGGGGACAAAGTTTTTCTGGAGGAATGCATGGGCTGGCTGACAAAACGGGATAAATAATATGGAAAAGGTGAAAACAGTGGGCACTTTACTGAAAACGATCGAAAAAGAAAACGATATAAAAAATATTGCGCCGGAGGATTACCGCAGGCTTGCCAAGGAGATCCGTGTCCGTCTGGTGAAGAGCATCAGCCGTACCGGGGGGCATCTGGCGTCGAACCTGGGGGCGGTGGAGCTGACGATGGCGCTGCATCTGTTCCTTGAATTTCCGAAGGACAAGCTGATCTGGGATGTGGGGCACCAGGCCTATGTGCACAAACTTCTTACTGGAAGGAATAAAGCATTTGGCACCCTGCGGAAGCTGGATGGGATCAGCGGTTTTCCCAAAGTAAGTGAAAACCCTGCGGATACCTTTAACACCGGACACAGTTCCACCTCCCTGTCCCTGGCTCTGGGTATGGCGAAGGCGAGAGACATTCGGGGCGGGGATGAAAAGGTGGTGGCGGTGATCGGGGACGGCGCCCTGTCCGGCGGTATGGCCTTCGAGGCGCTGAACAATGCGGAACCGCTCAAATCCAACATGATCATTGTGCTCAATGATAATAAAATGTCTATTTCAAAAAATGTGGGCGGGATGTCGAATTATCTCGGTAAAATGCGTACCAACCAGAAATATAATAATCTCAAGATAAATATTGAAGAGCGGCTGGACCGGATCCCCAATGTGGGAACTTCCATGGCGGAAACTATTAAGAACGCCAAGAATTCCCTGAAACATCTCCTGGTGCCGGGAATGCTGTTTGAGGAGATGGGGATCATTTATGTGGGGCCCATTGACGGGCATAATATAAAGGATATGCTGGAGGCATTCCGGGCGGCGGCGCGGATCAAAAACCGGCCGGTGCTGGTGCATGTGGTGACCAAAAAAGGAAAGGGCTATCTCCCTGCGGAGAACAATCCGTCTGCCTTCCACGGAGTGGGATGTTTTCTGCCAAAGACTGGAGAGATCGAGGAGACCGGCGGAAGAACTTACACCGATGTATTTGGGGACTGGATGGTAAAAAAAGGAGAGGAATGTCCGGAACTTGTGTCGATATGCGCTGCCATGCCCGATGGAACCGGGGTAAAAGAATTCGGAGAGAAGTATCCGGAACGGTTTTTTGATGTGGGAATCGCGGAGGAACACGCGGTGACGTTTGCCGCTGGACTGGTGTCAGGCGGGCTGCGTCCGGTGGTATCCATCTATTCTACATTTTTACAAAGAGCCTATGACCAGCTGATCCATGATATCTGTCTCAATGAGCTGCCGGTGATCTTTGCGGTGGACCGCAGCGGGATCGTGGGGCGGGACGGCGATACCCATCAGGGGATTTTCGATATTTCTTATCTCACCTCGATCCCTAACATGACAGTGCTTTCCCCGATGGATGGCAGAGAGCTGGAGCAGTGCCTGGATTTTGCCTATGAACAGGATGGTCCCGTGGCGGTGCGGTATCCGAGAGGGGATATTTATGAAGAGAGAAGAGAAGAAATCATCTGTGAGAAGCCCTGGGAACCAGGACGTGCCCGGATTCTGATGGAGCGGGGAAGGCTGCTGGAAGAAAATGAAAAGGCAGATCCAGGGAAGATCAAAGGGGATGCAGTGCTTTTTGCGGTAGGAAATATGACGGAGACGGCGCTGGATGCCGGGCGGCTGCTGCGGGAAAAGAACATTCAATGTACTGTGGTAAATATGAGATTTGTAAAACCATTTGATAAGGAATTGATGCTGGCGTTGGTGCACTCCCACAGAATGGTGGTCACACTGGAGGATAATGTGAAAAATGGCGGCTTTGGCCAGCAGGCAGAGTCACTTTTTATGGACAAAGGATGTGTGCCGGAGATCTTTCTGAATTGTTCCATTGACGATTGTTTCGTGGAGCACGGAGCACCGGAAGAACTGTATGAAAGGCTGGGAATGGATGCGGGAAGCGTCGCAAAGAAGATAGAAAAAATGCTTGTACAACGAAAAAACGCGTAATGTCTGCGTGAATGGAGAATAAAGATGAAAGAGAGACTGGATGTACTACTGGTGAACCGTGGTCTGGCAGAATCCAGAGAAAAAGCAAAAGCGGTGATCATGACAGGAAATGTCTTTGTGAACGACCAGCGGGAGGACAAAGCAGGGCAGAAGTTTCCAGAAGAGGTATACATCGAAATCCGGGGGAAAAAGTTAAAATTTGTAAGCCGCGGCGGCTACAAGCTGGACAAGGCGATAGCGGTATTTCCGATCGAATTAAAGAACCGGATCTGCATGGATGTAGGGTCTTCCACGGGAGGATTTACGGACTGCATGCTTCAGAACGGGGCGGCTTTTGTCTATGCGGTGGACGTGGGAACCAACCAGCTGGCCTGGAAGCTGCGTCAGGATGAACGGGTGAGATCCATGGAGAAGACGAATATCCGTTATCTGACGCCGGAGGATATCGGTGAACTGGTAGATTTTGTTTCTATTGATGTGGCATTTATTTCCCTTACCAAGGTGCTGGAACCAGTGAAGGCTTTGATGAAGGAAGGGGCTTCGATGGTGTGCCTGATCAAGCCGCAGTTTGAGGCGGGCAGAGAAAAAGTGGGTAAAAAGGGAGTTGTCAGAGATCCCGCTGTGCACCGGGAAGTGATCGAGAGCATTGTTTCATACGCCGGGGGCCTGGGATTTGCGATCTGCGGTCTGGATTTTTCTCCGATCCGCGGACCCGAAGGAAATATCGAATATCTTCTATATATAAAGAAGGAAGACAAAAATTTTGAGGGAATATCCCAGGAACAGGAAGAAGAAATCCGACGGATCGTGGAGGAGGCCCAGGAACATGCGGTAAACCATACTGGGGATTTAGTGTAATGGAGGTACAATAGTGAAAAATTTTTGCCTGATCGTGAATGAAGAGAAGGACACCGGGCGGTCCGTGGCAAATGTGATAAAAACTTATTTGGAAAAATCCGAATACTGTGTTACAATATTGAGTCATAAGGATGAGTTATGTCTGGACCAGGAGGTGGATATGGCGCTGGTGCTGGGAGGAGACGGCACGGTGATCCAGGCGGCAAAAAAAATAGCCGGACAGAAAATACCGATCCTGGGAGTGAATCTGGGGACTCTTGGCTTTCTGACTGAGGTGGAGAGACCGCGGATGTATCAGGCGCTGGATATGGTGATGTCCGGGCGCTACAGCATCGAGAAGAGAATCATATTATCCGGGATGATCGAGTCAGGAGGGGAAGAGAGCCTGGCGGTCAATGAGATCATTGTCGGCAAAAAAGATATCGGGAGGATGATCACCACCAGTGTGTGGGTCAACGACGAACTGATGGATACCTATGTGGCAGACGGGGTTATCGTCGCCACTCCTACCGGCTCTACTGCCTATAATCTGTCAGCGGGCGGTCCGGTGCTCTCTCCGGATATGGAAGCGCTGGTGATCACGCCGATCTGTCCCCATTCCCTGAACAAACGGAGCCTTGTCGTCTCATCAGAGGATACGATACGGATTCAGGTGGAGAGGACCAGAGAATCCTATATGGATGAAGCTTCTGTACGGTGTGACGGGGAAATCCTGTGGAATGCTTCCTCCGGGGATGTGGTTTATATCCGGAAGGCAGAGCAGATGGTGGATATGGTCTGTCTCGGTGATGTTGGCTTTTATGAGAAAATGAGAAGCAAGCTTAATCGGAAATAGGTGTTAAGATGAAGAAACAAAGACAGGAAAAGATCATTGAGATCATTCATGAACATGAGGTGGAGACCCAGGAAGATCTGGCGCGCTTTCTAAATGAAGCGGGATATTCGGTAACCCAGGCGACGGTGTCCAGGGATATCCGGGAGATGTCTCTGATCAAGGTGCCAGGGATCCGGGTGAAACAGCGCTATACCGTGTCTACTGAGGGCGGCGGTGGTGGCAGCAGTGGTTTTGGCAGACAGTATACTGGTGTGCTGCAGGATGGTGTGGTATCCATGGAACAGGCAGGTAACCTGCTGGTGATAAAAACCGTCAGCGGGATGGCGATGGCAGTGGCAGCAGCCATCGACGCCGTAAAGCTGGAGGGTATCGTCGGTTCCATCGCTGGAGATGATACGATCCTCTGTGCGGTAAAGACAGAAGAACAGGTGTCATCTGTTATGGAGAGTATGCAGGCCCTGATCCATTCCATGACAGAGGGATAAACGTCTGCTGAAAAAATAAAATAATCAGGCAGTGGTGAGCAAAATTTGCCATGCAGAAAAGAGGGAAAAAATGTCAGGACATTCTAAATTTGCAAATATCAAGCATAAAAAAGAAAAAAATGATGCGAAAAAGGGAAAGATATTTACTGTGATCGGCCGTGAGATCGCTGTGGCGGTAAAGGAAGGCGGCCCAGATCCAAATAACAACAGCAAGCTCCGCGATGTGATCGCAAAGGCAAAAGCAAATAATATGCCGAATGATACCATCGACCGGGGGATCAAAAAAGCAGCTGGCAATGTGGACGCGGTGAATTATGTAAATATTACATATGAAGGATACGGTCCCAATGGTACAGCGATCATCGTAGAGGCATTGACAGATAATAAGAACCGTACTGCTTCCAACGTGCGAAATGCTTTTACAAAAGGAAACGGAAACGTGGGTACGACAGGCTGTGTGTCTTATATGTTTGATACAAAGGGACAGATCATCATTGATAAAGAAGAATATGAAACCGATGCCGATGAATTTATGATGTTGGCACTGGATGCGGGAGCAGAGGATTTTAGTGAAGAAGAAGACAGCTACGAGATCCTGACGGCACCGGATGATTTCAGCCAGGTGCGTGAGGCGCTGGAAAAAGAAGGAGTGCCGATGGCACAGGCAGAAGTCACAATGATTCCACAGACTTATGTGGAGCTGACAGACGAAGAAGATAAAAAAATGTTTAACCGTATTATGGATCTTCTGGACGAAGACGATGATGTCCAGGCAGTATACCACAACGTAGACGAATAAACTGTGAGTGCGGCGGGCAAATTATAATGAAAACACCAGCATGCACCGAAGGTGTTCCATGAGAGCCACGACACTGTGCAAGCTCGCTTGCAAACAGTGTCGTGGCTCTCATGGAAAAGATTGCGAAGCAAATGCTGGTGTTTTCATTATAAAAAAGAACGACATAAGAGCGGTAAACGATATGAGTACCCTATGGAAGAGCGTTGCCGCCGCTTGCGTGCGGCAACGCTCTTCCATAGGGTACGAATAGACGAAGCAGCTGCGGAGCCTGTGAATCGAGCTGATCAAGGGGCCGCCGCTTGCGGTGAGCAACGCTCTTCCATAGGGTACGAATAGACGGTATTATGGCGGGAGCTGTGGAACTGCCCGCAGTGGTACACGTGAGAGACAGCGGAGAAGAAGGTAATTATGGCGACATGGAATTCCAGAGGTCTGCGGGGATCCTTTTTAGAAGAACTCATCAACCTCACAAATGAAAAATACAGAAACCAAAAGCTGGCGCTGATCCAAAAAGTGCCAACCCCGATCAAACCCATTCATATTGATGAGAGCACAAGACATATCACGCTGGCGTATTTTGAACAAAAAAGTACAGTGGACTATATCGGTGTCGTGCAGGGAATACCCGTCTGCTTTGATGCCAAAGAGTGTGCGGAGGATCGCTTTCCCCTCGCCAATATCCATGAGCATCAGATGAAGTTTATGGAGGAATTTGAGGCACAGGAGGGAATCGCTTTTTTACTTATTTATTTTAAAAACCGGGATTGTTTTACCTATCTTCCTTTTACATATTTAAAAACTTTCTGGGAACGGATGGAAATGGGAGGGAAAAAAAGCTTTGGATTTGATGAGCTGAATCCGGCCTATGAAATATCTACATACTCTGGAACCTTTGTTCATTATCTTGAAAAAATTCAAATGGATCTGGAGGAGAGACAGTAGCTGTCACGAAGCATGACGGGTCGCTGTCACGCCAATCTATGAAAGCCGGTTGCTCCGTGCTGGCGCACTCCCGCACCCGCCGCCGGAATTCGTACTAACGGGCTGCCGCCCTGCGTACTCATTCCGTCTTGCCCGTCCAATGCCCATGTGTCTGTGCGTGTAAACATGCTCATCCACATGGTCGCTGTCCGGCCTGTCTATGAAAGCCGGTTGCTCCGTGCTGGCGCACTCCCGCAACCGCTGCCGGAATTCGCAATCCAGGCATTCGCCTTCCTTGCTCATTCCGTCGGTGCGCCAAATGTCCGAGGCTGCTGTCATGTAAACATGACGCATCCTCGTCCGCTTGGCTTTACTTTCATAGAAAAAACTTCCAGAATTAAAAAAACCTTCGTGGGTACAATAGTATCAGATAACCGAGTGGCTTAAACATGAAATGTTTCGGTAACGGAATGTTTCATAAAAAAAGACATTCCGTTATCTCTCAAGATAAATACTAAAATATACGGAGGTGAATGATCATGAGTAAATCTAGCAACAGAATGGAAGTACCACAGGCTAAAGACGCTATGGACAGATTCAAAATGGAGGTTGCATCCGAGCTTGGAGTAAACCTGAAAGAAGGTTACAATGGTGACCTCACATCCAGAGAGGCTGGAAGCATCGGTGGCGAGATGGTTCGTCAGATGATCAAAAAGCAGGAAGAGTCTATGCGTTAGTAAGGAACAATTACTAATAAATAAATCTGCGTAAACAACAAAAGGGCATTTCTGATAGAGCAATGAATATCGGGAGTGTCCTTTTTGCATATAACAATTGTAATCTGTTATTTGATCAACGTCGAATAAATTTCTGGATGAAAAGAAGTTATTACAATTTGAATTGTGGTTGCTATATTCAGGATCCAGTGTCCCGTCATAATGTAAGAAATAGAACTTCCTCTATAGTATTGGAAGCATATCCATATCGTCAATGGGAAAAAAGATAAAAAACGATAGGTTATAAATTCCATATCAAATATCGTGGGAATAAAACTATGCTGTAAGGCATAGAAAAATGCAGGGATGAAAATAGCTGCCCATTTTGAAGCGAAGCTATTTACCCCATATCCTAAATATACTCCCTCTTCTGCGATTGTCGTTGTCAGTGGGAGTATAAAAATATTTAATATAGCAAGATAAGGGGCAATAGGTGCTATCATCATCGGTGCAAGGTAGGGAAACTCTCCATAACAAAACACCCCTGCCAGATACATGCCTCCTATACCTAACAACAACATGATGACAATAAATAGAAATCCTTTGAAGATGTTTCTTTGTTTTTTTTCGTAATGTATCATTTCACGAAAGGTTGTGTTGCCACATTTACAAATAATCCATAAAACAACGATGGTAACAAGGTTAATCACGGATGCAAGTATTGTCCACCAATGCGTAATTTCTGTTAAATTTCTTTTGGTAATTATGCTGCAAAAAGAAAATGCAACTACAAAC
>CAMTDY010000023.1 GCA_947070915.1 uncultured Roseburia sp.
GACAACGGGTAAGACTGCTAAGAGAAAGAAAGCAGTTGTGCAGCTGACAGAAGACAGCGCTGACATTGAGATTTTTGAAGGCCTGTAAAGAATTTGAAGATAAATTCTTTTGATACAAAGCAAGTTATTTTTGAAAGGAGTGTAACTCATGGGAATTAAGACATTTAACCCATATACACCTTCTAGAAGACAGATGACAGGTTCTGATTTTGCGGAGATCACAAAGTCTGTTCCTGAGAAATCCCTGACGGTGTCCCTGAAGAAAAATGCAGGACGCAACGCCCAGGGAAAGATCACGGTGAGACACCGTGGAGGCGGTTCTAGAAGAAAATATAGAATTATCGATTTTAAGAGAAATAAAGACGGAATTCCAGCAACAGTAAAGAGTATCGAGTACGATCCGAACCGTACGGCAAACATTGCCCTGATCTGCTATGCAGACGGTGAGAAGGCATACATTCTTGCACCGGCGGGACTGAAAGTCGGACAGCAGGTAATGAATGGTGAGACCGCTGAGGCAAGAGTCGGAAACTGCATGGAGCTGAAAGATATTCCGGTTGGTACACTGGTACACAACATCGAGCTTTATCCGGGACATGGCGGACAGTTTGTCCGTTCTGCAGGAAACAGCGCACAGCTTATGGCGAAGGAAGGAAAATATGCGACGCTTCGTATGCCTTCCGGCGAGATGAGAATGGTGCCCATCGTATGCCGCGCGACCATCGGACAGGTGGGAAATGCAGAGCATAACCTGATCAATATCGGTAAAGCAGGACGTAAACGCCATATGGGTATCCGTCCGACGGTCCGTGGATCTGTTATGAACCCGAATGACCATCCACACGGTGGTGGAGAAGGTAAGACCGGTATCGGACGTCCAGGTCCATGTACACCTTGGGGCAAGCCTGCACTTGGTCTTAAGACAAGAAAGAAAAATAAGCAGTCGAATAAGATGATCATCCGTAGAAGGGACGGGAAAGCCCTTGCCAAATAAGATGATTTAGCAAGTGGGCGGGGCAAGCGCTCCAGCCTTAGCAAAATAAGGCTTCAGCCCTTGCCAAATGACCATCAGATTATACAACGTCATGGGTACAGCCATCCGGCTTGCCCCTGACCTATGGTTTTCTCAATAAAAGGAGGTAAATGAATTGGCTCGTTCATTAAAAAAAGGACCATTCGCTGATGCGCATCTTTTGAAAAAGATTGATGCCATGAACGAATCTGGCGATAAACAAGTAATAAAAACCTGGTCACGTCGTTCTACTATCTTCCCTAGCATGGTAAGTCATACCATCGCAGTGCATGACGGTAGAAAACATGTTCCTGTATATATTACAGAGGATATGGTAGGCCACAAGCTCGGTGAGTTTGTTGCTACCAGAACCTATCGCGGACATGGTAAAGACGAGAAAAAAGGCCGCTAAAAAAGAATTTTTTCAAAATTCTTGGAAAGTTTCTGCGAAACTTTCGGCAGCATATATTGTTTTCAATTTTGAAAGGAGGTTTCATCCGTGGCTAAAGGACATAGATCACAGATTAAGAAAGAAAGAAACCAGAATAAAGATACAAGACCATCTGCTAAACTGTCATATGCCAGAATGTCTGCCCAGAAAGCAGGATTTGTACTGGATGCGATCCGTGGCAAGGATGTACAGACAGCGCTTGGTATTTTAGCATACAACCCAAGATATGCATCAGCTGTAATTGAGAAGCTTTTGAAATCTGCAATTGCAAATGCTGAGAACAATAATGGAATGAATCCGGAAACTCTCTATGTAGAAGAGTGCTTTGCCAACAAAGCAACGACAATGAAGAGAATTCGACCAAGAGCTCGTGGTATGGCTTACAGAATCGAAAAGAGAATGTGTCATATTACAGTAGTCTTGAATGAGAGATAGTGAAAGGAGAGTAACAATGGGACAAAAAGTTAATCCTCATGGTTTAAGAGTCGGCGTTATTAAAGACTGGGAGTCCAGATGGTTCGCAGAGCCGGAAGATTTTGCTGACAGTCTTGTGGAAGATTATAAAATTCGTAAGTTCCTGAAGAAAAAACTGTATCACGCAGGAATTTCCAAGATCGAGATCGAGAGAACAAGCGAGCGGGTTAAAGTTATCGTTTATACAGCAAAGCCAGGTGTGGTAATCGGAAAAGGCGGGTCTGAGATCGAGAAGCTGAAAGTGGAACTGGCTAAGTTCTCCGAGAAGAAGATCCTTGTGGATATCAAAGAAGTAAAGAGACCGGACAGCGATGCTCAGCTGGTAGCAGAGAATATCGCAGCACAGCTGGAAAACCGTATTTCCTTCCGCCGTGCGATGAAATCCTGCATGGGCAGGGCAATGAAAGCGGGAGCACAGGGTATCAAAACAGCATGTTCCGGACGTCTTGGCGGTGCTGATATGGCTCGTACCGAGTTCTACAGCGAAGGAAATATTCCGCTTCAGACACTTCGTGCAGACATTGACTATGGATTTGCAGAAGCGAACACAACTTATGGTAAGATCGGTGTGAAGGCATGGATCTATCATGGAGAAGTACTTCCAACCAAAGGTGAAAAACCAGCCAAGGCTAGTGCAAAGGAAGGGAGCGATAAATAATGTTAATGCCTAAGAGAGTAAAACGTCGTAAACAGTTTCGTGGTTCTATGAAGGGTAAGGCGCTTCGCGGCAACAAGATCACATATGGTGAATTCGGTATCGTTGCTACTGAGCCGGCCTGGATCAAGTCCAATCAGATAGAGGCAGCCCGTGTTGCCATGACCCGTTATATCAAGCGTGGTGGTAAAGTCTGGATCAAGATTTTCCCTGACAAGCCGGTTACAAAGACTCCTGCCGAGACTCGAATGGGTAAAGGTAAAGGTGCTCTGGAATACTGGGTAGCTGTAGTTAAGCCAGGACGCGTAATGTTTGAGATCGCCGGTGTGCCGGAAGAAGTGGCAAGAGAGGCGCTTCGTCTTGCAACCCACAAATTGCCGGTAAAATGTAAGATCGTTTCACGCGCAGACTTAGAAGGAGGTGCGGGCAGTGAAGAGTAAAGAGTTCATGAATAATTTGAAAGATAAATCACTTGCTGAATTAAATGACGAGTTAGTAGCTGCTAAGAAGGAACTTTTCAATTTGAGATTCCAGAACGCAACAAACCAACTTGACAATACAAGCAGAATCAAAGAAGTTAGACGCAATATTGCTCGTATTCAGACAGCGATGTCTCTTGAGCAGAAGGCAGCTAACTAAATGGAAAGGAGGATTTTGTTGTGGAAAGAAATCTTAGAAAAACTCGTACAGGTAAAGTTGTAAGTAATAAAATGGATAAGACCATCGTTGTAGCTGTAGTGGACAACGTAAAACATCCGCTTTATGGAAAAATCGTAAAGAGAACTTATAAATTAAAGGCTCATGACGAGCAGAATGAATGTAACATTGGTGACAGAGTAAAGGTTATGGAGACAAGACCGTTGTCCAAGGACAAGAGATGGAGACTTGTTGAGATTATCGAAAAAGCAAAATAAACCGTTTGCTTCAGCAAAATAATTTCGTTATCAGAATAACCTTGAAAGGAGAGTATTGGAATGGTACAGCAGGAAACAAGACTTAAAGTTGCTGATAACACAGGTGCCAAAGAATTGCTTTGTATCCGTGTTCTTGGCGGTTCTGTTAGAAGATATGCGGCAGTAGGCGATATTATCGTTGCTACGGTCAAAGATGCAACACCAGGTGGAGTTGTTAAAAAAGGAGACGTAGTAAAGGCTGTTGTTGTTCGTACAGTAAAAGAGATCCGTCGTCCAGACGGTTCATATATTCGTTTTGATGAAAATGCGGCAGTCATCATCAAAGATGACAAGACTCCTAGAGGAACCCGTATTTTTGGACCTGTAGCTAGAGAATTAAGAGACAAACAGTTCATGAAGATTGTTTCTTTAGCACCAGAAGTATTATAAGGAGGTGTCCCTGAAGTGGCAACATCAAAGATCAAAAAAGGCGATACCGTTCGTGTGATCGCCGGTGTAGATAAAGGTAAAGAAGGAAAAGTTCTTGAAGTTAAGAATGGAAAAGTGAAGGTTGAAGGCGTAAACATGGTGAAAAAACATGTGAAACCGAACCAGTCAAATGCAAAGGGCGGAATCATTGAAGAAGAAGCAGCATTTGACGTATCCAATGTAATGTATGTAGTAGATGGAAAGGTAACGAGAATCGGCTTTAAGTCTGAGGATGGTAAATCGAAAGTACGTTACGCAAAAGCTACTGGCGCAGTGATTGACTAATGTGAGAGGAGGTACTGTTTAGGTGAGTAGATTAAAAGAGACATACTTGAACGAGATCGTTCCGAGTATGCAGAAAAAATTTGAATATGCAAATGTTATGCAGGTACCAAAGCTCAACAAGGTTGTTATCAACATGGGCGTTGGTGAAGCAAAAGAGAATTCAAAGGTTCTGGATACAGCGATCAGTGATCTGGAGACGATCACAGGACAGAAAGCTGTTGTGACAAGAGCTAAGAAATCGGTAGCGAACTTTAAACTTCGTGAAGGCCAGCCGATTGGCTGCAAGGTGACGCTTCGCGGTGAAAAAATGTATGAATTTGTGGATCGTCTGATTAACCTCGCGCTTCCGCGTGTACGTGACTTCAGAGGTGTGAACCCGAATGCCTTTGATGGCCGTGGAAATTATGCACTGGGAATCAAAGAGCAGTTGATCTTCCCGGAGATCGAGTATGATAAAGTAGATAAGGTAAGAGGTATGGATGTTATCTTTGTTACTACCGCTCATACCGATGAAGAAGCACGTGAATTGTTGGCACAGTTTGGTATGCCGTTCAAGAAATAGTTAGGAGGGGTTTTTCATGGCTAAAAAGTCTTTGAAGATTAAGCAGCAGCGTCCGGCTAAATTCTCCACCAGAGAGTACAGCCGTTGTAAGATCTGTGGTCGTCCACATGCTTACCTGAGAAAATATGGAATTTGCCGAATCTGCTTCCGTGAGTTAGCATACAAAGGCCAGATTCCAGGTGTAAAAAAAGCAAGCTGGTAAGAGTAAGTAGTTTCACGAATAGAAGTGGACACGTATTAGCAAGTTGATTAAGGAGGAAAATCAAATGACAATGAGCGATCCTATTGCAGATATGCTTACAAGAATCCGTAATGCGAATACGGCAAAGCATGATACAGTAGATATTCCTGCTTCCAAAATGAAGACTGCCATCGCAGAGATTCTTTTGAAGGAAGGGTATATCAAGAAATTTGAAATCATTGAGGTGGATGGATTCAAATCAATCCACATCACTTTGAAATATGGTAAAGATAAGAACGAAAAGATCATCTCTGGTTTGAAGAGAATCTCCAAACCGGGACTTCGCGTGTATGCCAACGCAGCAGATCTTCCTAAGGTTCTCGGCGGACTTGGTATCGCAATCGTTTCTACAAACAAAGGTGTTCTGACTGACAAAGAGGCCCGTAAGCTGAATGTCGGCGGAGAAGTTCTCGCGTTTGTATGGTGAGTTTGGAATAATAAGCAACAATCAACCTAGTAAAAATATAGGAGGTACGGCAAGATGTCACGAATTGGAAGATTGCCTATCGCGGTACCTGCAGGCGTAACTGTAGATATTGCAGAAAATAATAAGGTGACAGTAAAAGGACCAAAGGGAACACTTGAGAGGGTATTACCTGCGGAAATGAAAATTGAGAAGGATGGAGAAGAGATCAAAGTTTCCCGTCCAAACGATCTGAAAAAGATGAAATCCCTGCACGGTTTGACAAGAACTCTGATCAATAACATGATCATAGGCGTAACAGAGGGTTATTCCAAAGAGCTTGAAGTAAACGGAGTTGGATACAGGGCTGCAAAACAGGGTAAGAAACTGGTATTATCTCTTGGATACTCACATCCGGTAGAAATGGAAGATCCAGAAGGATTGGAAGTTACTGTGGATGGTCAGAACAAGATTATCGTTAAGGGAATAGATAAAGAAAAAGTTGGCCAGTACGCTGCTGAGATCAGAGAGAAGAGAGCACCGGAGCCGTATAAGGGCAAAGGTATCAAGTACTCTGATGAAGTGATCAGGCGTAAAGTTGGTAAGACTGGTAAGAAATAAGAAAGGAGTAAATAAGAATGGTTAGTAAAGTAAATAGAAGCGACGTTCGCAGAAACAAACATAGAAGATTACGTAGCCGTTTGTCTGGAACTCCTGAGAGACCACGTTTGGCAGTATTCCGTAGCAACAATCATATGTATGCCCAGATCATCGATGATGTGGCAGGCAACACGATTGTTTCTGCATCAACTCTTCAGGGTGATGTGAAGGAAGGCCTTGATAAGACAAATAATGTAGAAGCTGCTACAAAGCTGGGTGCTGTTATCGCAAAGAAAGCACTGGATAATGGCATCAAAGAAGTAGTATTTGACCGTGGCGGTTATATTTATCAGGGTAAAGTAAAAGCGTTAGCAGATGCAGCAAGAGAAGCTGGTCTGGAATTCTAAGCAAGGAGGAAAACTCATGAAACGTGAAATCATTGATGCTAGTCAGTTTGAATTAGAAGATAAAGTAGTATCAATTAAACGTGTAACCAAGGTTGTGAAGGGTGGCCGTAACTTCCGTTTTACTGCTCTTGTAGTAGTTGGCGACGGCAACGGACATGTTGGTGCAGGTTTAGGAAAAGCAATGGAAATTCCGGAAGCGATCCGCAAAGGCAAAGAGGATGCTATGAAGAAACTGGTCAAGGTACCGATCGATGAAAACGGAAGTATTCCACATGATTATATTGGTAAGTTTGGCAGTGCTGAGGTTCTTATGAAGAAGTCCCCGGAAGGTACCGGAATCATCGCAGGTGGTCCTGCCCGTTCTGTACTGGAGCTTGCCGGATATAAAAATATCCGTACAAAGTCTCTGGGTTCCCGGAATAAGCAGAACGTTGTACTTGCAACGATCGCTGGCTTGAACGAGCTTAAGACACCGGAAGAAGTAGCTAAACTCCGCGGACTTTCCGTAGAAGAAGTTTTAGGTTAGGAGGGACTTTTTGATGGCAGATAAATTAAAAATCACGTTAGTAAAGTCTACAATTGGTGCCATTCCAAAACACAGAAAGACAGTGGAGGCCCTGGGGCTCCGGAAACTGAACAAGACCGTTGAGATGCCGGATAATCCAGCTGTCAGAGGAATGATTCAGCAAGTAAGACACTTAGTAAAAGTTGAAGAAATCTAATTAACAAGGAGGTGGCAAACCATGAATTTATCAGAATTAAAGCCTGCAGCTGGTTCCAAGCACAGCAACGAATTCCGTCGCGGACGTGGACACGGTTCAGGAAATGGCAAAACCGCAGGTAAGGGCCATAAAGGACAGAAAGCCCGTTCCGGTGCGCCCAGACCAGGTTTTGAAGGTGGTCAGTTACCATTATACAGAAGATTGCCGAAGAGAGGATTTACAAATATAAACAGCAAAGATATTGTTGCCATTGGACTGGACCGTCTGAATGTATTTGAAGACGGAGCTGAGGTAACAGTAGAAACTCTTATGGAAAAAGGCATTGTAAAAAATCCTAAGGATGGAGTCAAAATTCTTGGAAATGGAGAATTAACCAAAAAGCTTGATGTGAAAGCGAATGCATTCAGCAAGAGTGCGGCAGAGAAAATTCAGGCAGTTGGTGGAAAAGCTGAGGTGATCTAATGCTTGAAACGATAAAAAATGCGTTTAAGACGAAAGAGATCCGTAATAAACTTTTGTTTGTTTTTATGGGACTTATCGTTGTACGTATTGGGTGTAATATTCCGATCCCGGGTGTAAATACTGCTGTTATCCAGAACTTGTTTAACAACAACCAGGCACTCGGTTTCCTGGATGTTATGACTGGTGGTTCCTTTACAAGAATGTCTATTTTTGCACTGAACATTACGCCATATATCACAGCATCCATTATCATCCAGCTTCTTACCATCGCGATCCCCCGGCTGGAGGAGATGCAGAAAGATGGTGAGGATGGAAGGAAAAAACTCAATGAATACACGAGATATCTTTCCATTGTGCTGGCAGTTATTGAAGGTGTGGCCATTATCATCGGGTTCCGTAACCAGAAGCTCTTCACCGAAGAGGGTTATACGCCGGTTATCATCGCAGTGGTAGCACTGACAGCCGGGGCGGCATTCCTTATGTGGCTGGGAGAGCAGATTACGGAGAAAGGGATTGGAAATGGTATTTCCATTATCCTGCTGATCAATATTGTGGCACGTATACCAAGCGACCTGATCACTCTGTATAATCAGTTTGTTAAGGGCGCAGGCAACATCACCAATGCAGTCCTTGCGGCGGTGATCATTCTTGCGATCATTATAGCAATGTTCCTGTTTATCGTACTGCTTCAGGATGGCGAGAGAAAGATTCCAGTTCAGTATGCCAAGAAAATGCAGGGACGGAAGATGTTTGGCGGACAGTCAAGCCATATTCCGCTGAAGGTAAATACAGCGGGAGTTATCCCGGTGATCTTTGCCAGTTCCATGCTGCAGCTTCCGGTTGTTATCGCCAGCTTTGCAGGCATTCAGCCGGCCTCCGGTGACGGCGCCAGCCTGATCCAGAAACTGATCAAAGTATGCAACCAGAGCAGCTGGTGTAATATCACTTCCTGGGGAGAGTTTAAGTATTCATTGGGATTGCTGGTGTATATTGCCCTTGTGATCTTCTTTGCATACTTTTACACTTCGGTAACCTTTAATCCCCTTGAGATTTCCAACAACATGAAAAAACAGGGTGGATTCATACCAGGTATCCGGCCGGGCAAACCGACCACTGAATATCTGAACAATGTACTGAACAGCATCATCTTTATCGGTGCAGTGGCAATGGTTATTGTCTGTGTTCTTCCTATTATATTCTCAGGTGTTTTCGGTGCCAATGTATCCTTTACAGGTACTTCTCTGATCATCATCGTAGGTGTTGTGATCGAGACGCTGAAACAGTTGGAATCCCAATTGCTGGTACGGAACTACAAGGGATTTTTGGGAGACTGAGTTTACAAAAATCGATGCGGTATATTTTAAAAGGGGATCGGCCAGCGAAAAATCAGCCATGCTTTTTCGTGTGGCTGCTTACCCCTTTTTATAAAAATGAAAGAAAAAAGAAAGGCAGGTTTCTTTATGAAGATAGTTATGCTAGGAGCTCCGGGTGCCGGAAAAGGTACCCAGGCAAAGAAGATTTCAGAAAAATACGGCATTCCCCATATTTCCACAGGGGATATATTCCGTGCCAATATCAAAGAGAATACGGAACTTGGCCAGAAGGCGAAAACCTATATGGATCAGGGACTTTTGGTGCCGGATGAACTGGTGGTGGATCTGGTGGTAGACCGCCTGGCCCAGGACGATGCAAAGAAAGGGTATGTTCTGGACGGATTCCCAAGGACCATTCCGCAGGCAGAGGCTCTGACAGAGGCTCTTGCTAAGATTGGTGAGAAGATGGACTTTGCCATCAACGTAGAGGTTCCCGATGAAAATATTATCAACAGAATGTCAGGCAGACGTGCATGTGTAGCCTGTGGTGGAACATATCATATTAAGTATAACCCGACCCAGAAAGAAGGTGTCTGCGATGCCTGTGGAGGCGAGTTGATCCTTCGTGACGACGACAAACCAGAGACTGTGAAGCAGCGTCTGGAAGTATATCATAACCAGACCCAGCCTTTGATCGACTATTATAATAAAGAGGGAATCTTGAAAGAAGTAGATGGAACGGTTGACCTTCAGGATGTATTTGACGCCATTGTGAAGATTCTGGAGACAAAATAATCTTATGATGAAGCGAAATGCCGGATATCCAGAAGGTCATGCTTTAGAATTCGGAAATGGAGATTGTCATGGCGATAACGATTAAATCAGAGCGAGAGATTGCACTCATGAGAGAGGCAGGAAAGATTCTTGCGGATGTACACAATAAATTAGCAGAGATCATCGCACCAGGTATTACAACGCTGGATATCGACCGCAAGGGAGAGGAGCTCATAAGAAAAGCGGGCTGTGTTCCCTCTTTCCTGAACTATGAAGGATATCCCGCCTCTATCTGTGTGTCTGTAAATGACGAAGTGGTTCATGGGATTCCTACGGATTCCCGGAAGATCGAAGAGGGAGATATCGTCAGTCTGGATGCAGGAGTTATTTATGAAGGATATCATTCGGATGCAGCTAGAACTCACGGTGTGGGAAAGATAAGCAAAGAGGCGGAACAGTTAATAGCGGTCACGAAGCAGAGTTTTTTTGAGGGGATCAAGATGGCAGTGGCAGGAAATCATCTTCATGATATTTCTGCGGCGATCCAAAAGTATGCGGAAAGCTATGGCTTTTCTGTCGTGAGGGATCTGGTAGGCCACGGAATCGGAACGAAACTGCATGAGGAACCGCAGATTCCAAATTTTAAGCCGGTGGGACGAGGACCTAAGCTGAGGCCGGGGATGACGCTGGCGGTTGAACCGATGATAAATGCCGGCGATTGGAAGATTTGGATCCTGGAAGATGACTGGACTGTTGTCACAAGGGACAGATCAAATTCTGCACACTATGAAAATACAATACTGATCACCGAGGGAGAGCCGGAGATTTTGTCGTTGAACGAAACCGATAGTTCAGTTTAGATTAGTTTTGTCAAGCCATTGAAAAAGGAGAGTTTTTATGTCAAAAGCAGATGTTATTGAAATCGAGGGAACTGTTGTGGAGAAACTGCCAAACGCCATGTTTCAGGTAGAACTTGAAAACGGCCATAAAGTATTGGCACATATCAGCGGTAAACTCAGGATGAACTTCATCCGTATCCTTCCAGGAGATAAGGTGACACTTGAGTTATCGCCCTATGATCTCACCAAAGGACGGATCGTCTGGAGAGACAAGTAAATTATATGCTGCAAAATATGAAAGGCGTGCTGCGGGAGAGCGGTGCGCCTTTTAAAAATAGGATAGACCTCTTTTTCTATTTGATTAAAATTGACTGTTAGGGTATAATAACAACAAAACGTATTTTAATTGGTAAAGGAGGATTCTTTTGGCAAAGGATTATTTAACAGAATTTCTTCCTGATCTCGAAGAATTCAAAGAAATGACAAATAAGTTCCATAATAAGGAAATCACGGTTCCCCAATACAAAGGGTTTTCCGGGGGATTCGGAAGTTACGCAGAGCGGGGAGGGGAAACCCATATGCTCCGGCTCCGCATGGCTGGCGGACGTCTTACGAAAGAACGTCTGAAATTTATCACAGAGGCCTGTGATAAATACCAGATCAAGAAAATGAAACTCACCACGTGCCAGTCGATCCAGCTTCATCACTTGGAGGCGGCAGATCTGTGCGATCTAATGGAAGGGGCATGGAAGGCTGGTATGATATCCCGTGGCGGCGGCGGGGATTTCCCGCGGAATGTTATGGCATCTCCGCTCTCTGGTGTGCAGAAGGAGGAGTATTTTGACGTCCTTCCCTATGCCATCGAAGCCGGCGAATATATGATGGGATTTATCAAGGCGGTAAAGTTCCCCCGCAAGTTAAAGGTAGGTTTCTCGAATTCTCCGGCGAATGAAACCCATGCGACATTCCGGGATTTGGGCTTTGTGGCGAATCCGGACAAGACCTTTGACGTCTATGCCGCTGGGGGCCTTGGAAGCAATCCGAAACTGGGGGTATGTGTGGCGAAAGGCATCGATCCAGCTAAGACCCTCTATCATATCAAAGCGATGGTAAATACTTTTACCACCTATGGCAATTACGAAAACAGAGGGCGATCCAGAACCCGTTATCTGCTGGACACACTTGGAGAAGATGGATTTATCAAAGCTTATCAGGAGAAATTAGAAGAAGTTCTCGCAACAGAACAGCTTGATATCGAAGTTAAGGTTCCGGTAGTTAACAAAACCGGTTCTGGTTCTGTTTCTCCGGACAGGCGTATTATTCCACAGAAACAGGAAGGGCTTTATGCTGTTTACTATCAGCCGGTGGGCGGGGAGTTCACCCCGGCAAAGGCAAAGGAATTATATGAGCTCATTCAGGATATGGAAGAGGTAGAGATCCGTATTACTGCAGACGAGGGGCTCTATGTCATCAACTGCAATGCGAAAGAGGCTGAGCAGGTCCTGAAACGGACAGAAGATGGCGCCAACACCTTGTTTGAGACTTCAGTTGCCTGTATAGGCAGTTCGGTCTGCCAGGTGGGTATCGGGGATTCCCAGAGCCTGCTGCATGCCTGTGTAGAGGCGGTCCGCAAAGAGAATTTCGCCGACGGTGTCCTACCACGGATTCATATATCTGGATGTCCCTCCTCCTGTGGAACGCACCAGATCGCTGAGATCGGGTTCCGGGGGGCGGTGAAGCAGACGCCGGACGGCCCGAAACCAGCCTTTGCCATCTTTACCGGAGGCTGTGACCAGCAGGGCATGGAAAAGCTTGCCGATACCGGAAAGGCAGTTGCGGTAGAGGATATTCCAAAGTTTTTTGTCGAGCTGGGAAGGATTGTATCTTCGGAGAACACGGTCTATCAGGAATGGATTGGAAAAAACCGGGACAGGTTAGATTCCTTGATCGAGAAATATACGGCGTGATTTATAAGACTATAGCAGAATATCCAGGGACCGGTATGTCTCATATGAGACACACTGGTCCCTGTAATATTTCCTTCCCCCTTTACCCAATGGCAGTAGCCGTGGAGTGTCGCATAAATGCGACATGAATTGACACAAGAAGATATAGATGTTAAACTGAAATAACAAAGACAAACAGCCTGCAACCAGGCAACGTAGGAAAGCGTGCACTTTTCTGGCGCGGGGATTGCCGAAGAGGGGGACGTTCAGATAGGGAGGTGTCATATGATAAGATACAAAAAAATGCCTAAAAAGATGATAACAGTGGCGGCAGTAATGGTACTGCTCTGTGGCTGTGGGATTTCTTCCACACCGGAAAAGAAAGCGACAGAGTCTGCCGTGCAAACGAAGAGTGACCATCTGGTTTATGGAGAAGAAGCTGTCCTGGAAGAGTATCAGGATACGCCGGGGATCGGAGCGGAAGAGCGGAAAAATATCAGCTGGGATATACTGTTCTGTGATTCTGAGGGAAAATGGGTGAACTTTGGGTATCTGTACCAGACGCTGGAGAATATTAAAACAGACCCGGTAAAACTGGTTTATCAGGACGGCGTATGGAGAGCGGAGAAGATAAAATGGGTGAAAAATCTGGAAAAGGTACAGAAGAGGAAAGAACATTTAGATGATGCATTTTATGAAGAAAATCTGCATCTGTATGATATGTTTTACGGCGGAGATGGCTGTCTCTATCTGTGCTGTTCCAGGACCTCCATGTCCTATGAGGCCTACAAAGCGGACCCGGAACGGTATTCTGAACATTTTTATGATGTAAACCAGCTTCTTTACCGGGTGAATGAGAAAACGGGGGAAGTGAATGAGGTTGAGGTTCCTGTGGTGAAGGGGGCAGAAGTATATGATAATTCAGAGGACTGTCCGGAAGATCTGGTGCTGACTAACAGTTATGCAGTTCTGGGAAATGGAGATTTTGTTGTCAGGACGGGAAATATTTTTGCCATTTACGATGGTAAGACCGGGAAAAAAAGAAAAGATATCGACTGTGCATCGCCGGGGCAGACAGGAGAGGTTTTTGCGGGGGAAGATTTTATATGCTGGTACGAACTAAACCAGGAGACGAAGCACGTGGAGATACATGTATGTGATGCCAGTGGCAGTGAGCCGTATGTGATGGATACCCAGGAAAAGGTAGAATACAATAAAGATGAAGGGTATTCCAATTATTCTTTTGCTCTGGGAGTGACGGGAAATACGATCATTGTTGCTACCAGTAAGGGGATTTTTGAGGCGGAATACGGAGAGGATGAGCTGCATGTGGTGATCGACACGGAAAAAGATAATCTATATTATCTTGGTTCTGATAGCTATGCGACTGAGGGACGGGTATACAAAGGAGCAGACGGAAGATATTTTCTTCAGAACTATATGAAAAATGGTGGAAAATCCGTTTCCTGTTTTTACGGTCCCATGGAAAATCAGAAAAGTATAAAAAAACCTTGACATAATGCGCTCCTCCGTGGTAAAATGGCAACGGTGCAAAAAGCAGAGTTATCCACTCTCACCTTGCCGCCATATGAGGAGCGCGCAATGGTCAACCATTTTTTCAAAATGAAAGAATACTGAATTTATGTGGATAGCTGGCTTTAAAAACAGTTATCTTTTTTTATTACATTTGGAGGTGCAGGTTATCAGCGATTTAATGATTAACGAGCAGATTCGCGACAGAGAAGTGCGCGTGATCGGCCCGGACGGAGAACAGCTTGGAATTATGTCAGCGAAAGAAGCTTATTTGAAAGCAAGAGATGCTGACCTTGATCTGGTTAAGATTGCCCCGACGGCAAAGCCGCCGGTCTGTAAGATCATCAACTACGGAAAATTCCGGTATGATCAGGCAAGGAAAGAAAAAGAAGCCAAGAAGAAGCAGAGAACGATTGATGTGAAGGAGATTCGTCTTTCGCCGAACATTGATACGAACGATTTAAATACAAAGGCAAATCAGGCTCGTAAATTCCTGTCCAAGGGTGATAAAGTAAAAGTGACCCTTCGTTTCCGTGGCCGTGAGATGGCGCATAAGGATGTCGGACGGGAAGTTCTCAATGCATTTTATGAGAAGTTGGAAGACGTCGCTGCGATCGATAAGGAAGCCAAAATGGAAGGAAGAAGCATGATCATGTTTTTAACAGCCGCAAAATAGTGGTAGATATCTGCTACCAAATATAAATGGAGGAAATAATCATGGCAAATCAGAAAATGAAGACAAAAAGAGCCGCTGCAAAGCGTTTCAAAGTAACCGGAACTGGTAAACTGGTTCGTAACAAAGCTTACAAGAGCCACATCTTGACCAAGAAAACCACGAAGAGAAAAAGAAATCTCAGAAAAGCAACTCTTGTGGATGATACCAACGTAAAGACAATGAAGAAGATCATGCCATATATCTGATGGACTGGCGAAGGAGGTAAATGACAAATGGCTAGAATTAAAGGCGGATTAAACGCAAAGAAAAAACATAAAAGAGTATTAAAGCTGGCAAAAGGTTACAGAGGTGCCAGATCCAAACAGTACCGTGTGGCGAAGCAGTCAGTAATGCGTGCCCTGGAGACTTCTTACACAGGAAGAAAGCAGAGAAAAAGACAGTTCAGACAGCTGTGGATCGCGCGTATCAACGCGGCAGCACGCATCAACGGACTTTCTTACAGCAAGTTTATGCATGGTCTGAAGCTTGCAGAGGTGGATGTAAACCGTAAAATGCTTTCAGAGATGGCGATCAGTGATCCGGAAGGATTTGCAGCTCTTGTGGACGTGGCAAAGAGCAAACTTGCATAGTATATGGCATCTTTGAGCTAATTTTGACATAGTTTTTTGTTAAATTGTCTATAATGAATTTAGAGAGGGTACTTCATCCAGATGAGGTACCCTTTTTGGACCAGAGGAGCCGGAAGGCGCCGTTGACTGAAAGAGGTGGGAAACGATGAAAATCATTTATCGTAAAAAAGCATGGCTGGGAACAGGGCTGATCCTGTTATTTGTGCTGGGATGTTTGGCATGGAAACCAGCGAAGGCAGAGCAGACCAGTGGTGCGGGGATTCCTGACGGTCTTCAGACACCGCTTCCGGAAGTGCCGGTTCCGCCTTCGGAAACACCTTTTGTGACAGGAATACCAGTCCCCACAGCGGCGCCATTGCCTGTGACACCTGCTCCTACTGCCACTCCGGCTCCGCTGGTGCTGAAAAATAAAAATGCGGCATACCGCGCAGGAAAACAGAAGGGGATCGGATATGGGAAGATAAAAAAGGGAAAGGTATACCGCATATCATCCTATGGTTCCGATTCCGTTACATTGTTGCCATCAAAAAAGTCTGTATTTAAGGTGACTGGCGGGATACGGAAAAAGGATATCACGTCAAAAAAGATCAGGGTTTCCCAGTCTGGGACCGTATCCTGTGCCGATAAGGCAAGGGACAAAAAACAGTATGCCATTGTGCAGGTGACGGCGAAAGAAACCGGGGAGCGCATTTATGTATATATCTATTTTGCTCCGCGCCTCTATACGAAGGCGCCGGTGAAACAGGTGGTGTACCAGGGGAAGACAACAAAGCTGTCTTATAATTATTCTGCCCCAAAGATTAAATTTACATCTTCAAATAAAAAAGTGGCCCGTATTGACAAAAAGGGGATCGTGACAGCGAGGCAGAAAGGGACGGCTGTTATTGAGGCAAAGGTCAGAGGATCCCAGAAGAATACGGTTAAAGTTAAGATCATCGTAAAAGAAGAGCCCTGGCTGGTCGATGACCGGGACACGGTCTACAGTTATGAGGATATGACGGAGGACCTGCAGCAGATCGCCAGAAAATACCGGGGCAGGGCAGCGCTGAAGTGTCTTGGGACCAGCGAGGACGGGAGAAATATCTGGTGCCTTCGCATTGGTAATCCCTCCGCGGGAAGAAAACTTCTGCTGGATGGTGGCATCCATGCGAGAGAATGGCTGAATCCGCTGATGCTCGTGCGGAAGAGCGAGGAAATCCTGCGGCAGTATCCCGATTATAAAAGTTCGCTGAGGAATACCTGTCTCTATGTGGTGCCCATGATCAATCCAGACGGCGTGGCGATTTCACAGTCCGGATTTGGCTCTATCCGGAATAAAAAGTTAAGAAAGATCTGCAAAAAGACAAAAAAGCCTGCCCGCACATGGAAGGGGAATGCCAGAGGGGTAAACCTGAACTTTAATTTTCCTGGCGGCTGGAATACGAAAAATAAATCTGAAAAACCGGATGGGATGACTTATCCGGGTGAAAAGGCGGCTTCGGAAAAAGAGACGAAGGCAATGATGAAGTTTGTCAACAGCACATCCGGGCTCAAGGAGGCGCTGAATTATCATTCCACTGGAAGCATTCTATACTGGAATTATAACGTGGAGGGGACACCTGCGCTCTATAGCAGGCAGAAGGCGCTGGCAGAAAAGGTGAACCAGTTTACCGGTTACCGGCTTATGCCAAAATCGATCAGCACAGATCCCAACGGTGGTTTTGGGGACTGGCTGATCTACAACAAAAAGATTCCCAATGTGACAGTGGAGACAGGATCCGTCATGTGCCCGTTACCCCATTCACAGCTGGGGAAGATCACCAGGGAAAACAGCAGCCTGCTCTCCTGGTTTGCGGGAAGCAGATAAAAAAATGGGATAAAAAGATGAAAAAACATTTGACAATGGGAGGGAAATCTGGTATTATAGTCAAGCAGTGTTAAATTGCATGCGGAGTTGCTGGAATTGGCAGACAGGCATGACTAAGGATCATGTGTCTCTAAGACGTGTGGGTTCAAGTCCCATACTCCGCATTGACAAAAAGATGGGAACCGCCTTGAACAGGCGGTTTTTGTCGTTATGTATGGCTCGATGGCCTTATGAGGACGCAAACGGCCATAAAAAATGAGAGGAGAGGAACAGATGAAGCGGAACATGAAAGCAGGAATAAAAATAGCAGCGGCGGTTTTTCTGACAGGCCTGTGCCTGTCGCTTTCGGCGGCAGATGCAAAGGAAGCCAGTGCGGCGAAAAAGAAGGTGGTAGCGATCGATGCGGGGCACCAGCTGCGGGGAAATAATGCCAAGGAACCAAATGGCCCGGGTTCTTCCACAAAAAAGGCGAAGGTGACATCAGGTACTTCCGGCTGCGCAACAAAGCTGCCTGAATATAAACTGAACCTTCAGGTGGCAAAGAAATTAAAGAAGGAACTGGAAGGACGAGGCTATAAAGTAGTTATGATCCGCACCGGCCACAACGTAAATATATCCAATGTTCAGCGGGCCCAGATCGCAAACCGGGCAAAGGCAGACGCTTTTGTAAGGATTCATGCAAATTCCGATTCCAGTTCCTCTGTCAGCGGGGCGCTGACTATAGCTCCCACGAACAAAAACCGGTATCTGTCAAAAAAAGTGCGCAGTGCCAGCCAGAAGTTTTCCCAAAAAGTCATTGATGCTTTCTGCCGTGCCACCGGCGCCAGAAACCGCGGCGTCATGTATACGGACACGATGACGGGGATCAACTGGTGTAGGATCCCTGTAACTATAATCGAGATGGGCTTTATGAGCAATCCGGCGGAGGACCGGAAGATGTCTTCGGCTTCTTATCAGAAAAAGATGGTGAAAGGAATTGCAGACGGAATAGATTCCTATCTTGCTTGATGCCATTTTTTGTGATACAATGAACGCATAAGCGCGAACGCATATGTCAGTCAAGTATAAATAAGCAGATTATGGGGCTGCCGACTTGTCCGGCAGAATGAAAAAAGAGAAAAAGCCAGGGAGGACGATTAAATGGCATTATTACAGGAATGGAGAGATTATGCATACGCAGAGGATATGCAGAATTCCAAAAAGGGAGAAGAGCTTTGGAAAAATTATTTTGAGCTGGAGAAAGGAATCTATGAACAGCTTCTGGCGAATCCAGAGGAAGTAGTCGAGGGGACGGTAGAAGGGCTGGCAGAAAAATATGAAGTGCCCCTTTCTATGATGGTTGGATTTTTAGATGGCATCAATGACAGTCTGAAGGAACCCAATCCCATTGATACCATGGAAAAAGATACACCGGTAAAGATCGATATCGATTGCGAAAAATTATATTACAATATGGTAGAGTGCAATGCTGAGTGGCTGTATACGCTTCCCCAGTGGGACGAGATCCTGACGAAGGAGCGCCAGAAAGAACTGTACCGCAAACAAAAAGACTCAGGCACAGTACGCAACGAGGAACCAAAGGTGGGAAGAAATGAGCCCTGTCCATGTGGCAGCGGTAAGAAATATAAACATTGCTGCGGCAGAAAATAAGTTCTGGTGAAATCATACACAGAAAACCTGTGCGAAAATTATGATTAAATAAGTTCTTACGAACTTATTTTGTGCAAAAAGCATGCACAGTAATTATGATAATATAAAATGGAGGTAAGGATATGTTAGTTTCAGCAAAAGAAATGCTTACAAAAGCAAAAGCGGGTAAATATGCGGTAGGACAGTTTAATATCAACAATCTTGAGTGGACGAAGTCAATTCTTCTCACAGCAGAGGAGTTGAAATCCCCTGTGATTCTTGGTGTTTCTGAGGGCGCAGGAAAGTACATGTGCGGCTATAAGACTGTTGTGGGCATGGTAAATGGAATGCTGGAGGAGCTTGGCATCACGGTTCCAGTGGCGCTTCATCTTGACCACGGCAGTTATGAAGGTGCAAAGGCATGTATTGAAGCAGGCTTTTCTTCCATCATGTTTGATGGTTCTCATTATCCCATCGAGGAAAATGTGGCAAAGACAAAAGAACTGGTAGCCATTTGCAATGACAAGGGAATGTCCATCGAGGCAGAGGTTGGTTCCATCGGCGGTGAAGAGGATGGCGTTGTTGGCGCCGGAGAATGTGCAGATCCGGAAGAGTGTAAGATGATCGCAGATCTGGGCGTCACCATGCTGGCAGCCGGAATTGGTAATATCCATGGAAAATATCCGGAGAACTGGGCTGGTCTCAGCTTTGAGACACTGGATGCCGTACAGCAGCTGACGGGTGATATGCCGCTGGTGCTTCATGGCGGAACAGGAATCCCAGAGGATATGATCAAAAAAGCGATCAGCCTTGGAGTATCTAAGATTAATGTAAATACAGAGTGCCAGCTTTCCTTTGCGGATGCGACACGCAAATATATTGAAGCCGGAAAAGATCTGGAAGGAAAGGGATTTGACCCGCGTAAACTTCTGGCTCCGGGTGCCGATGCCATCAAGGCCACAGTTAAGGAAAAAATGGAATTATTTGGTTCGGTTGGAAAAGCTTGATCAGTATAACGTCATATAAAAAAGCCATACTATTCCTGTAACGTTAACACATTACAAACAGGAGGAACACAACAATGGCTAAGAATTTTTTAGACGATTTCAATGAAAAGAACAGCACGAACAACAACTCGAATAACAATTCGAACAACAGCACAAAGAATAGTACAAATAACAGTACTAACAACAGGTCAAACTGCTCAAACTGCCGGAATGCTTCAGGCTGCAAGAACAGCACAAATAACAACTCGAACAACAGCACGAAGAACACAAGTAACAACTCCAGCAACAGCTCAAGTAAGAATTCCAGCAAAAACTCTACAAAGAATGCAAACAATTCTTACAACAGCACAAAGTAGTTTGCCACAGCGATCAGGCCGTCACCATTTGGGGGCGGCTTGATTTACGCGAAGGCACAAGCCAAGCTGGAATGCTTGCATTCCAGCTTGGCGACGCCCGCGAACGTGGGAAACTCGAAAACGTGTTTCTCATCGTATACGCGAAGGCGGTCACGTTTTACATAATCATGTCATATAATGTAATAAAAAAGAACGTGATAAGTATGAGTTTTTCGATAATACCCATCCAGGATCTGGAGAATTATCTCAAAAGACCGGGAACAATTCTCATAGATTTACGGGAGGAAGAAGATTTTGAACAGGGGCATATAAAAGGTGCCAGAAATATACCTTATGAGCGCTGGCAGGTGGAAAAAGAAACCTGGACCCACAGATATGACACCGTGGTATTTTATTGTGAACGGGGGAATCAGAGTATGTACGCGGCAAGGGAGATGAACAGAAAAGGCTATTATGCCATCAGCATTGCCGGGGGATACCAGGGATATAAGGTATGGAAAAGAAAGGAAACAAAGGCTGAATGAATAATAATACCTATGAGCTGACTGCGCCCTGCCACTTTGGAATGGAGGCAGTGCTGAAACGGGAAATTCTGGATCTTGGTTACGAGATCGTGACAGTGGATAACGGAAAGGTTACTTTCCGGGCAGATGCAGAGGGGATCTGCCGGGCCAACATTTTCCTGCGGACAACGGAACGGATTCTTTTAAAAGTGGCAGAATTCAAGGCATATACCTTCGATGAACTGTTTGAAAATATAAAGGCGCTGCCATGGGACAGATACATTCCCAAAGACGGAAAATTCTGGGTGGCAAAAGCGTCCTCGGTAAATAGCCAGCTGTTCAGCCCTTCGGATATTCAGCGAATTGTAAAAAAGGCAATGGTGGAAAGCCTGAAAAAGACGTATCACCAGGAATGGTTTGCAGAAGATGGGGCGGAATATCCCCTGCGTATCAGCATATTAAAAAATGTGGTGACGGTGGGGCTTGATACGACGGGAACATCTCTTCACAAGAGGGGATACCGGAAGTATACAGCTCCTGCACCGGTGACAGAGACGCTGGCTGCAGCGATCCTTCTCCTTTCGCCCTGGAAAAAGGACCGGATCCTGGTGGATCCATTTTGTGGCAGCGGGACGATCCTCATCGAAGCGGCGATGATCGCCATGAATATGGCTCCGGGGATGAACCGGGAATTTACTGCCGAGGGCTGGACC
>CAMTDY010000024.1 GCA_947070915.1 uncultured Roseburia sp.
GAAACTTATTTCGTGTTATCGCATTGCCAGGAGAGGGCAGCCGTATTTGTGCGGCTGTCCTTTTTACGTCAGTTTTTTATAATATATTTTAAATTATGAATGTTGCGAAGTTTTCTGTCAGATAATAAAAAGAAACAGCGCAGAAGGGAGTGAAACTATGAGCCGGTATTTGGTAGTTGTAGATATGCAGAATGATTTTGTAGAGGGAGTTCTGGGAACCGAGGAGGCGAGAAAAATCATTTCCCCGGTGGTAAAAAAAATAAAAGAATTTCCAGGGCGTATCATCTATACTAAGGATACCCATGGCCCAGATTATCTATTTACCCAGGAAGGCAGACTGCTCCCGGTGCCTCACTGCATAGCAGATACTTATGGAGGAAAGCTGATCTGTGAACTGGAACAGCTTCAGGCTGAAAAACCAGTAAAAATATATGAAAAGAACACATTTGCTTCCCTGGAGATGGCAGAGGCCCTGAAAAAGGAACACAGGCGCCGGCCCATCGAATCTGTGGAATTGATCGGGGTGTGTACCGATATCTGTGTTGTCTCCAATGCAATTCTGTTAAAGGCATATTTGCCGGAGGTACGGATATCGGTGGATTCTTCCTGCTGCGCGGGAGTGACTCCACAGCTTCACGAGGCGGCGCTGGAGACGATGGAGAGCTGCCAGATCATGATAAGGAGGTAAAGGCAATGTCACAATTTGACGCGAGAAATATAAGCATGATGCTGGACCTGTATGAGATGACCATGGCAAATGGGTATTTTGAGGATTCCTCCGCGCAAGACTGGGGAACCTTCGAGGTGTTTTACCGGAAAAATCCCGATGACGGCGGATTTGCCATCTTTGCCGGGCTGGAACAGGTGGTTGAATACATTGAGGGAGTGCACTTTGGAGAGGATGATATCGAGTATTTTCGTTCCCTGCACCTGTTCAGTGAGCGGTTTTTAGAGTTTTTGAGAGCATATCATTTCCGCGGGGATATATCGGCATTTCCAGAGGGGACGATCATGTATCCCAATGAACCAGTGCTTATCGTACATGCGCCCCTGATCGATGCCCAGCTGGTGGAGACCGCCATTTTGACCCAGATCAATCATCAGTCCCTGATCGCCACCAAGGCGCAGAGGATCGTGCGGGCGGCCAGAGGGCGTGGGGTGCTGGATTTTGGGGCGAGAAGATCCCACAATATCGATGCGGCAGTCTATGGAGCCAGGGCGGCTTATATCGGCGGGGTGGATAGTACCGCCACAGTGATGGCGGGAAAACAGTTTGGGATTCCCGTGTCGGGTACGATGGCCCATAGCTGGGTGATGTGTTATGGAGATGAATATACCGCGTTCTGCCGGTATGCAGAACAGTATCCGGATTCCGCCCAGTTTCTTGTAGACACCTATGATGTACTCCGCTCCGGCGTCCCCAATGCAGTACGGGCGGCCAGGGCGGTGCTGGATCCCAGGGGGAAGCGGCTAAAAGGAGTGAGGCTGGATTCCGGGGATCTGGCTTATTTATCCAAAAAAGTACGGCGGATGCTGGATGAAGAGGGCATGGAAGACTGCATGATCATTGCTTCAAACAGCCTGGATGAATTTACCATTACCTCTCTTCTGGAGCAGGGCGGATGCATCGACGCCTTTGGGGTGGGGGAGCGGCTGATCACGGCAAAGAGTGATCCGGTCTTTGGCGCCGTTTATAAACTGGCGGCGGTAGAGCGGAATGGGGTGTGTACTCCGCGGATAAAAGTTTCAGAAAATATAGAAAAGATCACGAATCCTGGTAAAAAAGATGTTTACCGTATCTATGACGATACGGGACATGCGGTGGCGGATTTGCTGACGGCAGGAGGGGAGACTGTGGACCTGTCAAAGGAATATCCCTATGTCGATCCGCAGAAGCCGTGGAAAAAACGGTCTTTCATCAACTGTCGGGCAAAAAAACTGCACCGGGATGTGATCCAGAATGGGAAACGGGTGGCGCCGGTGCGGAGTCTGGAGAGCATCCGGGCATACGTAAAAGAACAGCTGGAATCCGAGATCTGGCAGGAAGAGCAGAGATTTGCCAATCCTCACAGACATTATCTGGACATGAGTACCCGTTATTTTCAGGCGAGGGAGGAGCTGCTGGATAAAAACCAGTGGAAATAACCCGCCAATAACCGGAAAGATATGGGATCTTTCCGCCCTGGCAGGGAAAAAATAAGTTTATAAAAAATTTATATTGGCAATTTCGGGGAAATCATGTATAATAAATCTGTGTACGTATATACAAATGAATGAATGGGTATTATAGCGGGGTTGAAACTATGTTTGATAACGGTAGGAAAAACATATGTGTGATATTGTGCGAGGTGGCGGCTCATTACCAGGAGCAGGTATGCCGGACGCTTACTTCTTATGCCAGGGATAAGGGGTATAATCTTGCTTATTTTACGTTTTTCGTGTGCTATGGAGTGTATACGAAGAATGGCATGGGAGAAGCGAACATTATAAATCTGGTCCCCTATGAGAATTTTGACGGGTTTATTATCTGTCACGACACCATGCAGAATGAACAGGCTGTAAAGCAGATCTTTGCCTATATCAAAGAACGCACCAGGAAGCCGGTGGTGACGCTGCGCAGAGCCTGGGAAGACTATCCCTGTATCCTGGCAGAAAATAAAGGTGCCATTAAGGAGATCGTACAGCATTTTGTGGATGTTCACCATTTTGACCGCATCGCTTTTTTCAGCGGTCCCAAGGATCATCCGGATGCCATGGCAAGGCTGGCAGATTACAAAGAAGGACTAGCCAGCCGGGGGATCGGTTACGACGAAGATTATGTGTTTTATGGAGATTTCTGGCGTAAATTATCCAGGGAAGCGGCCCAGTATTTTATCACGAAGCTTCCGGAAGTTCCCCAGGCTGTTGTATGCGCCAACGATTATATGGCGCTTTCCCTATGCAATGAACTGGTTAATTTTGGTAAGATTGTGCCAAAGGATATCGCCGTCTCAGGCTTTGACGATATATGGGAGGCGACGATCAATATGCCGCCGGTCACCACAGTTACGATGCCGGTGGAGAAAATGAGTGAGCTGGCATTTGAAACCCTGGAGCGCTTGATGGACGGTGAGGATGTACCGAGGGTTCAGACCCTCAGAACGGAACCTGTCATCAGGGATTCCTGCGGCTGCCAAGGGATGGACATGGAAACTGCCATTAGAAAAAGGGTACGGCAGAGCCAGGAATATGAAAAGATCCTGGATCTGATCCGGTATAATACGTATACTTTTGTGGAGATGTCCGATGTACAGCGGGCACAGGAGCTTGTGAACCATACGCGCCTTCTGGATGTGGAGGACAATTATATTAAGAACTTTTTTATCTGTCTTGGAGAGGGGGAGGGTAGCCAGCACCCCAAATACTGTTCAGAGAAAAGTGGATATCCCAGACAGAGCCAGGCAGTAGGGGCGGCGATGAATGGAAGGATCCTCCAGACAGAAACCGCGGTTTTTGATACCTCGGATCTGCTTCCCAGGGAAGCTGTGGAACAGGATCCCATGATTTATTATTTTTTCCCGCTGCACAATCTGAATATTTCCTTTGGTTACTTTGCCATCAGTTATGAAGGCACCCACAGCTGCGGCAAGTCATTTCACAGCTGGCTGGCGATTCTGGGAAATGTGCTGGAGAATATGCGTCTCAGGCAGAAAACCAATGCGCTGCTGGATGAATTGAACAACATGTATATCCACGATGTATTGACCGGGCTTTTGAACCGGAGGGGGTTTGAAAATAATTCCCAGGATTTCTATGAGGAGAGCCGGACAGAAAAAAGGACATTGGCCATAATCTCGATCGACATGGATAATTTAAAGATCGTTAACGATAAATTTGGACATAAACAGGGGGATATAGCACTTCAGACGATCGGGAAGGCGATCCTGCATGCGGCAGAGCCGGAGGATGTATGTGCGAGGATCGGAGGTGATGAATTTGCTGTGGCCGGAATGGATTATAACGAGCAGAGGATACAGGAATTTGTGGAGAAATTTGATACGTATCTGGAAAAGTTTAACAGGGATAGCGGGCGCCCCTATCTTGTCGGTGCCAGCTGTGGCTGGTATTTAATTTCTGCCTCACACGAAATTACTCTTGAAGCGGCAATTGTGAAAAGCGACGAGCATTTGTATGAGATTAAAAGGGATAAGAAGAAAAATCACAGAGACTGCGTGCTGAGAGAAAAGGAGGCATAATTTGGAAGGAGGAAGTACTTTGGCGGATAAAACCAAAGATAATATAGATTTTAGAAAAAAGAGGGTCAAACGGATCAAGAAGATTATAATTGTGCTTTGCATCCTGCTTTTTATACTGCCGGTGGTGCTCTCCATCGTTCTTTTCTTCCGGGTGAAAAACCTGGAGAACAGAATTGAAACGATTATCTCTGAAAACAAACTGGAGTCCGGAGGGAAAGAAGCGTCGACCGAGATCGTCAACGCGAAGGAAAAGGAGATTGTCACTGGAAGTGCCGTCGGGGAAGAAAAAACAAAACGGGTTTATCTGACATTTGATGATGGACCCAGCAAACAGACGGAGAGAGTATTAAATATATTAAAGAAAAAAAAGGTGAAGGCAACTTTTTTTGCCATCGGCAGGGAGGATGAATTCTCCCAGAATATATACCGCCGCATTGTGAAAGAGGGGCATACCCTTGGAATGCACTCATATTCCCATATATTCAATGAGATCTATGGTTCTCTGGAAGGATTTAAAAAAGACTTTCAGCGGATTTCCGGCCATCTGGAGAAAATTACGGGGGTTCGTCCTGTCATTTACCGGTTCCCTGGAGGGAGCAGCAACACGGTAAATGAACTTCCGGTGAAACAGTACACGAATTTTCTGAAAGAGCAGGGAGTGGAATATTTTGACTGGAATGTCATTGCCGCCAATGGGATCACAGAAAATGTCACGAAGAAAGATATGGTCCGCTCGGTCATGGAGGGCGTGGCGAAATACGATACTTCCATTGTGCTTCTGTATGATTCTGCCGATAAAAAAATGACGGCGGACTCATTGTCTGCCATGATTGACAGCCTGCAGGCGGCCGGGTATGAACTGCTTCCCATAGATGGCAGCACAGTACCGATTCATCATTCATGATTTTAAGTTGGATATCAATGTCTGTCACAGACAGATTTTGAAGATAGATATTAGGAGGAAATAGAATGAGCTTTTTTAAAGAACTGAAAGAAGATATTGTTCAGTCTGTAAATGAACTGAGCGATACCCTGGAAGAAAAAGTAACTGCGTCAGAGGAAGCAGCGGAAGAGGCTGAAGCACTGGAGACGGAGGTACAGAAGGAGATTGATTCTATTCTGGAGGATGGCATTTTAAATGACATGTCCGTGGAGGAAGAGGATTCTGAGGACAGCTCTGAACCAGAGGAGCCTTCGGAACCAGAACTTTCGGCAGAAGTTCAGGAAGAAAAGGATGAGACAGAAGAGACAGCGGCAGATATTCCTGAGCCGGAAGAACTACAGGAAGAGGAACCGGAGGAAGAAGAGACAATGGAGGAACCGCAGAAAGATTCCTATTTTGGTGAGGTGGATCACCAGGAACAAAATAAGACAATGAATATGAGCCAGGAGGAAGATAGCATGAGTGATTTTGAAGAAACAGTAGAGGATAACAGCGAAGAGACAACGGTGATCACCAAAGGAACTACGATCAATGGTGGTATTAAATCCGATACCTCCCTTATTGTGAAGGGTGTGATTGAAGGAGATGTGGAATGCCAGGGAAAACTGACCATTACCGGACATGTGGCAGGAAACAGCACGGCGTCTGAGATCTATGTCAACACCCCAAGACTGGAGGGCAGCCTGAACAGCCATGGCAGCGTGAAAATCGATGTGAGTACGGTTGTGATCGGTTCGATCACCAGTGCCTCCGTCGTAGTTGCCGGTGCAGTGAAAGGTGATATCGATGTCAATGGTCCTGTGATCATCGACTCTACAGCAGTAGTCAAAGGATCTGTGTTTGCCAAATCCATCCAGATCAACAGCGGCGCTGTCATTGATGGAAACTGTTCCCTCAAATACGCAGATGTGGATCTGGATACATTTTTTGACTAAGAGAGCGGAAGGAGAGGGAGGTTTTTATGAAGTATAACCGGGTATTGTTAAAATTAAGCGGAGAGGCTCTTTCCGGGGATAAGGGAAATGGCTTTGACGAGGCTACCTGCATCCGGGTGGCAGAGCAGATACGGGATCTGGTGAAGGAGGGCTGCCAGACCGCTGTCGTGATCGGCGGCGGCAATTTCTGGCGGGGAAGGACCAGTGAGACCATTCAGAGAAATCAGGCGGATCAGATCGGGATGCTGGCCACGGTGATGAACTGTATTTATATGTCGGAGATCTGCCGTCATGTCGGTCTTATGACCCAGATCCTGACGCCTTTTGAATGCGGTTCTTTTACCAAATTGTTCAGCAGGGACAGGGTAGAGAAGTACCTGGCTAAGAATATGGTGGTGTTTCTGGCTGGCGGAACGGGACATCCTTATTTCTCCACAGATACGGCGACGGCACTCCGCGCGGTGGAGATTCAGGCGGATGTGATCCTGGCAGCCAAGTCGGTGGATGGGGTATATGACTCGGATCCGGCGAAAAATCCGGAGGCGAAGAAATTTGATACCCTGCCGATCTCAAGGATCATCGATGAGAAGCTGGGAGTAGTGGATCTGGCTGCCGCGGTGATCTGTTATGAGAACAAGATGCCGATGTGCGTCTTTGGTTTAAATGAAGAAAACAGTATTATAAACTGCGTCAAGGGTGAAAGCACAGGAACAATCATTACAGTGGACTGATCATGGAGGGGAATAGAGATGGAATTTGATATTAAAACGTATGAAGATAAAATGGATAAAACATTGTCAAATCTGCAGGAGGAATATGTGTCGATCCGTGCCGGACGCGCTAACCCCCATATTCTGGATAAGATTCAGGTGGATTACTACGGAACACCTTCTCCGCTTCAGAGTGTGGCAAATATTTCTGTGCCAGAGGCGAGAATGATCCAGATCCAGCCATGGGAGTCCAGTCTGATCAAAGAGATCGAGCGTGCCATCATTGCTTCTGATCTTGGTCTGACACCTGCCAATGACGGTAAGACGATCCGTCTGGTATTTCCGGAGCTGACAGAAGACCGCCGTAAGGAACTGGTAAAGGATGTTAAGAAAAAGGGTGAAAATGCCAAGATTGCTGTGCGCAACATCCGGCGTGATGCCAATGATGCGGTGAAAAAGCAGAATAAGGCAAACGAGATCTCGGATGATGAACAGAAGCAGCTGGAGGACCGTATTCAGAAACTTACTGATAAGTTTATCGCAAAGGTAGATGAGGCAGTGGATACAAAATCCACAGAAGTTATGACCGTATAATCTGTATGGCATACGGAAAACGGGAGGGTCATATAGTAGCATAATATGGAGAAAAAGATGGAAGATAATAAATATCAGATACCGGAACATGTGGCGATCATTCTGGATGGCAATGGCAGATGGGCGAAAAAACGTTTCCTGCCCAGAAAGGCAGGGCATGTTGCGGGGAGCAAAACGGTAGAGCAGATCTGCGAGGATGCCTGGGATCTGGGCATCCGTTATCTCACGGTATACGCTTTTTCCACGGAGAACTGGAAGCGGCCCCAGGATGAGGTGGACGCTTTGATGAAGCTGTTGAGACAGTATTTGAAGGACTGCATCAAGCGAAGCACGAAAAACAATATGTGTGTCCGGGTTCTGGGAGATATCTCTCCTCTGGATGAGGACCTGAAGGCGAGCATACTGGAATTGGAGGAAGTGTCTAAAGACAATACCGGGCTTCATTTTCAGGTGGCATTGAATTATGGCAGCCGGGATGAGATGCTGAGGGCAGTGCGGAGGATGGCAGAGGACGTTTCTGGGGGAAGAATGACCCTGGAGGAGATTGACGAAGAACGTTTCAGCGGCTGCCTGGATACCAAAGGAATTCCGGATCCGGATCTTCTCATACGTACCAGCGGAGAGGAGAGACTTTCTAATTTTCTTCTCTGGCAGCTGGCCTATACCGAGTTTTATTTTACCGATGTTCTGTGGCCGGATTTTAATAAAAAAGAGCTGCAGAAAGCGATTGAATATTATAACAAACGGGACCGGAGATTCGGCGGTGTCTGATCCGTATATAATAAGTGCGAAATGGAGTTTTTTATGTTTGCCAAACGATTTATGAGTGCTGTGGTTCTGCTGGCATTTGCAGTGGTTGCCCTGGTGGGGGGCGGAACTTTTCTCCTTGTGGTGAGTGTCGTGACTGCCCTTGCCGGAACCTATGAATTTTTAAAGGTGGATCATATGAATAATACAGTGCCGGGATATATGTGTTATGTCTCGGTCCTTGGTTTTTATCTGATGCTGTACTGGCGGCGGACTTCTGTGCTGGAGATGTGGCTGGTGCTGGTGATCCTGCTGCTGTTGTCCCTTTACGTCCTGGGATATCCCAAATATCATATCCACAATATAGGAATCTGTCTTTTCAGTGTGCTGTATGTGGGAGTACTGATATCCTATGTCTATCAGACGAGAGCCCTTCCGGGAGGGACCTGGCTGGTCTGGCTCATCCTGATCAGTGCATCCGGGTCAGATACTTTTGCTTATCTGACGGGGATGCTCATGGGAAAACATCATTTTTCCGAACTGAGTCCGAAAAAGACGATAGAAGGCTGTGTTGGCGGAGTGATCGGAGCAGCATTACTGGCTCTGGTCTATTCTTTTGTTATCCCGAAAGAGATAATGGCTGCGCCGTCTGGTGTGAATATTCATGTGCTCTTTGCCTGTCTCGGAGCGGCGGGTTCTGTGGTGTCACAGATCGGGGATCTGGCGGCTTCGGCAGTGAAACGTAATTTTGGCATGAAGGATTACAGCAATCTGATTCCAGGGCATGGCGGGATCCTGGATCGTTTTGACAGCATTTTGTTCGTGGCGCCGGTGGTGTACTATGTATCCCTGTGGCTCACGATGAACTGACCGGATTCTGGCAGATAGAAACGCTCTTCTGTGGAATGGAGAAGATAAAATGAACAGAAAGTTATGTATTCTGGGCTCCACTGGTTCCATCGGAACCCAGACATTGCAGGTAGTAGATAACAACAAAGAAACGCTCTCGGTGGCGGCGATGACAGCAGGAGATAATATTGACCTGTTTGCAGAACAGATTCTCCGGTATCAGCCGGGGATGGTCGCCGTAAAAAGCGAAGAGGGGGCAGAGCAATTAAAGTACAGACTCCAGGAGCACCCGGCGGCCAAAGAGATGCAGCTGCCGGAGATTCTCTATGGCATGGATGGGTTTGTGGCATGTGCCACCCTGCCAGAGGCGGATATGGTGGTAGCGGCGATGGTGGGAATGATCGGACTGCGGCCGGTGATGGAGGCGATCCGTAAGGGAAAGGATATCGCCCTTGCCAATAAGGAAACCCTGGTGACAGCCGGACACCTGATCATGCCGCTGGCTCAGGAGTACGGTGTATCGCTGCTTCCTGTAGACAGCGAACATTCTGCGATCTTCCAATGCCTGCAGAGCGGTTCCTGTGGGGAAATTGAAGAGATCTTTCTGACGGCCTCCGGCGGTCCTTTCCGTCATAGTACAAAAGAGGAGCTGGAGAGGGTGACAGTGGAGCAGGCACTTGCCCATCCCAACTGGTCCATGGGCAGAAAGATTACCATTGACTCCGCCACGATGATCAATAAGGGACTGGAGATCATCGAAGCCTGCTGGCTCTTCCATGTGGGACTGGAGCAGGTGCATGTACTGGTGCAGCCGAAAAGTATCATACATTCTATGGTGGGATTCCGTGACGGCGCTGTGATGGCGCAGCTGGGGACCCCGGATATGCGTCTGCCGATCCAGTATGCGCTGATGTATCCTGAGCGTCCGCAGCTTGGCGGGGAACGTCTGAATTTTGAAAAATTAAAATCCATCCACTTCGAGGAGCCGAATACAAAGGTATTGAAGGGGCTTGACCTGGCAAGGAGATCCTTTGAGACAGGAGGAAGCATGACGACGGTGATGAATGCCGCCAATGAGTTTGCTGTGGCTAAGTTTTTGAATAAAGAAATTGGGTTTACCGATATATACCGGATGATCGAATATGCCATGGAACATCATTCGTTCATAAAAAATCCATCTTTGGATGATATACTTGAAACAGAGAAAGAGACCTATTCCATACTGGAAAAATGTTATGTTTAGTCATTGGTGCAGGGCTTTGGAGTATATTAGGTAATAGAGACCGGATGCACGATTTGGCAGAATGGAGGAAAACATGAGTGCTTTAAATATTTTGATCGCCATTGTATTATTTAGTGTGATCATACTTTTTCATGAACTGGGGCATTTTTTGCTGGCAAAGGCGAATGGTGTCGGCGTGATCGAATTTTCCCTGGGAATGGGGCCAAGGATCATATCCTATGCGAAGACCGAGGAAGGACACCGGGTGAAATTTTTTGGTTCCAGCAGATATTTTGAAGAGCATAAAGAGTTTGAGGACCACACTCTGTATTCCTGGAAGATCCTTCCCTTTGGCGGTTCCTGCATGATGCTGGGGGAGATGGAAAATATTGAGGATGACCGGGCTTTTGGCAAAAAGGGAGTCTGGGCAAGGATGTCTGTAATCTTCGCAGGCCCATTTTTTAACTTTATCCTCGCTTTTGTGTTATCGCTGTTTCTGATCGGATTTGCCGGCTATGACGAACCATTCCTGACGAGAGTCAGTCCGGGAATGCCGCTGGCAGAACAGGGATTTCAGGATGGCGACCGGGTGACGGAGATCAACGGCAGGCATATCGTAGTAAACCGGGAACTTAAGAATTATATCCAGTTCCATCCGTTGTCGGATCAGCCTATCGAGCTGACGGTGGAGAGAGACGGCCAGGAGATCACGAAATCCGTCACACCAAGGCTGGTGAAAGACGAAGAGGGAAAAGAAGTCTATCGTCTGGGCTTTTCCTATAATATCGACAGGACAAAGGCGGGGGTCTGGGAGAATATCAAGTACTCTGCCTATGAAGTGAAATTCTGGATCTTTACGACCATAGAGAGCCTGGGGCAGATGTTTTCCGGAAAAGTCAGTGCCAAAGAGGTGTCGGGGCCTGTGGGCATCGTCCAGGTGGTAGGAGATGTGGTGAGTGACAGCATGCCGGGAGGTATCGGGCTTGTGATGTGCAACATCCTTATCATGGGGATCCTGCTGACCGCCAATCTCGGTGTGATGAACCTGCTTCCGATCCCGGCGCTGGACGGCGGAAGACTGTTATTTCTCATTATTGAGGCGATCCGTAGGAAGCCACTGCCGGAAAAATTTGAGAATTATGTCAATGTGGGAGGTTTTGTCATTCTAATGGGACTTATGGTGGTGATCCTTGCCAATGACATCCTAAAACTGATCCCTCATTGATGATTTGTTTATTTTGGAATAGAAAATGGAGAGCGACATGAGAAATAAGACACGTGAAATATCCATCGGCGGCGTGAAGATCGGAGCCGGTCATCCCATCGCTGTACAGTCCATGACAAATACGAAGACCGAGCATGTAGCGGATACTGTAGGGCAGATCCGGAAGCTGGCCAAGGCGGGATGTGATATTGTCCGGGTGGCTGTTCCGACGATGGAGGCGGCCAGGGCGGTTTCTGAGATCAAGAAACAGATCACGGTCCCGCTGGTGGCAGACATTCATTTTGACTACAGGCTTGCCATCGCGGCGGTGGAGAACGGCGCCGACAAGATCCGGATCAATCCCGGAAATATAGGCAGTGAAGACCGGATCCGCGCGGTGGTAGATAAGTGCCGGGAGAAAAATATTCCCATCCGGGTGGGGGTCAACAGCGGCTCGCTGGAGAAGCCATTGCTGGAGAAGTACGGCGGTGTGACACCGGAGGCGCTGGTGGAAAGCGCTCTGGACAAAGTACACATCATAGAGGAAATGGGATATGAGAATCTGGTGATCAGCATTAAGTCTTCGGATGTGCTGAACTGTATCCGCGCCCATGAGATCCTTGCTGACCGCACCGATTATCCGCTGCATGTAGGGATCACAGAGTCGGGTACGGTCTTTTCCGGTGGTCTTAAATCTGCTGTGGGACTGGGCAACATATTGTACCAGGGCATCGGCGACACCATCCGTGTCTCTTTGACCGGGGATCCGGTGGAAGAGATTCACGCGGCAAATATCATTCTTAAGGCTTTGGGATTGAAGAAGGGGGGCATCAGCGTGGTGTCCTGTCCTACCTGCGGAAGAACCCAGATCGATCTGATCGGACTTGCTACAAGTGTAGAACAAATGGTGCAGGAGTTTGACCTGGATATCAAAGTTGCGGTGATGGGCTGCGTGGTCAATGGACCCGGCGAGGCAAAAGAAGCAGATATCGGCATCGCCGGCGGCATCGGTGAGGGACTTCTGATCAAAAAGGGCGAGGTCATAAAGAAGGTACCGGAGAGTGAACTCCTGGCAGTGCTGAGGCAGGAGCTGGAGAACTGGGATAAAGCGGGAGGTTGATGAGATGGAGCTTTTTTTTCACACCTTTTCCAAACTAAACTGTAACGATAGGATAAAAAGAGAATACGAGGATGTGATGGTAGAGAAGATCAGCGCATCCAAGTCCAAAAAACTGGTGTTTATTTATTGTAAAAGACACCAGTTTTTGTCCTATAAAAAAATACAGATCATGGAGAAAGAACTATATAAGCAGGTATTCCGCCGTCTGGGATTCCGTCCCAGACTCCAGGTATCCTACCCCGATCTGGGGGACATGCCTCTCGACGGGCTGCTCTCCCAGATCGAGGATGACTTAAAGGCGGAGATCCGGGAGAGGGATCTGGTAGAGGGACTGGAATTCTGCGCCGAGCCTTTCGAGGTGGAAGGAGATTCTCTGTACATAACCTGTGGGGATTCTTTTCTGACGAGACAGCGCTGTGACGGGGTAAGGGAATTCATCCGGTCTGTGTTCCTGCAGCGGTTTGGCAGGGAGATCACCGTTGAATTTCATTTCAAGGAGTTTGAGCGGAAAAAGGATACGAAGCCGGAGACCTATTTTGTCAAGCTGAATTCCGGTGGGGAGAAAAAAGCAGCAGAGGATGGGGGAGCTGTGGCAGGGCAGGGAGCAGAAAAGGGGAGAAAGACTGCTTCTGATGAAGGAAAAAAAGAAGAGAGGCAGTCTCAGAGACAGAGCCGTTCCGGCGGAGGCAGGACGAGCCGTCAGAAGGGCGGGTTCCGAAGACCGGCAAACGATCCGGAAGTTTTTTATGGCAAGAACTGTGAGGGGACGATCATTCCCATCCGTGAGATCCAGGACGAGATCGGCGAGGTGGTGATCGACGGACAGATCCGGAAGGTTGAGAGCCGGGAGATCAAGGGAGAGAAGCTGATTGTTACCTTTGCCCTGACGGATTATACTGATTCCATCGTCTGTAAGGTATTTATCAAAAAAGAGCAGGTGATCGATACAGAGTTCTTTGAGTTTGTGAAGAAGGGAAATTTTATCCGGGTAAAGGGAGTGGCGAGCCTGGATTCCTATGACAGGGAAATCCGCATCGGCGGTATTATGGGGATGAAGGAGATCAAGAGTTTTCACGTGGGGCGCAGCGACAATGCCCCGGTGAAGAGGGTGGAGCTTCATGCCCACACCCAGATGAGCGATATGGACGGCATCACCCAGGCAAAACAGCTGGTGAACCGCGCCCATGCCTGGGGACACCGGGCGGTGGCGATCACCGACCACGGCGTCGTCCAGGCCTTTCCCGATGCCAACCACGCCCTGGAGGGGCTGAAACTCTCCGAAGAGGATGATTTTAAGGTGATCTATGGCTGTGAGGCATATCTGGTGGATGATCTGAATGACCTGGCAGTGGAGAATGAAAAAGGGCAGAGTCTGGACGGGGATTTTGTGGTATTTGACCTGGAGACCACCGGTTTTTCCCCGGTGAAGGACCGGATCATCGAGATCGGGGCGGTGAAGGTCTGCGGCGGGAAGATCACAGAGCGATACAGTACATTTGTCAACCCGGGGATCCACATCCCGGAGAGGATCACAGAACTGACTACCATTACCGACGATATGGTAAAGGAGGCTGGAGGTATCCAGGAGATCCTTCCCCAGTTTCTGGAGTTTGTCGGCGACAGTGTACTGGTGGCCCACAACGCGGGATTTGACCACAGCTTTATCAAGGCAAAGGCGGAGGAGCAGGGCATCCGCACCGACTACACGGTGCTGGATACCGTAGGGCTTGCCCGTGTCCTGTTTCCGGAGCTCGCCAAATATAAGCTGGACAACATTGCCAAGAAACTGAAGATTTCCCTGGAAAATCATCACCGGGCGGTGGATGACGCCGGAGCGACGGCGGAGATCTTTGAGAAGTTTGTGGCGATGTTCGCGGATAAAGGGATCTATGACCTGGCAAAGCTGTCGGAGATCACGCTGGGATCGGCAGATATCGTGAAGAAAAAGCCCTCCTTTCATGCCATTATCCTGGCGGCAAATGAGACGGGCCGCGTCAATCTGTACCGGCTGGTGTCCATGGGACATCTGAATTATTTTTACCGTCGTCCCAGGATCCCCAAGAGTGTCTTTAACAAATACAGGGAGGGACTGATCATCGGCTCTGCCTGTGAAGCGGGAGAACTGTACCGCGCCCTTCTGGACGAGGCGCCGGAAGAGCGGATTAGGGAACTGGTGGATTTTTATGATTATCTGGAGATCCAGCCCCTGGGAAATAACCAGTTTATGATCGACAGTGAGCGGGTGGAAAAGATTAACAGCGAAGAGGATCTCCGGGAGATGAACCGGCGCATCGTGGCGCTGGGAGAGAAGTACGGGAAGCCGGTGGCGGCGACCTGTGATGTGCATTTTCTCGATCCGGAGGATGAGGTGTACCGCCGTATTATCTTTGCAGGCAAGAAGATGAAGGATGCGGATGACCAGCCGCCCCTGTATCTCCACACGACAGAGGAGATGCTGGAGGAATTTGCTTATCTGGGCGAGGAGAAGGCATATGAGGTGGTAGTGACAAACACGAATCTGATCGCAGACCGCATCGAGAAGATTTCACCGGTGTATCCAGATAAATGTCCACCGGTGATCCCGAATTCGGATGAAACCCTGAGAAATATCTGCTATAACAAGGCAAAGAGCATGTACGGAGAGGATCTTCCGCCCCAGGTGAAGGGAAGGCTGGATCATGAGCTGGACTCTATCATCAAAAATGGATTTGCCGTGATGTACATCATCGCCCAGAAACTGGTGTGGAAATCCAACGAGGACGGTTATCTGGTAGGTTCCCGTGGCTCTGTGGGATCTTCTTTTGTGGCGACGATGTCCGGCATCACAGAGGTAAATCCTCTGCCGGCACATTATTACTGTGCCCACTGCCACTACGTGGATTTTGATTCGGAAGAGGTAAAGAAATATGCGGGAAGCTCTGGCTGTGACATGCCGCCGAAGACCTGTCCGGAGTGCGGGGAGCCTCTGGTGCAGGACGGACACGACATCCCCTTTGAGACTTTCCTGGGATTTTATGGGGACAAGGAGCCGGATATCGATCTGAACTTTTCCGGAGAATACCAGAGTAAGGCCCATGCCTACACCGAGGTGATCTTTGGGGACGGGCAGACCTTCCGCGCCGGAACCATCGCCGGCCTGGCAGAGAAGACGGCATTCGGGTATGTGAAAAATTACTTTGAAGAGAGAGGCGAACACAAGAGGGTGGAGGAGATTGAGCGGCTGATGGAGGGCTGCGTCGGCATCCGGCGTTCCACCGGGCAGCATCCCGGCGGTATCATCGTCCTTCCCCTTGGCTGGGAGATTTATACTTTTACGCCGGTGCAGCACCCGGCGAACGATCAGGAGACCACCATTGTTACCACCCATTTTGACTACCACTCCATCGACCATAACCTGCTGAAACTGGATATACTGGGACACGACGATCCCACGATGATACGTATGCTGGAGGATCTGACGGGACTGGATGCGAAGACCATTTCCCTGGACAACCAGGAAGTATTGTCGTTGTTTGCGGATACGCAGGCGTTAAAGGTGACGCCGGAGGAACTGATGGGATGTGACCTGGGGAGTCTTGGCATTCCAGAGTTTGGGACGGAATTCGTCATGCAGATGCTGCGGGATACGAAGCCCAAGAATTTTTCCGATCTGGTGCGGATCTCCGGGCTGTCCCACGGTACGGACGTGTGGCTGAACAATGCCCAGTATTTTATCAAGGAAGGCAACTGTACCCTGTCCACAGCAATCTGTACCCGTGATGATATCATGACCTATCTGATCCATACCGGGGTGGAGAATGGACTTGCTTTTAAGATCATGGAGAGCGTCCGTAAGGGAAAGGGACTGACACCAGAGATGGAACAGGTTATGAAGGAAGCCGGAGTGGAAGACTGGTACATTGAGTCCTGTAAGCGCATTAAGTACATGTTCCCGAAAGCCCACGCAGTGGCGTATGTCATGATGGCATTCCGGATCGCGTATTTTAAGGTGTTCTATCCCCTCGCCTATTATGCGGCATTTTTCAGTATCCGCGCCAAAGCCTTTGATTATGAGCTGATGTGCCAGGGGAAGGAGAAGCTGGAGGCGGCGATCCGGGACTACAGACGCCGCTCTAATGAGTTATCCAAGAAGGAGCAGGACAGCCTGGGGGACATGAAGATCGTGCAGGAAATGTACGCCAGAGGATTTACCTTTATGCCCATCGACGTCTTCCGCGCCAAGGCCACGCATTTTCAGATCATCGACGGCCAGCTGATGCCCTCCCTGGATTCCATTGACGGCATGGGAGGCAAAGCGGCGGAAGGAATCGTGGAAGCCGTGAAGGACGGGCCATTTTCCTCCCGTGAGAATTTCAAGGAGCGCTGCAAGGTGTCAGGAACCGTGGTGGAAAAGATGGCGGAACTGGGGATCCTGGGGGATCTGCCGGAGACGGACCAGATGTCGATACTGGACTTTTTTCAGTGAGAGGGTTGGATAGTGATTGAGGAAAGTGGGGATTGTAAATGAATCTTGAGGATGCCATAAAGCAGGAAATCATCCAGCTGGCAGAAGAGATAGAAAAGCGCTGGCAGGGTGAGGGATGTTAGCATATGTCAAAGAAGCTGTTGTAATTTGACAGTAGATATATAGGAGGACTATGAACATGAAGAAAAAGAGTAAAAGAACACTGGCGCTGCTTCTCACTGGCGCCCTGCTGGCAGGGATTCTGCCCCTGTCCGGATCCGCCCCGGTTCAGGCGGCTGACCATGGTCTGAATAACCCTTCTGTGACCAGAGATGGCGTTATCACCTGGGACTGCGTCTGGTTCGGGAACTACTGGCAGGAGGATACCAACGGGGACGGCAAAGCCGATAAAAACGATGGAAAACAGCCGATCAAGTGGCGGGTGCTTTCTGTGGAGGGTGATGATGCGTTTTTGCTGGCAGATAAAAACCTGGACTGTCAGAAGTATAATGAGACAGGAACAAGTGTCACCTGGGAGACCAGCAGGATACGCAGCTGGCTGAATGGCTATGGGACAGAGGCGAATAAAGATGGGAAGGACTACAGAGACGATAACTTCCTGAACAATGCATTTTCAGAGGATGAGCGGTCGGCAATTAAAACTACAAGTGTAGTAAACAATGATAATCCAGTGCACGGCACAGAGGGCGGAAATGATACGCCGGACAAGGTGTATCTGCTGTCCATCGACGAGGTGGCGAATGTGAAGTATGGGTTTGTTTCTTCCAGGAGCGACAATGCGGAAAGCAGAAGGGCCAAGAATACTGCCTTTACGAAAGGGCAGGGGGCATGGACAAGCGCATATGCGGAGGACGCGTGGAATGGATATTGGTGGCTCCGGTCGCCGGGTGGCGATAGTGGTAACGCTTCCATTGTGTCTTTTCTTGGAAGTGTCCTCACGACCGGTTATAATGTCTACCACAGGTATGGTGCTGTCCGGCCGGCTTTGCATTTAAATCTATCATCCCTCTCAAGCTGGTCATACGCCGGTACCGTGACCTCAGCTGTTCCAGTAAAAGCCGCGCTGGGAAAAGTATCATCCCTGAAACTTAAACAGAAGAAGGGCACTGTGACAGCTTCCTGGAAGAAAACTACTGGAGTGAAAGGGTACCAGATCTGTTACAGCGATTCCAAAAAGTGGAAGGGCAAAAAGCAGAAGCTGGTTTCTAAAAACAAAGCAGTGATCAAAAAGTTAAAAAAGAAAAGGACCTATTACTTCCGTGTCCGGGCTTACCGTCTGGAGGGGACAAAGAAGGTCTACGGGGCATGGAGCAGCGTGAAGAGGATCAAGATCAAAAAATAAACTGAGCCATGGCGGCAAAAGTATAGTAATACTTGTAAAAGGGAGAAATCGTGATATGGAAATAGTTAAACATAAAAGAAGACAGGTGTCACTCCTATTGATATTCGCCCTGCTGGCAGGGGGCTTTCCCATGGAAAAAGAAAAAATAAGCCAGGCTGCACAGCAAAACCTCCAGGGGGCACGTATCATCCGATCCGTACAGGAGATACCGCCACAATCTGAGAAAAAAACCGAGTTGAAAAAACCAACTGTAAGTAGTGATGGTGTCACTACCTGGGACTGCCTCTGGTTTGGAAACCACTGGCAGGAGGACACTAACGGGGATGGCAAAGCCAATAAAAACGATGCGAAACAGCCGATCAAGTGGCGGGTGCTTTCTGTGGAAGGTGATAATGCGTTTTTGCTGGCAGATAAAAACCTGGACTGCCAGGAGTATAGTGATACAGAAACAAGTGTCACCTGGGATACCTGCAGGATGCGCAGCTGGCTGAATGGCTATGGGGCAGAGGCGAATAAAGATGGGAAGGACTACAGTGACGATAACTTCCTGAACAATGCATTTTCTGCGGATGAGCAATCCGCGATCAAAACGGTAAATGTAGTAAACAATGATAATCCAGTGTTCGGCACTGAGGGCGGAAATGATACGATAGACAAGGTGTATCTGCTGTCCATTGACGAGGTGACGAATGTGGAATATGGGTTTGTTTCTTCCAGATATGAATATGCGGAAAGCAGAAGGGCCAAGAATACTGCCTTTACGAAAGGGCGGGGGGCATGGACAAGTGTATATGGGGAGAATGTGGGGGAGGATGCGGGAAATGGATATTGGTGGCTCCGGTCGCCGGGCTACGAAAGTGATTTTGTTTCCGTCGTGAGTACCAGTGGAAATGTCAATACAAATGGCAATTATGTTCACTCTGATATTGCTGTCCGGCCGGCTATGCATTTAAATCTATCATCCCTCTCAAGCTGGTCATACGCTGGTACCGTGACCTCGGCTGTTTCGGTAAAAGCCACAGCCGGAAAAGTATCATCCCTGAAACTCAAACAGAAGAAGGGCATTGTGACAGCTTCCTGGAAGAAGACTGCCGGAGTGAAGGGGTATCAGATCTGTTACAGCACCTCTAAGAAGTGGAAGGGCAAAAAGCAGAAGCTGGTTTCTAAAAACAAAGCAGTGATCAAAAAGCTAAAAAAGAAAAAGACCTATTATTTCCGTGTCCGGGCTTACCGTCTGGAAGGGACAAAGAAAGTATATGGGGCATGGAGCAGTGTGAAGAGGATCAAGATCAGGAAGTAGTGGGGAAAAAACAGGAAAATATCTCGGAGAGGACTATAACATGAAGAAAAAGAGTAAAAGAACACTGGCGCTGTTTTTTACTGGCGTCCTGCTGGCAGGGATTCTGCCCCTGTCCGGATCCGCCCCGGTTCAGGCGGCGGGCTATGGCTTGAATAACCCTACAACCGATGCCAATGGCGTCACCATCTGGGACTGCATCTGGTTTGGGAACTACTGGCAGGAGGATACTAACGGAGACGGCATAGCCAATAAAAACGATGCGAAGCAGCCGATCAAGTGGCGGGTGCTTTCTGTGGAAGGTGATGATGCGTTTTTGCTGGCAGACAAGTGTCTGGACCGCCAGGAATATAATGAGGCAGGAACAAGTGCCACCTGGAATACCTGCACGATGCGCAGCTGGCTGAACGGCTATGGGGCGGAGGCGAATAAAGATGGGAAGGACTACAGTGACAATAACTTCCTAAACAATGCATTTTCTGCGGATGAGCAATCTGCGATCAAAACGGAAAATGTAGTAAACAATGCCAATCCAGTGCACGGCACAGAGGGCGGAAATGATACGATAGACAAGGTGTATCTGCTGTCCATCGACGAGGCGACGAATGTGGAATATGGGTTTGTTTCTTCCAGGAGTGACAATGCGGAAAGCAGAAGGGCCAAGAATACTGCCTTTACGAAAGGGAAGGGGGCATGGACAAGTGAATACGGGGAGAATGTGGGGGAGGATGCGGGGAATGGATGTTGGTGGCTCCGGTCGCCGGGCAAATTTAGTTATCAAGCTTCCAGCGTGAGTTTCGGTGGAATTGTCTTTACGTATGGCGTTCATGTCACTTACTATGATTACGCCGTCCGTCCGGCTATGCATTTAAATCTATCATCCCTCCCAAGCTGGTCATACGCTGGTACCGTGACCTCGGCTGTTTCGGCAAAAGCCGCGGTCGGGAAAGTATCATCCCTGAAACTCAAAAAGAAGAAGGGCACTGTGACAGCTTCCTGGAAGAAGACTGCCGGAGTGAAGGGGTATCAGATCTGTTACAGCACCTCTAAGAAGTGGAAGGGCAAAAAGCAGAAGCTGGTTTCTAAAAACAAAGCAGTGATCAAAAAGCTAAAAAAGAAAAAGACCTATTATTTCCGTGTCCGGGCTTACCGTCTGGAAGGGACAAAGAAAGTATACGGGGCATGGAGCAGTGTGAAGAGGATCAAGATCAGGAAATAACAGAAAGATAAACTTCTCTGGAAAATAAATATTGCACAAAAAACTATCCCTTCTGTACATCTGGTCATCAAAACCACGACGTGGCAGAAGGGATGGTTTTTCTTTTGATTTACTCAGAAGGCACAAGCCATGGAGCCGCCTGTGAACGTGGGAAACTCGCAAAGTATGTGTCCCATCATTTTGCCCCAGCAA
>CAMTDY010000025.1 GCA_947070915.1 uncultured Roseburia sp.
CCTCTGCTATCTTCTTTACCCCGCCGGGGATCCTCACCTCCCTCAGACCAGAACCATCAAAGGCGCCTTCTCCCATCACTTCCAGACTAGCTGGCAGGCGGACTTTTTTCAATTTTAGGGTTTCCCAGAATGCACTGTGTCCGATTTCCCGGAGGGTGTCTGGCAGCTCCAGGCTGGTCATATTTTGAAAATCAAAAAATGCAAAGTCACTGATCTTCGTAATCCCTTCTTGGATCTTCACCCTGCGGGCTTCATATTTGTAAAAACCCCATCCTGGTGAAATCGTATCTTCATCGGTATGTTCGGTCTCCGCCATCTCTCCCTGTCCCCACACCACCAGTTCCTTCTTCCCGGTGTCGTAGCTCCAGCGGATGTTTTTCTTCCAGCTCCCTCTGTGGATCTTCGCCTGTGCCGTGCCGGCCCACAGACCGGCACACACGAGAAAGACAGGCAGGATCCATAGTATTTTCCTGATGTTTTGCATGATGTTCTCCCTCCTCTTTCCTCTAATCCAGCGCTTTTTTGCCAACAATCTTCACATACTTCGGAAGCCCTTTTTTCTTCAGCGCCTTCCGGTACTCCTTTTCTTTGCTGGCTGGCACCTCGATCACCAGATCCCGCCGGGCGTCGTCAAAAATCCCCTTCCCCCACTTCCGGATCTTCTTCGATCTGATCACCACACGCTTCAGCGTCGCCTTCTCTGGCTTCACTGCTTCAAACGCTCCTGCCCCGATCTCCTCTACATTTTCCGGTATCGTCACCTTCCGCAGACCGGTGTCCAGAAAACTGGAGGGGCCGATCCGCCGTAAGGAGCGGGGCAGCTTTACCACAGACAGCTTTGTGCTTCCCCAGAATGGGTGTGGACCCGTCTCCTCCACCCCTTCCTCCAGGATCACCTTTTTCAGATGTTCACAGAAGAAAAAAGAATCCTGCGCTATCTTCTTTACCCCGCCGGGGATCCTCACCTCCCTCAGACCAGAACCATCAAAGGCGCCTTCTCCCATCACTTTAAGACTAGCTGGCAGACGGACTTTTTTCAATTTAAGAGTGTCTCGGAATGCCGCATGCCCGATTTCCCGGAGGGTGTCCGGCAGCTCCAGGCTGGTCATACTGCGAAAGTCAGAAAATGTATAGCCGCTGATCTTCGTAATTCCTTCTTTGATCTTCACCCTGCGGGCTTCATCGTAAAAGATCCAATCCGGCGCATCCTCTCCCTCATCGGTATTCTCAATCTCCGCCATCTCTCCCTGTCCCCACACCACCAGTTCCTTCTTCCCGGTGTCGTAGCTCCAGCGGATGTTTTTCTTCCAGCTCCCTCTGTGGATCTTTGCCTGTGCCTTGCCGGCCCACAGGCCGGCACACACAAGCAGGAGAGAAAAGATAACCAATATTTTCCTGACGTTTTTCATGGTGTTCCCCCTCCCTTCCTATTCCTCATATCCTCTGACGTCATAGGTCAGCCGGTTATAGGGAAGGAGGATCCCACTGTCCCCCAATAGAATAAATGCCTCCCAATAATACCCCTTACCTTCCGGAACGCTGCAGGTATACATCGGCGTCTTCTCATCTCCTTTATACAGTTTCACTTTTGCGCCGGAGCGGGACAAAAGCTCCTGGCTTATCCCACTATAATTCCGGACGGAAAAGCTGTAATAACCGCCCTCCTCCAGTTCGTAGATCTTCGTCACTTCCGGTCCGCTCCCATCTTTTACATCCTTTACGATCTCCGCCCTGTCATCCTTCTGGAAGACATAACCCAGTTCCGGCCGGAAGGTCTTCTCCACAAAATAGGTCATATAAAAATAATAACCGGTTTTATCATCTGGAATCGATGGAAAATCTACGATCAGGAGGGAATCCAGATCCATCGACGGATCCTCCCAGGTCAGCTCCACCCGGTAAGACAATTTATTGAGGTCGTATTCAAACGGGTAAATACCGCACATAACCTGGGTATTTTCCTCCTGCTCCTCCTCTTCTCCATAAGTGATGCGGGGTATACTCCTGCCGCTCTCTGTGTATACCCTGCCCCCGGAAATAATGGAGCAGAAACGGTTTCCGGACTCCTTTTGTGCCACCGTAAACCGAAGCTCACTGTCCTTCGAGACACAGAATTCAAAACCGCCTTTCTCCGATGGCACCGTCCCCAGAAGTTCCCCGGTCCTGCTGGAATATATTTTTCCCTGTACCGCAGACTTAATGCCCTTTCTGGGCATATTTTTTATAACCTGAAACCCCTTTGTCTTCTGGGAGACATGCTTTAGGGAGATACACTGCAGTCTGCCGCTGACATCCCTCAGCACTCCGGCATCCAGATCTTTTAAGCCGTAAAGCTGTTGCGGATAATCATCCGCTCTTCCTATGGCATAGGCTTCCTTAAAGTACTTCATCTGGATAAAACGGTCTCCGCTTTTTGTGGTCTTTATATGTTTCGTGATATCATAATAAGAGGGTGCCCCATAGACAGCAAGACAGCTTTTCCCCGGTTTAAAACCAGTAAATCCTTTATCTGCGCTGACCTTGATCCTCTTCATCAGTGCGCTGGCTGCCTTTTTGGCATTCTTATGCCTCCGGTCATAGTATTTCGTGGAATCCGCCCTCTTCTTTCCGGTGTTTTTGTCTGTCTTCTTATGGGCGATGGCACTCCATTTGATACTCTTTTTCTTAGTATTGTCCCGGCAGAAGGTACTGTGGGCATAGGTATCTGTCAGGGTGTGAAGCGCCATTCCCATCAGAAGAAGGCTCCGCTCCTTCTTCGCTTTCTTATCCTGGCAGTATGAGCTGATCTTCCCCCATTCCAGGCTTCCGATCTTATCCGGATCTTCAAAGGCACGGTTGATGCCTTCGTAAGCATTTTTCAGTTCCTCATTGTTTTGGAAAACCGATGCCGCCATATCCCGCTGGAGATTCATCCTTCCCCCGCTGTACATGCCCTCCGCCAAGGTGTAGAGATAATAATAACCCGCCAGATAATTGGACTCTACTTCCTGTTCCTCCGTTTTTTTATTCCACTTCTTTTCCCCATAATAGCCGTGGAACCAGGGGTGGGCATGCATCCCCCTGCAGTCCGGGTTTTTCTTGGAATCCGCCAGAACTGCACCTTTTATTAAAATCTTAACTTCTTTTTTCAAATTGCTCCACTTTTTCTTAGACTTCCCATTCGTATCTGTATTTTTCGTCACAAATGCCTCATGTTCATCTTTTCCCCAGCTCCCATAGAGGCTCCTCACCCCGGCATCGGTATCTATCTCCTCCCCGTTCTCCATCCCATCCTGGGTAAGGTCTGGACCGTCAGAGCTTTCCTCTTCCTGGTAGCGTGCGGCAAATTCATCATAGTGCTCCAGAGCATATTCACAGTCGATGAGTCCGTGGCCGTACTCCCCGGAGGTACCGCACTCCCTGGCGGTGGCGCCGATCAGGCTGCGGATAAAACCTGCCGTTCTGGAAGTATCCTTCTGCCAGAGTATCGATGCCAGTCCCACCACATGGGGAACCGCCATGCTGGTCCCCGAAAAGATCTGCATGCTGTCAAAGGCGCCCCGGGACAGGATAAATTCTCCCGGCGCCACCACTTCAACGTCCTTCCCGCCGGCGCTCCCCTCCGGCTGCCTGGCAACGCTGTCCACAGCTCCCACCGACATAACCTCTTTGTATGCCGCCGGGTACTCTGTCTCCCCATCGTTTCCCGCCGCCGCCACAAGAAGGATACCAGCTCTGTGGGCTCTGCGGACCGCCCTGTGGAGCTTTTCTGAATCCTCCTTCATCCCAAAGCTCATACTGATGATGTCGGAATCCATCTCGATCGCCCAGTCGATGGCCTGGACGACTTGTTCTACAGTCGTCTCATTATTCTCATCCAGTACCTTGGCTGAGATCAGGTCCACTGTGGGATTCACTCCCTGATTCCACTCATATCCGCTATCCAGCACCTGAAACAGCGAAGATCCAGAGGCTTCCTCCTCACCTGCCAGACGCTCATCATCCTCCCCTTCGCATTTCAGGTCCTCTGTCTCAAAATCGCTGTATTGTTCTTCCTCTGCCCCATACTCATCCACGCTTACCGGTGTTCCTTTGGGATTTGACGCCAGCACTTCCGCCACCGCTGTCCCATGTCCGCTGACGTCCTCGTACAGGGGTGAATACTCATCCTCTCCTGGAACAAAATTCTTTCTGGCGCTGACATAGACTTCGTCGCTGTAATTCACGCCGGAATCCAGCAGAGCCACCCGTACCGCTCCCCTGGGATGCTCCAGCGCTTTCTTTACAATGTCAGAATCGGCATTGATCATCTCCATATTCCAGTCCTGGTTCTCAATGTCATGATAGACATAGGCGTCCGTCTCCGGATCAAAATCTTCCTCATCTCCGGTCTCTACCCCGGGAGTGGCCGGAGTGATGCCTTCTGGCACTTTTTCATCACCGGCACTCTGGATCCGGCTTTCCTCCGGACATGTGATCTCCTCTCCCGGAAATTCTGCCTCAAAACCAAAGCTTATCTTTTCTCCCGCCGGGATCCTGGCATTGTAGTCCATATTGGCAAGCTCATATGTACCAGATCGGCTGTCAAGGATCTTTGCATTCCAGATATTTGTGATCTTCGCGTTGTATTGAAATGAAAGCTGCCAGTCATCGATAAGGTGATCCGTATGATTATAGATCTCCGCCTCTATGACAGCATGCCTGTCCCACTGATCCGCGATACGATAGGAAACCGAATATTCCTCCGGCTGGTTTTCCTGATATTTACCCTGAACCAGTTTCATCTTGTCCAGATCCCCCAGATGTCCCCTGTCCATCTGGCAGCCAAAGGTGATCTTCTCTCCTGGCCCGATGCTGCGGTTAAACTCCTGACAGGAAAAAGTAATTGTCTCATCCGTTTCCGCCCATTCTACGTTCCATGCATTCACCACGGTTCCCCCGGAAAACCATGACAGGATCTTCCAGTTGCGGATGGTCCTGCTGCCAGTGTTTGCCACAACCACCTCTGCCACCGAACCATCCTGCCAGGAGGACTGCTCCTCCACGGTGATCTCATATCCCTCTCCCCGATATACCTTTTTCGTTTCTGCCGCGCGGGCAGATGGCAGACCACTAAATTCGCCTATGATAAATCCAAGGATCAATAGCAGCGCCCAAAGTCTGTTCTTTCGCTTTTTCAATGCTGTATTCCCTTCCTTTCCAAAAAAATTGAATGTCTTTACCTGTCTATTATAGCATTCCATTTTCTGGAATTCAACGGAAATTCGGCATTTTGGCGTGAACGACATGAATTTGCGATGAACGACACTTATCCTATTGTTCTTTTACTGGCAGCCACACGGTGATCCTTGTGCCGAGCCCTTCCCTGGACAGGATCTCAAAATGCCCCCGGTGTTTATCCACGATCCATTTGGCGATGGAAAGCCCCAGGCCGGAACCTCCTGTACTGCTGTTCCGCGCTGTGTCCGACCGGTAAAACCGCTCAAATATATGAGCGACATCCTGCTCTTTCATCCCCTCGCCGCTGTCCTGCACAGAAAAGAAGATCTCGCTTTTCCCCTCCTCTGCCTTTCCCACAGAAAACAGGATCTCGTCTCCCTCTCTGCTGTACTTCATGGCATTATCCGCCAGTATGCGCATGGTCTGTTTGAGCATCGTAGCATCCCCTGTAAGGAAAAAGCCGCCCCCTTCCGGCTTACTTAGGGAGTACCGGTGATTTTCATCGATCATCCGGGATTCCTCATACACCTCCCTCACCAGTTCCCCCAGCTCCATCTTCTCTTTCATCATCTGGTTTTTTCCACTGTCAGACCGGGCGAGAAACAATAGCTGTTCTACGAGAGCCGACATGTGTTCCGACTCATGTTTGATCGCCCCGATCCCCTCTTCCAGAACGGTCTCATCCTCTTTTCCCCAGCGGTCCAGCATATTGGCGTATCCCTGGATTACAGAGATCGGTGTGCGGAGCTCATGGGAGGCATCCGACACAAAACGGGACTGCTGGCGGTAGGAATCCCTCATGCGGTCGATAAGATTATTCACTGCCTGTTCCAGCCCCTGCAGCTCCTTGTCCCCGATATGAAGATGCCCCCTGCCATCTTCTGGATCCACATTGGAAATGGCATTTTCCAGAAGGTGGAATTTGCTCTCATCAAAGGCGATGCTGCTCAATTCCTCTGCTTTTTTAGCCATCTCATTCAGTGGGTGGAGCTGATACCGGATTTTTTTCGCCCCGCCCATCATCTGAAAAAGCAGTGACAGGATCTGTACGGTTCCGGCAATACACAGGCAAACTGCTGCAGAATAAAGAAACATATTCATATCTGCCTTCAGCACCCTGCCCTGCCCCCAGTCCACGACATAGTAAATAACTCCTGTCGGAGGTCCTTTTTCAAACCAGCGGCTGACCCCCCTCCACTCAAGATCACCCACCTGGTTGAGCTCCACCGATACACACCAGGCGGCAGAAGCCAGTAAAAACATCCCCAGATCCATCCAGAAATAGGATGAAAACTGCTTCCAGACAATCTTTCCGTTGATCCTCCTGGCGATGGAGGACATTCTGTTCCTCTCTTTTTTCTCCCTACTCATCTTCTGGTCTCTCCTCCCGGATCACATATCCCACTCCCCGCACCGTCTGTATCATCCGGATCCCAAAACGCTCGTCGATCTTGCTTCTGAGATACCGGATGTAGACGTCGATCATATTGGTCTCCCCCATATAATCATAACCGCATACCCGGTTCAGAAGCACTTCTCTGGTCATAACAATATTTTTATTCTCCAGCAGGATCTTTAACAGCTCAAACTCCCGGTTAGTCAGTTCCACCTGCTGGCCCGCCACTCTCACCTCATACCGCTGCGTATCCATTGTCAGTTCCCCGAAAGCCAGGCCCTTCTTCTCTGCCGCCCCGGCTGCTGGTGCCGCCACCGCCGCCTTTTTCAGGACAAGACGGATCCTCGCCAGAAGTTCCTCGATAGCAAAGGGTTTGGTGATATAATCGTCAGCGCCTCCGTCCAGCCCTGCCACCTTATCCATAACGGCATCCCTGGCGGTCAGAAGGATCACCGGCAGGGCAGACGTCCTGCGGAGCCTCCGCAGCACCTCAAAGCCATTGAGCTCCGGAAGCATTATGTCCAGAAGCATCAAATCGTAGTTTCCCTGTTCTGCCTCTGCCAGTCCTTCCCTTCCATTGGCACATTTACCCACCTCGTAGCCTTCGTGTTTCAATTCCAGTTCAATAAATCTTGCAATTTTTTCCTCGTCCTCAACGATCAGTATCCTCTCCGCCATCTGTAAACTCCTTTTTGATCTTTTCTGCGGCATTGGAGGCGCTGTCCATCGCCTTATTCACATCCACTTCCACCTTATCGATCCCCTCAAATGAATAGTGGCAGCCACAGAATAGTCCCACCAGCATAACCACAAAGACACACCAGAATGCAATGATAAGTATAATAACAAATACCGTCACCGGAACGCTGATGATCGTCTTGCCGCCGCGCTCCACTTTAAACAGCGTCTCATTTCCCTTCTGGATCATACTTCCACACCAGCTGAAAAAACTGTTCAAGGTTTCACTAAACCCCCCACGGTTCTTCTGGGTGGAGCTTGCCGCCTCCTCGATCTTTTCCGGCTCCTCATACTGTGTCGTATAGCTGGTGTTTTTGGGTTGCTTTACCTTTCCCTGCTTTTCCAGAAGCACAATGGCGTCCAGAAGATCCCAGCCGCACTCCTCCAGCGCCTGTTTCGCCTCCTCGTAGCTCACATCTGCCTTTTTTCTTAACCGCTCGACTTTTTCTAATTCATCCATCGGATCCCGCCTTTCTCCACATCTTTCCGATGTGGCTCTCTATTTGATTTTGCTTGATAAGTATATCATAACGTTTCAGAATTAAAAGATAATTGGCAAAAGATTAAAATCAGATTAAAAATACATTTATCTTCTACGACGTTATTCCGAAACCAGATTATTTAGCCACATTCCCCGGACCAGAAGCACAAATCCTACCGCTGCTTTTACGACGTCCACTCCGCAGCATACAAAATAAAGGGGAACGACAGGCAGACCGGTATACCTGGATAAGCACCAGGCAAGCGGGATCGACACCGCCCAGATAAATCCACTGTCAAACAAAAAGGTGATAATGGTCTTCCCGCCAGAACGGATCGTAAAATAAGCAGCGTGCAAAAAGGCATTCACCGGCATATACACCGCCAGCGTAAGGATAAATCTGGTGGCAAGATGCCGTATACTCTCAGAGGTTTCATATACCTTTGGAAAAATAAACGCCGCACCTGCCAGAAGCATCGCCACCCCCACACAGATCCCTGTGGAACAGAAGATGATCCGGTAAGCGCTCCTTTTCGCCTCCTCCATCTTTCCGGCACCCAGAAGCTGCCCGACGATGATCGCCACACTATTTCCGATGGAAAGAAATACGACATTAAAAAGATTGTTCAGTGTATTGGAAATGTTCATGGCGGCGACGACTTCCAGCCCGCGCACCGAATAGCACTGCATAAGCATAGCCATCCCCGCTGCCCAGAATCCCTCATTCAGCAGCAGAGGCGTACCTCGCATCAGAATTTTCTTGACCAGCTCAGCCGGGATATAGAGACTCTGGTAAAGCCCCCGGATAAAGGTATTCTTCTCGTGGTTTCGATGGGTCCAGACCAGAATGATCATCATCTCCACCAGTCTGGCAGCCACGGTACCAATGGCGGCGCCACTGGCGCCCAGGGCAGGCGCCCCGAATTTACCATAGATCAGGATATAGTTTAAGATCAGGTTTACCAACACGGACACCAGCCCCGCCTTCATCGGCACCAGCGTCTGCCCTGTCTCCTTCAGCGTTCCAGCATACACCTGTACCACGGCAAAAGGAATAAATGAGGCCATCACAATGTGCAGATAATCCAGTCCGTATCCTAACGTGTTGACGACACTTCCCACGCTCCCCTCCTGGTGCAGATAGAGCTGGATCAGTGAGTTTCCAAACGTTCCCATAACCAGAAGCCCGGCTATAGTGATCACTGCACAGCAGATCAGTTTAAATCTCACCGTATAACGCACTCCCTCATCGTTTCTCTGGCCAAAAAACTGCGCAGTAAAAATGCCCGGTCCAGAGACTGCGCCAAATACCAGAAGATTGTATACAAAAATTAACTGATTGGCGATGGCAACTCCCGTCATCTGCTCCGTTCCCACCTGTCCCACCATGATATTGTCCAGCATACTGGCAAAATTTGTGATCCCCATCTGGATCATCATAGGGACGGCAATGCCAAAGAGGCGACGGTAAAAAGGCCTGTCTCCGATCAATTTTTCTCTTATTTTATGATTCACTATTTTCCTCCATTTCTAACCCTTCCGAAGTCCAGATGCCGGATTCCGTATCCACCAGCACCAGCTGGATCTCCGGATGGGAGGCAGCGTATTGAACCGCTCTCTCTTTCCCCATCACAAACAGGGCAGTGGCAAGGCTGTCCGCTGTGGCACCGTCTTCCCCGACGACCGTAACGCTCGTAAGATCGCTCTGTGCCGGAGCTCCGGTCCTCTTATCTATAATATGATGATATACTTTTCCATCTTTTTCAAAGTATCTCTGATAAGAACCGGAGGTGATCACTGCCTTTTCCCCGACCTGTATCGTCCCCAGCAGGCTGGTTCCATCGGAAGGATCGGTAATGCCCACCATAAAGGGCGTCCCGTCCGGTTTTTTCCCGAAAGTCTGTACGTTTCCTCCCAGGGATACCACTGCCGCCTGGGCGCCGCCATCCCGGAATAGTTCTGTCAGTTTCTGGGAGAGATATCCTTTGGCGATGCCACCGAGATCGATCTCCATTCCCTCCGGAAGCGTCACCCTATTGTCCGGTCCCAGCTGAATCTTAGAAGCATCTACCTTTTGCAGCAGCCCCCCAAGCTCCTCCGGCTCCGGCACCCGGTACTCCCCCTTCGTAAATCCCCAGGCCCGCACCAGGGGATAGATGGAAATGTCAAAGAGCCCTTCCGTCTTTTTTGATATCTCGATGCTTTTCTGGATCAGCTCATAGGTTTCCGGAGACACCTGTACCGCTCTGCCCGACGACTGGTTTAATTTCGCCACATCACTGGTCCTGGTATTGACGGAAAAAAGCCCCTCATATTTTTGAACCAGCTGTCTGGCCTCTGTCAGCAGTTCCGATGCCGATCCTCCGTACACCGTCAGATCCATAATGGTATCCATGGCAAAAATCTCCGCTGTCTCCTTCTCTGAAACGGGTGTTCTGTCACAGCCGGTACATGTCATCAAAATCAGACATGCCAATGCCATCACACACAACTTGGTGCGGTTTCTTCTCGTTTTTTTCCTCATTTGCATTCCTCCCGTCCCTGTGCCGCCTCTTTTGAATACACACATCCACAGTAATTCTGCCGGTATAAATGATATTCCCTGGAGAGCTCGATGCTTCTCTTGTACCCGTTTTTCTTCTTAAAATCCGACGGCAGATAGGCAATGCCATATTCTTCCGCCAGCGTTTCCCCGATCTCCATCAGCTTGTCTGCGTTTTTATGGGGACTGATGGATAAGGTAGTACAGAAATAATCGGCCCCTTCTTTTACTGCCATCTCAGCAGTCTTTCGGAGCCGCATATCATAGCATCGGAAACAACGTCTGCCACACTCCGGCTCCTTCTCAAGCCCTTCTGCCATCTCAAAAAACAGCTGGTTATCGTAATCCCCATCCAGCAGCTGCACCGAATGGGGATATTGGTTCTCCTCCACAAGACGGATCAATTCTGCCTTTCTTTTTTTGTACTCTTCCGGCTCGGTGATGTTCGGATTATAAAAATAAAGGAGGATGTCAAAATAAGCAGAGAGGTACTCCAGCACATAACTGCTGCAGGGAGCACAGCAGCAGTGCAGAAATAACGTCTTCTTTTGATCTTCTTTTACAATCTGTTCCAGTAATCGATCCAATTCTTTCTGGTAATTTCTATGATTCATCCCTGATCTCACCTCTCCCGTATCGTGACTGCAGTTTCAATCCAGTTCCTTCAACCCGATCACCGCCGCCAGGTTTCCCCTCTTTCCCTTTGTATACCGGTGGGAAAACAAAAGCTCTGGATGTTCATTGGTACATAGTCCGCTGATGGCGATATGCTCCGGCTTCACGCCCGACTCCCTAAGAATGATCTCATTGGCATGCCAGAGGTCCAGCTGATAATGGCCATCTCGTTTTTCCTCGTAAATCTGATTCCAGTCTCTTTTGTCAAAGACCTTTTGAAACTCCGCGATCACATCTTCGCTGACCTCATAACAGTCCTGGCAGATCGAGGGTCCGATCACCGCCAGCAGATCTTCCGCCCGGGAGCCAAATTCCAGCTTCATCCGCTCCACCATCTTCTCCCCCATCCGCAAAACCGTACCACGCCATCCGGAGTGGGCATTTCCCACCGCATGTCTCACCGGATCATAAAAGATCAGCGGTACACAGTCGGCAAAAAAAGTCATCAGCATCACTCCTGGCTCATCCGTCACCAGACCGTCGGTCTCCCGGATGTGGCGGCTGTCCTTAAATACCTCCCCGGTATCCGCCTTCCCCACCCGGAGGATCTCCGTCCGGTGTACCTGATCTGTCAGCACCAGCTGTTCCGGCTCATATCCCAGCGCCTCCGCCAGCAGGCAATGATTCCTCTTCACATCCTCCGGCCGGTCTCCTCTGGTAAAGCTTAAATTCATCGAAGCACAGTCACCACGGCTCACTCCGCCCAGTCTGGTGGAAAAACCATGTACCACTGGATATCCATCAAACAGCGGAAACTGCAGATACGGCGCCGGCTCTGCGTCAATATATCTTATATTTTGATTTGATTCAAATATCATTTTTTCCCCTTTCTGATCCCTTGCATAACTTTCACAGAATATAGTATACTACATTCATATAAGATTGAACAGAAAAATTGGAGGGATTTTATGCCATCACTATACGCTCACCATTCCTTTGGGAAGGAAATTTACAAAAACCTTCCAGAGGATCTTAAGCAAATTATCCGAAAATACCCAAAAGCTTTCAATGCCGGACTCCAGGGACCCGACTTTTTGTTTTTCTACCGTCCCTTTATCAAATGCGGCCCCAACAAACTCGGACGCTCCCAACACAGCCAGCCCTTTTGTGACTTTCTGGAAAGAGTGCGCCCGGTGATCCGTAAAAAAGGAAAAGACTGCGGGGAATACGCCTATCTCCTCGGCTTTATCTGCCACTTTATGCTGGACAGCGAAAGCCATACCTATGTCAATAAAAAAGCGGAAGAACCTGGTTATAATCATCTCGTGATGGAAATAGAATTTGACCGGTATCTGATGAAGAAAGATGGCAGAAACCCGCTTCTCTACCCCGCCTGGAAACATATCACCTGGGATAAAGACACGCTGGACGCGATCCACGGAATCTATGGCTTTTTTGAACTCTCCAGGGAGAAGATCAAAAAATCCCTGCGGTCCATGTCCTTTATCAAATGGTTTTTTACCACGGGAAGAACCTTCCGCCGTTTATTTATCCGTCTCGGCATGTTCCTGTCCTGTCACTATAAAAAACTGGAAGGGCATATGATGGATCTGGTGCCCAAGGGAAATGCAAAAGAAACAAACCGTATTCTGGATAAAATTTATCATAACACCCTGGGGATGTGCCTGGATATGATCCATCAGTTTGATTCAGTAATTCTCACAAATTCCCCCTTCCACGAACGGTTCGGCACGAACTTTAAAAACAACGAACAAATTGCAGGCGAACGCAGTCCCCAGGTCTCCTGAAACCAGGATACCTGGGGACTTTGTTGCAAATATTAATTGATCTGGAGTTCGTGCTTATGCGTTTATTTTATCTTGATCGTAATGGTTTTCTTTACCTTTTTAACCTTAGCTGTCACCTTTACTTTTCCTTTTTTCAAGGCTTTCAGTTTGGCTTTCTTACTGCCTTTGCTTGTGATCTTAGCCAGCTTTTTCTTATTGACTGACCATTTCACTTTTCCAGAAACATTGGTGAGCTTTGCTGTCAATGTAATGCTCTTGCCTTTTTTAACCGTCTTCTTTGCAGTGATCTTGATGGAAGCTTTTTTCTTCTTCACCGTTGGAGGAGTGGCTGTCGGAGGCACAGTGGCCGGCGTATTGCCACCCGGCGGGTTCGTAGCAGGCGTATTGCCGGCTGGTCCCTGTGGCGCCGGTGTCTGTACCGATGGTGCTTGCGCCTCCCGCTGAATCTTAACGCTATAATTCTTTACCGTCTCATGATCTTCCGCATATACCTTTAAGGATAGCGTCGTTGTATCCGCTGTCAAAGTATATACCTGGGCTTTAGCGTCATTGATCAGCTCATCATTGACATAGACAAGCCCGTATCTGTCTGCAATATCAAATTTAAGTTTCGTACTCTCTGTATTCGCCGGCAGTGTCACCGTAAATTCTTCTCCGCTCTGAGCCACGGTTCCATTGTTGCATGTAACGGCATTCAGGGAAGCATTATTATTATAATTGATCGTGGTAGACAGACCACCTACCAGGCGGGCGCTGTCATCTGTAGCAGAACCACTCTCAAACTTCAGGACAACTACCGTATAATCCTTACCCTCTACCTGAATGGTCTTTACGCTCTTCTCAAGAACATCGGCAGGAATCTCAAACATCTCCGTACAAAATGCCTCTTCCCCTGTGTAGTTCAATGTCTTTTCTGCGATCACGGAATCTCCCACTGAGATCTTAATGGTCTTGCCATTATCTTCTTTGGCAAACTGACAGCGGACAAAATTCGTCTTTTCCTGATTTACGATCATATTGTACGCGAAGAACCCGCCCGCTTTGGCAAGACGTGTGCTTCCTCCGCCATCGATGGTTCCGGCTTCCGAATTATTCTCTGTCAGCTGATGAATATCATCTTTTTCATATTGTCCGTAACCCGGCTGGGTGGAATCAATGATGCTGGCGCTCAGTCTTCCCTTTTCTTTATTCTCCAGGATTGCCCCCTCGTCAGCCGCCTCAAAGGGGCTCTTGAAATACCAGTAAATTCCATATCTCTCATCATTTAAAGTATTAAAAGGAACAAAGGTCAGCGTCTCTCCAAAGAGCTCTTCCGCATCCGTACCTGTTAATTTAAAGGTAAGGGTATCCGCAGATGTATCCCGGACAAGATAAGTATTGATGTCTGCAATAAATTCATCCATCGTCAGCATTTCCTGAATGGTCAGTGTCTCATTTCCCAGAACTGGTGAAGCCGCTGCCCCTTCATTACCATACTTATTTATAGCATCCTGAGACTCGGATCCTACCACTTTGTAGTAGGGAGCTGTCAAATCCCTGCCAGCCCATGTAGTCTTATCCATCTTCTCCGTTCCCAGTCTGGCTGCCAGAACCGTGGGACCGTATTTAAATCCAAAGACCGTATGGTTATCCGGAAGCCCTACCGCCTTTACTTCCATGGGATACTTGATGGAAATCTCGTCATTTTCTTTCCAGTCCCTGGTGATGGTTATATAACCATTGGAACTGACCGCATCGTTTAACACTTCCCCATTCACTTTTACCGTCACCTTATCACTGGTCCAGTCAGGAACCCGCAGGGCAATGGCCGCATTGGAAGAAGAGGCACCATTTAAAAGATGCATTTTGAAGGAGGCTTCCTCAGAATTTGTAACATCAGAATTTTGTGTGATTTCAAGGTTTTTCCCACTCCACATCACTTTAGAAGCCACATACTGGTTTACAACCAGTGTCGAATCGTTATGGAAGTAAATGCTGTCTCCCAGTTTTGTAAAGTTTTCCATACCGCTTCCAGTACAGCACCAGAACATGTTTTCTGCAGGATCCGATTTTCCAAATGTCTTAAAGAATCCTGTTGCCATAGGAATGAAATAAGCTGCCGCTGCTCCATCATCTGCTTTTACCGCACCCATGATGGAATTGCGGAGTGTGGTCTCATAGTAATCCGAGTATTTCTTCTCCCCGGTAAGCTTATACAGTTCTCGTGCTAATTTCAACATGTTATGGGCACAGCAGCTCTCACAGTTTGTCGAGTTACGGGTGCCATCCAGCTTATCCTCCTCATTGAAGTGCTCCATTACGCTGACGCCGCCTGTGATATAAGCATATTTATCTACTGCCAGGTCAAAGAATTTTTCAGCCCATTCCAGGTACTCTTCATCTCCCTCACCCAGCTCGTCTTTTGCCTTCAGCACAGAATAACGCTTTAAGGCTCCCACAAACTTGGGGATCGTGGTGTTGGCATGCTTTTTATTCAGTTTATTGGCTGTTCCGGATGTAACATCTTCAAAGAGGTCTGTCTGGTCAAACTTATGGGCGCTCTCCAGATATCTCTCATCCCCTGTATAATAATACAGCTCATACAGACAATCGTTCATGCCGCCATACTCTGTCCATAAAACCTGGTTGTTTGTAGATTTACTCCACTTGCTGGCACGGTTATAGATCCAGTCGCCAAGACCTTTGGCAACTTCCAGAGCCTCTTCATTTCCCGTGTATTTGTATGTATCCACCAGCCCCGTCAGCATCTTGTGCATATTATACCAGGGCACCCAGGTCTCGTTTTTCTTATTTTCTTCCTTATCATCACCATTCTTAATTTTTCCCTCGATTACATCAAACTGTCTTTCCACATTCTGGGGATCCTTGATCTGGGCACCGAAGATAAATCCCGTACCGAGTGTATCCTGACACTCCTTCAGACCGGAGATCAGCGCCGCTGACTTCTCTCTCAATTCCTCGTCTCCCGTAGCCCGGATCGCCTGGGCTGTTGCAGTAAGATAATGTCCAAAACTATGACCGCCAAGAAGGCTGTCTTCCCAGCCTTTATAAGGTTTTATGCCTTTTGTCTCAACACCTGCCGTCTCACGGAAACGGGACAGCAGACGGTCGTTATCGAACTTTTTCAAAAATTCGATGTCCGACTGCTGTGCTGCCAGATAATAGCTGTCTGTGATCTCCACCTCATCCAGGTTAAACTGAGAAAGATCCTGCACGGAACTCTCTGCCAGCACTTTTAGATCAAACTTTTTCTTATATTGCAAATCGCCCATAGAAACCGTTGCCTCCAATGTCACCTGTGCATCCGGCTGACCCGCCGCCGGTCTTGTCACTGTTCCATCTGTAGAAATAGCATCCTCCTGGGAAGATGTCCAGGAAATGCTGCTTCCGTTCGCTCCCTGTTCCGGCAGCGTAAGATTGGATGTGACCTGTTCTGATCTGAATTTCAGGGCACTTACGTCCTGACTAAGTGCTGTTTTATTCTCATCCTTACTTTCCGCCTTTGAAACAGAGCCCCCCGTCGGAGTTATGCACCCAAAGACCAAGGCACCGCTGAGCAAAATTGCCATTCCCCGGTTGATCAGGCTTCGCCTATTTTTCTGCATCATACCTACCTCCTAGTATTTTGGTATTTGTTAATATCTACTATGCCATAAAAGATGAATGATGTAAATATCAAAAGGTAATATGACGTGTCAAAAGGTAAGATCATAAAAAATTTTATTCATCCCAATCTTCCAATTCCGTTATTTTATGGTAAAATAGTGTCAGGGTAAAAAGGTTATTGAGCAGAAAGGGGCAGCACCATGGAAGAATTGAAAATATCACTATCCGCACAGATCCGTTACAAATTTTATGGACTTTTTGAATCCCCCTCCAGAGAGTGGGTACACATGTCAAGAAATCTGGAAGAATTCCAGCTTATCCTTATGGTAAAAGGAACTTTGTATATTGCTGATGAAGTTGAAAAATACGTGGTATCCACCGGTGAATATCTGATCATGAAACCAGGTTTCCAATATGGCTACAAACCTTCCCAATGCTCCTTTTACTGGGTCCATTTTGACTGCCCCTTTATGAATGTGCCAAAGGAACAGATCATCTCCCTTCCCTGCCGGGGAACCATCAAAAACCTGGGACGCTTTCATGTCCTTTTTACACAATTAAATGATATTTATGTTACCTATGAAAACCAACGTACGACAAATTTTTTTGCCACCAATATCCTGCTTGAATTGTATAACCAGGTTTCATCCGAAAGTCCCATCTCTGCCTCAGCCGAGGACAAACTGCATCGGAATATTGTTACCTATATCAAATGGAGCCGCGCCTACCGGGTAAAAGTAAAGGATCTGGCAGAACATTTTGGATACCATCCCAAATATCTCTCCACTGTTTTCCGAAAAAAAGAAGGTGTTTCATTAAAACAATATCTGATCGACCAGACCATGGAGTGCGCCAAGGAAGAGCTGTGTAATACCGAACGGAGCATCCTTTCCATCGCATTAAGCATGGGCTTCAGTGACGGACAAGCCTTCTCCCATTCCTTCAAACATGCCGTAGGGGTTACCCCCACGGAATACCGGAGCAGCCATCGGTATCTGGATAAAAACGATAACTGAAATACTTGATGCCAAAAAGGTATCCCCAAAGCCATATTATGGTTCTGGGGACACCTTCTTTTATTTGTATCAATCTGCGTCTCTGAAAACGCATACAAAATCTGATTTATTAGTTCGTCGGCTCAAATGTCCAAACCTGATTCGTGCCCTCCCAATATCCATTCTGCACTACATTGGTATTATCCGACACTCTCAGATGAAGACCACTCTTATCATTGGTAACTTTGGTCATAATTCCATACCGGCCAGCTACTGAAGTTGCCTTAAGTTTGAACTGCTGTGCCTCTCCTTTGTATGCATGATAAATATTGATATTCGTATTATCCGCAGTACCTGCACCACTTACATCAAGCATAAAATCACCCAGGGCGCTGGTAAGTGTAAAGTAACCATTATCCAGCTTTGTCAGATACCATTTTTCTCCTCTGGAACCAGTCTTTGCCCCAGCCTGTACATTCTGTCCCGCAGCTCCAACATTTCCTTCTACCTGAAGGTATTTTCCAGATGCCGGATTCTTAATGCAGTACCATCCGTTTGGAAGGGTTGTACCAACCGTACTTCCACCCGTAGAAGGAGTATTTGCCTTTAATGTGCAGACAAATGTCGATACACTGTTAGCTGGCAGATATGCCCAGAATCCATTGCCGTCAAGGGCAAGGTTGGATGTCTTAGCCAGATTCTCGCTTCCTGTTGTACGGTAACGGTCTACATTGGAGATGTTCTGCCCGTTTACAGCAAATTTCTGGGAAATATTAGATGATCCTTTGTTTACTGCCACGATAACTGCTTTTCCATCTCCCGTATAAGCAGATACATACACACCGTTATTCGGGTTCTCTGTCGCCTGTACTCTCCTGTAGCCAGGACGGATGAATTTTGAATACTGTGCCATACAGTAACCACGTTTACTGATGGTTCCGTTCTCTCTCATCGGACTATAGCTTCTACGGATATACCACCATACATAAGTCTGAAGATTATTGATCATCGCATTATGTATATGGTCTGAAACCCCCAGTGCCTCCGGCCATCTGTCTGCGGAATTATTATCGCTGTTCGGATAATATACCTCAGTCATCCAAAGCTCTTTGCCGGCACCCTTCTGCTGGAACAGAGGATATACAAAATCTTTGTACTGGGTTCCATACAGATGAGTTCCCATAATGTCCACGTTGGCAAGCGCCTGAGAATCATTCAGAATAGGATCTGACATCGTCTTGTTGTAAGAGAAAGACTCTGGTGCAATAAGACGGCAGTTGATGGATCCTGCATAATACTTCAGGAAATTAAGAATCTCAGTTGGTGTCCACCATGTCCACTCATGTCCGTAATCCGGCTCGTTTGCCATAGAAATGGCATACAGGTTTACTCCATTGTTTTTCATAAATGTGACAAAATTATTCAGATGCTGTGCATACTGAGCATATTTGTCATGTTTCAGACGTTTCGCTTTGGTATCCCCATAACGATTGAAGGTCTCTGTCAATTCGCTTGGCGGATTCCACGGAGTTGCAAAAACAATAGCACCTTTTGCTATAGCAGCTTTCGCAGTCGCAACTTCTTTGTACCAGTTCCGGCTGTCAGAATCAATCCAGATTCTAAGAACGGAAAATCCCAGCTGATTGTCACCATTTCCAAATGCTGTCTCTCTTTGGGACGCTGTCAGGTCTCCGATCCATGACGGGTGATTCATACCACCAAATCCTCTTATCTCCTGATACTTCGTATTCAGGTTGACCACCGCATCACTAGCTGCCTTTGCCTCTGGCGCCTGGATCGGAAATACCCCGATCACCATAGCAACTAACAGAACCCCTGCCAGTATCGCTCTTGCTGCTTTCTTAACTTGTAACCCCATAAAAAAAATGCCTCCTTTTTTGATAAATATTTTTTATGAGCTAAGTATAATACACAGAAAAGCGTTGTACAATGACCGATTCCGTCATTTTTTTGACATATTATGCAATTAATGGCAAACTCCAGGCACTGTTTTGTTAGTTTTGCACAAAAAACATTCGTTCTTTTTATTCAACTATACAAAGAACTCATCTGTACTATGATCTCCTCCTGGACAGAATGATAATAAACGATCCTGTGAATTGTTTCATGAACCTGTTCGATCCCCATTTTTCGTTCCTGCGGACTGCTGCATTCCAAAAGCAGTGCACGCCGTACATTGTAATCAAGCCAGTCAAGCCAGCTATAGCCGATGCCGGAGAGCACCCGCCAATCAGCTGATAATTTTCCATACTCCAACCGGTATGCTTCAATAAAAGCATGAAATCTGTCGAAATTCAGGTCGCACACCACATCACCTGCCCAGCTCAGAGCCAGCCGGAACATTTCCAGATATGGGTTGCCATAATCCAGGGACTCCAGGTCAATAATCACAGGCTCTGTCCCCTCCCACAGCACATTTTTACTGTCCATATCGCCATCACTGATACAGGTGATCTGTGGAGCGCCTTTCATCGCGGCATTATATTCCTCACTGGCGTGGTACAATAACTCTCTGTTTGGGCTTAATTCCCTGCTGCTTCTTTCCCTTGATCTCCAGAGCCGGCAGGACAGGTATTTTATTTTCATATAATATACATTCCAGCTTTTCCGCCCGATTATAACTATCCAACGCATCCGGGCGCTCCATGATCACAGGATTCAACAGTTTTACCGCATAAATCCCTTTTGTCGTCTTCAGCCTGTACATTTTATGGAGGTAGCCGCCAGGTACACTCTGGGGCGGTCCTGCTGCTTCCCCAAGACTGCATTCCTTCGCTGCCTTCCTAAACCATTTTTCCAAATTAATCTTTGCATCCATCACTTTGTAAATATCCTTCCTCTTTCAACTGGTTTATCGATCTCTCTTTTATTCCGTTATCCCTTCAAGGTGCATATCCTTCAAGGATCTCTATAATATCTGAATGATATATATTTCCACCAAGTACAGTCCCATCCGGTTCGAGGCATATGCTGCGTATATCATCTTCTTTTTCTATATAAGGATTGACTGGCAGAGCCGATGGATCAAAATATTCCTTTAGGTATGTAAGGGCATTTCCACTTGGAAAGATTATATTTCCCTCTGAAGGCCCGATTCCCATCCGGCTAAATCCATCGAGGATTTCCTTGGTCTTTCTATTGTACTTATTCTCTGCCTCCTGGTCTCCCAGCCAGGCTGGATGGGTACGGACCGGAATCCCTGCCTCTTTCACTGCTTCCGCAAATATCTTCACGGTATCCAACGGAATGGTTTCCTGATGAAAGGCATCCACTGACAAAAGAACCGCATTCACCCCGCTCCACGCAAGCTGTTCTGCAACTTTTCTTATCTTCTCATTTTCTTTGCAGAAAAACCCATTAGTGATCAGCTGCCTTTTGGGAATACCTGCCTTTTTGCCCGCCTTATGTATGTTACAGACCACATCTGGATATAATAAAGGTTCTCCGCCAAAAGCCATAAGCGAATCCATCTTGTATTTTTCAGCTGTTTTATAGACTGCCTCTGCCGCTGCCTCCCCGTCAATATATTCTCCCTGGCGTTTATGTTCTCCCTCTGAACAGTGTTTACATCTGCCCGTGCAGGCATAAGTGACAACAAATTCAATACGGTTCAGG
>CAMTDY010000026.1 GCA_947070915.1 uncultured Roseburia sp.
CAGGAGCAAATCTATACAAAAGTAAAATTCCAAAAAATAAAAGCCAGGTCTTAACTGCACACTGCATCGGTGTCCTGGCATGGTAGCCGCCGGCATAGATACGAAGGGGCATAAATGATATAAGGATCAAGGCTCCCTGCCAGAGCAGATTCATAAACAGCCCTGTAAGCAGCATAAGGATGATCTCTATCATAGTTCGGAGCCCCTGAAGGATACCGAAGGATACCAGCGGCGCATCTTCTTTGGGAAATGCCTGGCTGGCAAGCATCCAGCCCACCAGCCATCCGGCAAACTTTTCCAGCACCGCCTATCTCCTGCGGAGCCGCTCTGCCCCTTTCGGCAGTTCCGGCTGATGCATCAACAACTGACAAGCAGAATTCACTGCCCCTGAGGTGACTTTCATCGAAAGTCCTGCCACCTTTACTGCCAACTTTTTCTTTGCGTTTTTCATATGTCTTTCCTCCTAAAAAAGATGTGATATAAGCTAATTATATCACATCTTTTCGCGGTTTTGGGCGTTTTGGCGTGAACGACATAAACTTGCGACAAACGACACTAACGCCTACAGAAAAAGGCATATTTTCACTTCAAAAATTTCGTTTTTTGTATTGATCTCCATGGTCCCTTTGTACTTTTTAACGATCTTTCCCACCTTCCGCAAGCCATAACCGTGACAGCTTTTATCTTCTTTCGTGGTGCGGAAATTTTCTCCGGTTCCCTCCCTCTTCCCCTCATATGGATTTCTGATCCAGATAAATATCCGTTCCCCCTTACTTTTGTAGCGGACACCGAGCTCAATCCTCTTGTCCCCGATATCACGGACTGCCTCCATGCTGTTATCCATCAGATTTGCCAGGATCAGGTTCATATCATAGACCGACAGCTCCAGCTCCTCCGGAACCTTGAGCTTCATATCCACTGTTATATCGGCAGCCACTGCCTCCTGGAGCTTATAGTTCAATATTCCATCCAGCACAGGATTTCCTGTATCCGCATATTTCTGACCCTGCAGGATATTTTCCTGGATCTCTCCCAGATAGGCAGCAAGGCGTTCCGTCTCATGCTGCTCATTCATATAGGAGATCATGGAAATATGCCTGATAAAATCATGTCTTTGTTCCCTTATCTGCTCCACTACCTGATTCATCAGCTCCAGCTGATTTTTCTGATACTGGTTCTGAAGTTCCAGCGTATCCTTTTCCGCCTGCAGCCGGAAGCTGTGAATCTGTCTGTCATACAGGTAAATGACAAAGATGTTGATAGCAAAGAGTACAGCCGCACAGGCTCCCACTAACTGGAGCCTTAGCCTCGGCTGCTGGTAAAATAAGAGAAAAAGATAGACTGATGAAATTGGCAGTGCCACAGAAATGATCCAATAGGAAACTGGTACATCCTCCCCCTCCTGGATATTTTTAAGATTCCGGATAAAAAGTACGATCACATACATCACCACCGGAAGGCAGATTGTTCCGAATGCTGAAAAATACTCCGAGGATGAAAAAAGATCCAGATCCATATAGCCCGATAGAAGCGCCACAACGCACTCTGCCAGTGTAAAAACCACAAAAACAAAAACCCCTGATAAGATCCTTTTTTTCCAGCTCTCTTTATAAAGCATAGTGATAAGCAGCTCACTGCCAAAAGAAAAGATCAGATTTACCATAGGTATACCAAGAACCAGATCAGGAAGTGTCAGCATAAGATACAGCCCTGCATAGGAACACAGTACTCCTTTCCCTCCAAGCCGGCATTTTTTAAGAAAACACTGCATGAGCAGATAAACCTCATATGTCTGAAAAGCAGAGGAGATCAGGAAGATCATCGTGGACATTTATTACACCTCCATATCGTAATCCGCCCAGGCTTTTTTAATTTTTTCCACGTACCGTCTGCCCACAGGAATCTCTGCACCGTTTTCCATAAACAGGCAGTGATCCAGATAGCGGACCACATAACTTAAGTTTACAACATGGGATTTATGACACTGGCACAAGGAATATTCCGCGTATCTTTCCCCAAGATCATGAAGGTTTTCCCGTATCCGGATGCGCTTATTGTCCTTAGTCATTACCTCCAGCATTTTATCCACGGATTTTATATACATGACATCCCTCAGCGCAATCCACTTGGGAATCCCATCCTCTTTGTACTTCAGCACCTGTTTGCCTTCACGGCTTCTCCTGACCACCTTATCCAGGTCTGCAAAGATCTCTTCGCGGTGCAGGGGTTTATGGTGAAAATTCAGTGGTTCCAGCGCAAAAAGGTGGCGGCAGTATTTCGTTTTTCCAGATATATATATAATCTGTACCGCTTCATTCTGCATATTATCCCGGATAAAATGCCCCAGCTCCACGCCGGAACCTTCTGGAAATTCTATATCCAGAAAAATCACATCATAACAGGAGCCCCCCTCTATTTCATCTAAAAGAAGCTCCACCGAATTAAATATATGTATTTCAATTCTGATCTTTTGTGTTTTCCGGTAAATCTTGAGCCATCCTTCAAGCCGCGAACAGCACCCCTGATCGTCATCGCATATTGCTACCCGCATATTGTCCTCCTGTGTCAAAAGATATTTGCCTTTAATTATACCAGATGCTGCCAGAAAATACAATATTTTCGCTTTTGTGACAAGATGCGACAACGTTATTGATATCCAGCAGACATCACAAAAATTACGGATACATAATCCTTTATTTTTAGGATAATGTATCCGTATTTTAAATTCGCGCCCTTAAGCTAAATTACGCTTTATAGCAATGCCAGAATCCACCTTCCGACTCAACAACAATCTGCCCGTTCTCTTTGATCATATTTTCAAAATATCCCAGAAGCATCTCCCTCTTCTCCGCCAGATATTTCTCCCCGTTCTGGTTGTGGTTTACCGCCCTCTCAAATACCTCTTCCGCGCTATCGTAAACCATAGGGGACGGAATCGTAATATAAACAACGCGGTCAAAGTATTGAGTCAAAAGCTCTTGAAATTCATCATGGCGTTTCTGCTTATCCGTGTTTAATTCTCTCACGAAACTTTCCTCCAGGCCCGCTTCATCAAATACCCGCTTCCAGAATGCCTGCTCCCTGGTCATTCCGAAATTATTTACCGAGAACATGCCGCCAGATTTCAGCACCCTGGAAACCCGGGAAACAAATCCTTCCACATCTTTCAGGGTATTCAGCAGGTAATGAGCTGTCACCATGGAATAGGGCATATTTTCTTCAATCTCTTTCCATGTCGCTTCCTGTTCCACATCTCCCCAGTGCAGCACTGCTCCTGTACCATCTGCAAGGCTCCCTCTGTTCCCATCAATGAACTTTTCAAGATCATCTGCCCAGCTGCCACGCAGATCATAACCATCTATGCTCACATTCTTCGGTATTTGTTTCCAGCTGTGCCTCCACAATTTCCCAAAGCCACACCCCAGATCCAGAATGGTCTCTCCTTCCTTTATGTCCAGCGAATGATATAATTTCACATACCAGTCCAGCCCGTCCGCATTATGTTTCAACGCATGAAAATGTCCCTCATCAGATGATTGGTCTATCTCCATTTTCTGAATGATCTCAGCGACATCATCCCAGTCCGGCTGGCCATTGCTCCTTGCGATGACAGCTTTCATACATTTAACTGCCTTTTCCAGCTCATACCGCTTTCTTTCCATCATTTCGATCTGGGACTGAAGAGTTTCCAGAACATTATCGCTGTCCGCCTGTTCCAGATGCTCCCTGATCTGCTCAAGGCTGAATCCAACATGCTTTAATGCGATGATCTTCTCGAGGATCAGAAGCGACCGCTCATCGTACAGCCTGTAATTACCTTCGGAATAATCCACTGGCTTAAGAAGTCCCTTTTCATCATATATCCTTACTGCTTTCTGCGAAATACCGGCTTTTTTGGCGATTTCACCGGATGTCATTTTGTCCATAACAGACCTCCTTTTTGATAAGTATTGATAGTTTCTGAACGTTCATAAACTTATCATAAAGGCTTCCCCAGGGGGAGAGTCAATAACCAGATGAAAATCCACTAGTTATTTTTATTCCCACCATCTTCCCCGCATGTCTCCTCCACCTTCTCCTCTATCACTTCCAGCTGTTTGATGATCTCCGACAGCATATGAATCACTCTTCCGTCACCGGCTGCCACATATTCCTGTTCTACGGATATATTTGTCCCGCCTATAATATAGTTCAGATCATAGCCTAATTTTCTGTGCAGCATATTTGCTTTGTCCGCTGACAGAGAATTGATCCCGTACTCAATACGGCGGTAGCTGTCTTCTTCAAGATTCAAAATTCCTGCGATGTAACGTACCGTATGACCGTTTTTGACCCGCATCGTCCTCAGTCTCTTTCCAACACCACAATTACATGGATTCTTTTGTTTTTGCTTTTTCTCTTTCCTTTTATCTGACTTCGCCATAACCCTTCCCTTGCTTTCTTTCATAGTATTGTTGACTAACTATCACTAAATTCTATGATAACAACCAAAGGAAATAATTTTAGCGGATACATTATCCATAAAAGTACGTATAATATATCCATATATTTAAAATAACTATACCAATAGCACCGATGCGACGATCCCTGCCAGGGTGGCACACAGCGCCCCCGCCAGGGTGTATCTCGTCCGGGTCACCCTGGCGGTCATAAAATACACACTCATGGTGTAAAAGATGGTCTCTGAACAGCTCATGAGCACTGAGGCAAGAGTCCCCAGGCTGCTGTCTGGTCCAAACTGCTTGTAGACATCCAGCAGAAGGCTGGTAGCTGCGGAAGAAGAGAACATTTTTACAGTGACCAGAGGCACCAGCTCAGAGGGGAATCCGACACAGGAAGTCACCGGAGCCAGCACCCCTGCCAGATAGTCCAGGCTGCCGGACTGGCGGAGAACTCCGATGGCGATCATAAGGCCGATCAGGGTCGGCAGGATTTTATATACCGTCTTAAAACCATCCACAGCTCCCTCGATAAACGCATCAAATATATCCACCTTCTGAAGAAGCCCGTATCCCGCCACCAGAACCAGAACAAAAGGTATCATGCTGTCCGAGAGATAATATAAGAACCTCATTCCCCACTCTCCCTTCTGCCGGCTCTTCCTGACCTGTCAGAAAAAATTCTTCTCGCCACCACAGAAAAGATTATTCCCGCCGCCGTGGAGACCAGCGTCGCCACCAGCCCCATTCCAATAATAGACGTGGGTGAGACCGAACCGTACTCACTGCGGTATGCTATGATATTTACCGGTATGAGCTGCAGGGAAGAGATATTGATGATGAGAAAGGTACACATATCCGTGCTGGCGATATGGCTGCCCTGGTTTAATTCCTTCATCTCCTCCATTGCCTTGAGCCCGTAGGGTGTCGCCGCCCACCCCAGCCCGAGCATATTGGCGATCATATTGGAGGCGATGTACTCGTTTGCCCGGTGCCCCTCAGGGACCCCCGGAAATAAAAAACGAAGGGCAGGCCGGAGCGCCCTCGTCATGGCGTCGATCAGACCTGCCTTTTTTGCAACATTCATAATACCTGTCCACATGGACATAACTCCCAGCATAGCGATGCAGAGTGTCACTGCCTCCTTCGATGAATCGATGGCTGCGGTTCCCGCCTCCCCGATCTTTCCCGTAAAAGCTGCCACGATGATCCCCGCCAGCAGCATGATACCCCAGAGTTTGTTCAGCATAAAAAGAATTCCTTTTTCCTTCTTTTTATAAATCTATGAAAAGAATATGCTTCTTATTCCTGTTCAAACGTTCACTCCCGCTGGCCTGCCGTCACCTTCGCTTTGGAATAAGCCAGTCCAATACCCACCAGCGCAGCGCCAAACAGCAACTGGATCCCCATGCTTTTCCATAGCTCTCCCATGGTCTGCCCCGGCACATAGTGATCGATCCAGTTCGCCGATGTGATGTACCAGTACGCCGGAAGAAAATGTGCCGCCTTGATAAGGCCCTCTCCCAGAAATTCCAGCGGTACAAATATCCCGCACAAAAAACTCATACCCAGGGCGATGACATTGGAGATCATGTTCAGCACAGAGCTTTTCCTGACCACCTGACCTACCAGAAATACGATTCCCAGCGTCACCACCATAAAACAGAATACATTGAGACAGTACAGCATCCCCTGGAAACTAAACAGCTGACTCCGTTGTTTCATAGCCGCAAACGCCATCAGAAAATAACAGAGACAAAAGCCAATCTCTGTTGTTACCATGCCCCCATAAAGTTCAAAATTGGCCCGCTGCAGGGGATAACAGGAACAAAGATTCCGCTCCCTGACCTCTTTTTTGTGGAATACCACGAGGATCGGACCAATCCCCACGACAGAAATGGAGATAAAAATATAGGGGAAATAGGCAAAGAAATAGTATAGTGCCTGATGGCTGCTCTCCCTGCCTCCTTCTACCAGTTTTACCGATACCTTTTCCCTGCAGGCTTCTGCTGTTTTTTCCGCTGCCTGTTTTGGATCCAGACCTCCCGCCTGATAGGCTTTCGCAATAGCACTATACCTGCCTGTCATATTTTTAAAGGTCTCCGCATAGATGGTTCCGGGTATGCTGAGCACCTCTGGGCACACTGTTTTTCCACCCTCTGCCAATGACTTTCCATACCCTTTGGGGATCCGGATCACACAATTAATATTCCGGTTATAGAGTTCATCCTGAATCGTCTCTTTGTCGTCCTTTATCTGTACTTCTTCATTTCCCTCTCTCAGATATGCCGCCATGCCCCGGCTCAGTTCCGACCCGTCTTCATCAAAGATCACAAGCCTGTGGGAATAAGCTTCAAACATCCCTTTCTGGTTGTCCTCTCCCTGGTAGGACATAACTGTAGCAATACCTAAGAAGATCGCCAGATACATAATGATCTGACCCTTCTGCTTTTTTAATATCCGAAAGAAAACCTTATATACTTGCATACCGGCTCCTCCTTACCATAAAATAGCTTATCAGCGTCAATACCACAGCCCCTGCTCCCAGGCTGATCATATTTCCCCAGAAACGCTCGTCTGTCTCGTAAATATTTAGTGCGTAAAAAGAATCTGTGATCAATGCTGCCGGGTTGATATCATTGATAAACGGCAGGCTATGTTCGATGCTGTCCTTTATGCCGGATATCATCAGATCACTCATGGCACTGAGGGCAAGGCTGACACTTACCAGCACTCCCATCTTCCCTCCCTCGCCCAGCCGGGGAAGGGATCCCACAAATATACCTATTATGATCCCATAGCTGGTGCCAAGAAAAAGGAGGACCAGAATCTGGGGCAGATCATCCCCCAGTTCCAGACGCAACACAAATTTCATGTATACCAGCAGCAGAATTACAATGCTGTACTGCACGATCTCGCAGGCCGCAAAATCTGCCAGGATACTTTTTAATTTGTGCACCGGGATCATATTCCTGCGCTGTCCCAGAGCCGACACATTTGCCTGTATCTTCAGGATCCGGTCACAACCTGCAAAACTGGCAAAGAGACATACCATCGCCAATACCGCATAAAAGAAGTTGATGATATTGTCCTGGTTTCCCTCTGTGGATTTCTTTTCCTCCACATACTCTGACTGGGATGTCAGTGCCGATACCGCCTGCATGATCTTTTCCGGATGAATCTGCGCCACATCTGTTATTGTCTTCTGATACTGCACAAACTGATCCAGGATCATCTGCAGCAGCGTCTGCTCCATTTCGGACTCTGCCACCTGCAGAGCAGGTTTTTCCCCCACCGTCAGTATCCCTTTTACCTCACCTGCCAGCAGCATTTCCTCAGCCTTTTCCCTAGTGGTCTCATGTATCTCCAGCAGCTGATCCTCCCCCTCTGCTGAGGCCATCTGGAGCATCTGCGTAAAGACCTCATTCTCACCCTCCTGCACTACCGCTGCCGGAATGACATGGAACTGTTCTGTCGTCTCAAACAGATTGCCGAATGCCAGGTACATAAACGTGGTAAGGGCAAAGGGAAATGCCAGTGTCCAGAACACGATCTCCCTCGTCCGCAGAAGGGACATTAACCCATATTTTAATACATGTCGAAACATTCTGCACTCCTTCCTACTGATCTCTCAGTTCTTTTCCTGTGATCTCAAGAAATACGTCATTTAAAGTAGGCAGTTCCGTAAATACCCTGCCAAATGGGATCTCATCTGCATGAAGCAGCTCCAGTACATGGATCAGGTTTTGTCTGCCTCCGCTGAAACGGATAAGTAGGCGGCCCTCTTCAAACACCGCCTCATAGGCATGATCCAGATCCCGGAAATGAGCCAATTCCCCTTCTTCCATCTCCGGGATCTCCACTGTGATAGTCTCTGTATTCTTGATCATTTTCTTTAATTCTTCTTTGGTGCCGATGGCTACATTCTGCCCCTTGTCCATGATAGCAATGCGGCTGCAGATCTGTTCCACCTCTTCCATATAGTGGGAAGTATACACGATGGTAGCCCCATTTTTATTCAGTTCCACGATCCCTTCAAGAATCTTATTCCGGCTCTGGGGATCCACTGCCACCGTCGGCTCATCAAAAAATATCAGCCTGGGTTTATGGGCGATGCCGCAGGCAATGTTCAGTCTTCTCAGCAGTCCGCCGGAGAGTTTCTTCGGATAAAACTTTCGGAACTCCTCCAGTTCTACAAACTGGATCGCCTCTTCCACATACTTCTTCCTCGTCTCCTTGTCCTTGACATAAAGCCCGCAGAAATAGTCGATATTTTCATATACTGTGAGTTCATCAAAAACGGCTACATTCTGCAGTACCACTCCGATGTCCCTCTTGCTGTCATAAGAATCCGGACGCATTTCTTTTCCAAATACCTGGATCCTGCCTTTGTCATAACTGAGCAGGGACAGAATACAACTGATCGCCGTGGTCTTTCCAGAACCATTCGGCCCCAGAAGCCCGAAGATCTCTCCCTCCTGAATTGTCAGATTAAAATGATCCAGTGCCACCAGTTCTTTATAGCGTTTTACCAGGTTTTCTACCTTAATCACTGCTGCCATAAAATCTCCTCCTTTTTGATCATATCATAATTATAAATGATACTTCCTCGTTTCGGAAGTGAACCCTATCATGTTTTACCTATGACATTTGTCATTTGTTATTTTTACACTTTTGAAGTATACTTAAAAAAGATATCAAAAATGAAGAGGAAGGGGGATACTATGCAGGATCTGGGCAATAAACTGCTGCTTTATCTGGCTGGCTGTTATATTATCTGGTGCCTGGGTGTGAACGATCGAGCGGTCATCGTTGCCACCCTGTCCCTGTTATTAAGCTGTCAGTGCAGCTTTTTCAAGGATACCATAATCTGTGATATACTGGTGCTGCTAAGTTCCTTCTTGTGCCTTATTGTCACAGGTTTTTCCCCCTATCTCCCCCTGTTTATATATGATGCCCTATACCGCCGCCAGAAGCTTTTGCTGGTGGCGGGGGCTCTCGCCGGGATCCGTTCCCTTTTATGGCTTCCGGTACCGCTTTGCTTTCCGTATCTCCTGCTGTTTTCCTTTAGTTTCTTACTTGCCGGATATACTGGAAAAAATCAAGAACTTCTGCGGGAACTACACCTCATAAGGGACCGGAGCACCGAAGCTGAGATCCATCTGAAAGAACGCAATCAGGCACTGATGCAAAAACAGGATTCAGAAATACACGCAGCGACACTTTCTGAGCGGAACCGTATTGCCAGAGAGATCCACGATAATGTGGGGCACATGCTGACCCGTTCCATCTTACAGACCGGCGCCCTCAAAGTCATCAACCGGGATCCAGCGCTGGAAGAACCTCTGGATACGCTGAAAGGCACATTAAATACTGCCATGACCAGCATCCGCACCAGCGTCCACGACCTCCACGACGAATCCATTGACCTTCAGAACGTTTTGCAGGAGATCGCATCAGCTGCCCCGGATCTTTCCATCCATCTGGAATATGATGTGGATCAGGAGCTGCCCAGAGAGATAAAATATGCATTTATTTCAATCGTTAAAGAGGCGGTCAATAACATCCACAAACACAGCAGCGGCGATTCCGGCAGAATTATTGTAAGGGAACACCCCGGCTTCTATCTGCTGCAGATCCGCGATAACGGTTCTCCTGGCAAACTGCCGGAAAATACGGACGGCATCGGGCTCTCCGGGATCCAGGACCGGGTACAGTCCCTGGGGGGAACCCTTCGAATCAGCACGGAACAGGGGTTTTTTATAAATATTTCGATCACAAAAAAAGCCAGGTGAGATGCAAAAACCATGGCAAGGATATTTTACTATGAAAAATTGGGGGATTTTTTATGAAAGTTCTGATCATTGATGACGATAAGCTCGTCTCTCTTTCTCTGAAAACAATACTGGAAGCCAGTGGACAGGTAGAGATCGCAGGAATTGGAAATAGTGGTGGGGAGGCAGTAGAACTGTATGACTCGCTGGCCCCGGACATCCTTCTCATGGATATCCGCATGGAGGGCATGACCGGACTGGAAGCAGGAGTGCATATCCTGTCTGCACATCCAGAAGCTAAAATTTTATTTCTGACCACCTTTTCTGATGATGAATACATCGTAAAGGCATTAAAAATGGGAGCAAAAGGGTATATACTCAAGCAGAATTTTGAGAGTATCCTTCCAGCGCTTCTCGCAGTAGAAGGAGGGCAGAATGTATTTGGCGATGAAATCACTGGCAGGCTTCCCAGTCTTATGGGCACGCCTGCCAGTGGTCCGGACTATAAAAAATATGATCTCTCCGAGAGGGAACAAAAACTGATCTCACTGGTAGCAGAGGGGCTGAACAACCGGGAGATCGCGGAAAAACTCTATCTCAGCGAGGGTACGGTCCGCAACTATCTCAGCAGTATTCTGGAAAAGCTGGAACTGCGGGACCGGACCCAGCTGGCTGTATTTTATTATAGAGGAGATAACTGGTCATAATCCTCCAGATCAACATCTTCTGTATCAAAATCCTCCAGATCGTTTTCTTTCAAGTCGTACTCAGCATAGGGATCGATGGTATTTTGTTCTATGATAGATTCAATTAAATTTATATAGGCGCTCAGATCCACACCGCATTTTTCCTTAATACTCTCAAGAACTTTCTCTGGATCCGCCTCTTTGTTATATGCTTCCATGGCATCATCATTTGAGGCATCGCAGAGTTCATCTCCCTCACCCGGCTTCTTGATCTCTGGCACATCCTTCTGGTCCGAGAGAACCGTAAGGGTGACAAGCTTGTCACCGCCACATAGGACAGAGATGGAGCTGTTACTATTTTCTTTATCACCTTTCACATCAAACTGAAGTGAATAGCTGCTGAAAGTTGTACCGGAACTGGAAAGGGTAACACTTCCATTCATATATCCCTCTGCCAGTTTATCTTCATCCAGATCTGTCACCTTTATGGTCACCAGATCCTTTGTGCTCACAATATTCTCCTCAGATGGATTGATGGATTCATCAAGGCTCACTTTATATTCCCCGGAAATCTTTCCATCTTTACGGATTCCTTTCCCTGCCAGACTGACATAGGTCACACCATTGAGGGCAAAGGACAATTCTGTTCCAATCTCTGAGCCGTTCTCCGGCTGGATAAAGGTCATCGTAATTGTCTCACCATCTTTTGACTTAAGATTGATCACACGCCCTGCGATCTTTCCGTCACCATCCACATACACATCCATGACCATCTGAAGGTCTTCATCCGTCACCTCACCTTCCTGTGAATTTAAATCATCTATTCCTTCCTGCAGGCTTTTTGAGAACGAATCGTATGCACCTTCACCAAACTTATCTGCCATGGCTTTGATATTTGGATCGTCTTTCATGTTATTCATCATATCTTTAAGGACAGCAAAAAGCTCTTTTCCCTTACAGGTTACAGTAAATTTGGTATAGTTCCCCTTTACCTCCCCTGCCTCCAGCTCCCCGGAGGATTTTTCCACAGAATCCATCTTGCGGATGGCAATGTCAGAATAAGTAACCAGCAGGTTCCTCATATTCTCAGGTTCAGGTAAATAAGACAACCCTCCATTGAGAAACATGTTTCCGCCGCCCAGATTGGAATTTTGGGATAATTTCAGGCTTTCCGAAAAATCTATATATTTTGAAGAAATCTCCGGAATCTGCACATATCCTTCGCTATTGGCCATATCAATATACATATCCAGGGTGATCACATCCTGACCGTTGATGCAGCCCCGGATCCGGCTTTGCGAAACGCCGCCGCTCCTTTTCCTGCTTACCACAAGCCCTGCATCATTCAGAGCAGAAAAATCCGTCCCTGTCATCGACAGCATCGTCTTAAGGGTCTGCCCCAGCTCCAGCTTGTATGTTGCATTTTCCTTCCACTCATCCGCACATAAACGGTCATAGTATGCCTTGTACTGATTGGAAAAAACCTCCGCCCCGGCATCCCGGTTCTTAGTCTCCACATACTGATAGTATTCTGCTGTACTGCCAAAATTTTTCTTAATAAAATTAGCGATCTGGGCATGGGCAGTCACACCGATCCCAATAAGCAGCACAAGTACTGCCGCAGCCACGATCCCCGCCGTCTTCCTTCTCTTACTCTTCCCTGGCAGCTTAACGTCCGCTTCCTGTCCGGCATCTTCAAATTCATAATATGCCTTATCTCCTGCTTCCTCAGTCCCTTTTTCTTCTGGAACTTCAGACATCCCGGGCTCCGCCTTCTGACCGCACACCGGACAGAAAGTTTCTCCCTCCGGCACCTCGCTGTTGCAATTCTTACAGATCAATAAAATCTCCTCCTTTGGTTTATCCAGTTCTTTTCATTATATGTAATCTTTTAACAATCGGATATACCTTCATTATAGAGCAAATTATGAAAAAAAGCAACCAAATGGTAAGAGGCTGTTGTTGACCATATCTCAACTACCATGTTATAATACAAGTAAAGAAAAAAACATTGAACTACATACAGAATACCATAAAAAGGAGGCAATACATAACATGAACGAAAAATTACAGTATCTCGTTGATAATCTTGACATCATAAGCCAGTTATTTGACAAAGAACTGATCCTGTCCGTTATGGATAGAGACAGGATTGTGCAGGGCTTCTCCCTGCCACCAGGGATCCCGCCGCAATTTGAGGTTGGTTCTGTATTTGAGGACCCCAGCAAAACCTTTGATGAAGTAATCGCAACAGGAACTACAAAACACAATTATCTGCCCAAAGAAATCATGGGATTTCCGATAGAAGGAAATCTGGTCCCGGTCAAAGATAACGGTGAAGTGGTGGGGTGCATCATCTGTTCTTATTCCGTGGAAGGCAGGGAGAAGATTAAGGATATCGCCACGAGGTTCCAGGAATCCATTCAGGAAATCGACGAGTCGATCCAGAATGTGATCGGCGGCATCGAGAATCTGTTCCAAATGCTGACAAATATGAACAAGATGACTTCCGATGTAGAGAAAGACGTGACAGAAGCGGCGAATGTTGTAAATAAGATCAGCAATAATGCCTCACAATCCAATATACTTGCACTCAACGCTTCCATTGAGGCTGCGCGAAGCGGAGAAGCAGGCAGGGGATTTGCAGTTGTCGCTACACAGATGGGAAAACTGGCAGAAGACAGTGGCAGCTCTGCTACAGAAATAAAGAGAACTTTATCTGAGATTGTTACCCATCTTGAAACCATCGTAGACTCCATTAAAGATGCGAATGATGTGGCAAAAAGCCATATAGACAGCATAAGTTCCATCCGAAATACGCTGGAACAGACGATTGATGTTGCCAAAGAACTGGAAAATGATATAAAATTATAAATCAATACGAGCCAAACCTTGTCTGGAGGTATACTATGAATAGCCGGCTACAGGCAGAACACATTCAAAAATCATACCGCCGGGGAAAGCATCCTGTTCTCCAGGATATCTCCTTTACCGCGGAGTCCGGTCAATGTATTGGAATTCTCGGCGCAAACGGGTGTGGGAAATCCACCCTGCTTTCCATCCTTGCCGGGGTCCAGCTGCCGGATTCCGGTACCTTGTATTGGAATGGCAACCCCCTGGGAGACCGGGCCAGAGATCAAGGTATTATTGGTTATGTTCCCCAGGAGAACCCGCTGATCGAGGAACTTTCCGCCTATGACAACCTGCGGTTGTGGTACTGTGACAGCGCTCTCGGCCTTGATACTGCGCTCCGGGATGGTGTGCTCGCCATGCTGGGCATACCGGATTTTCTACATACCCGTGTCAGTCAGATGTCAGGCGGCATGAAAAAACGGCTGAGTATCGGGTGTGCGGTGGCCGACGATCCCCACATTCTTCTGCTGGATGAACCCGGTGCCGCCCTGGATCTCATCTGCAAAGAGCGGATCAGCGTATATCTGAAGGAATGCAAGTCACAGGGAAAGATCCTTCTTCTTGCCACTCATGAAGACAGGGAGATCGAACTTTGTGATAAGATCTATATCCTCAAAAATGGTGTTCTGACGGAACCGGATTATGACGGAAATATCCACCATCTGGCAGGACTTATCTGAAGGAACGAAACAAATATGAAGCGAATGCGGATCTATTTTGAGTTAACATGCAAAACATGTTTCCAGGCAGTCCCCGGAATACTGACCGGTGTTTTCGCCATCAGCCTGCTGCTGGGGGGACTTCTTTTTGTATGCCACCAGAATCAGAAAGATACCAAAGCTTCTTTTGTACTGCGCATCGGTATCGCCGCCCAGGAACAGGAGCCTTATCTGGACTGGATGGTCTCCGCCATCCAGAACATGCAGAGCCTGGAATTTAACTGCCAGTTCACCAAAATATCACCCGGGACAACCGAGGAAAAACTTCTTCAAGGCAAACTGGACGCTGTATTTATCATACCAAAAGACTACATCGCCTCTCTTATACAGGGAAGTGAAAACCCTCTGATCATACGCTTTGGCACCTCAGATACAACCATTGCCGGCTTTCTTGTGAGACAGATCGGCGAAGCGGCCTCCCGCTTGATGATCAACACCCAGGCCGGGATCTATACCATGAAAGAAATATATCGGGAAGAGGATATAGCCGATGCCAGTTCCGACGAGCTCTCCCTAAACCTGAAATACCTGGACGCCATCCTTCGCAGAGACAAACTGATCTCCGTTGAGGAAGTTCCTGTCCAGGGTACACCTGCCGGCAGTTCTGCCCTGGTGTCCTCTGGCATCGTTCTTTTGATGTTATTTTGCGGTCTTGTATGTCCCGACATTCTGCGACCGGAATCCAGAAGCATGCAGGAAAAATTGTTCCGCTGTGGTATCCGTCCCTTTCACCAGATCCTTTTCCGTTATCTGGCGCTGGCACTGTTATTCTCCTGTCTGTATCTGATACTGTCCCTGATATTTTCTATCTGGATATCCCTCTCCGGCGGACTGATCCCCGATCCGGCTCCTCAAAGCTTTGCTGGCTGGCTTTTCTGCTTTCTACGGCTTTATCCCCTGGTCTTTCCAGTGTGCGCCCTGATCCAGTTCGCCTATGCACTGGTTCAGGATAAAATATTTAGCGTACTATTTTTATTTTTCCTTATTGTCGTTATAGGGTATCTCTCCGGCTGCTTTTATCCCCTCTCCTGGCTGCCCCGGAGTTTTCAGCAGTTATCCTTCTTTTTACCGGTCCGCCATATGCTGGATTATACCGATGGCTGTCTCTGCGGGAACTGGTCTCTTACTTCATTTTTATATATGAACCTTTATGGTGCCGGTCTGATCTTTGCCTCCCTCGTGATCCGGATCTGTCGCGGAAGGAGGCAAGGATGAAAAAAATTCAGATATGGTTTTGGCTGATCCTGAAACGGCTGATAAAAAATCCAATATTTGTCCTTACGTTGCTCCTGATCCCGGCTCTGGTTCTTGGGATCCGCTTTAGTGCAGGAGCCGGAACTTCTATGCTGAAGGTCGCCATCTATGTTCCGAAAGGTGATTCCGGGCGCATGGAACAGCAGCTTGCCCGCCATCTGATCAAATCTTCCCAGAAGGCAGTTACCTTTTATATGGCGGGATCAGAAAAAGACCTGCGCCTGGATGTGGCAGAGAACCGGGCTGCCTGCGGCTATATTCTTCCAAAAGATCTGGAAACATCCCTTAGTGAGTTTTCTATTTCCGGGAAGCCTGCCCTAAAAGCAGTGCGCCAGAAAGATGAACTCCGGACAAAGATCATAGATGAACTGGTCTTCAGCAGCATCTATGATAAAATGTCCTATGATATATTGGCCGGATTCATCCATAAAAAAACAGGGAAGGACCTCTCCCCTGAACACAAAAAGAACTTTATAAAATACCAGAAAAGCCAGATATTTATTGAATACCAGTATGCCGACGGCAGCGCCAATCGCATTCTTCAAAAGGACCAGAATCCAATGATACTTCCCCTTCGGGGCGTGACCGCGGTGCTTCTGCTGCTGGCAGGCATGACCGGCACCCTGTTCTGGTATCAAGACAAAAATAATAAATTATTTGTCAGACTTGCAAGAAGAGAACGGTATCCCATCCGCCTGCTCTATGTGGCAGTTCCGGTTCTTTTAGCCGGTCTCTTCGGACTTACCGCTATATTTCTCACAGGGGTCTCCTCCGCTCCCGGTAGCGAGATCCAGACAATGGTGGTCTATCTGCTGGACATCATCGTCTTCTGCAGCTTCCTACGGCTGCTCCTTCCCCGGAAAGAGTGGATATTAGCTGCCATCCCTGTCTTTACAGTGGGGAGCCTGATCGTATCCCCTGTTTTTACCGATCTGTCCCTGCTGTTTCCATTTCTGAAATATGCCCGCCTGTTTACCCCGGTCACTTGGTATCTGAAGGGTATCCACAGCGCCAGCGGCAGACTTCTTATGCTGGTACCCGTATTCATACTTCCTGTATTGGAAATCCTTCTGCGCAGGCTCTATCTATGGTTTCACGTCAATGAGGACATACTCTGAATGCCCTCCCGTCCGCACCGCATAGCCCCACCCGGCGATGCCGGAACTGACGATGGCATGGAAACCCTTTATATTTTTTATTCCGTAATTCATTTCGTTGATCCCCAAAAGCTCTGCCAGCTGTCCTGTGGGCCAGATCTGTCCCGCATGGGTATGCCCCGAAAGCTGCAGATCCACCCCGGCAGCTGCATTTTCTTCCAGATCCACCGGCCGGTGGTCAAGAACGACCTTGTAAGAACCGGGCTCCAGATCTGCACCCAGTTCCTGAACGCTCTTGCGGTTCCGGTCCAAAGACTGTTCCATCCGTCCGATAACCGCCAGTTCCGGCGTCACCTGCACTGCCTCATCCTCCAGCACCCGGATCCGGCTGCCGTTAAGCACACGGCGCAGCTCCTCCATGCTATATTCTGCCTGTTCCGAATAATGATTGGGATCATGGTTCCCCCAGATATAGTACACACCATACTTTGCGTTAATATTCCCCAGCGCAGCAGCAGCTTCCTCCATCATTGACTTTTCTGTTCTCTCATCAAAGATATCCCCTGTAAGAACAACAATATCCGGATCCTTCGCCTGAATTTTTTCACAATAACCGCAAAGCTCCTCCACTCCCATCGTCGTTCCCATATGTAGATCTGAGATCTGGGCAATTCTCAGCCCCTCTCCCGATATCTTATCAGACTGCAGTGTGTAAGTGGTCTCTTTCACCTGGTAAATATTAAAATAGCCATATGTAAAAAATACGCTGACAACCAGTACAGGAATGATCCCACTTTTATGGACCACATTCCATATCCGCACTCCTCTGCTCTCTTTCAGATGCCTTTTAAGGAGCCGGTGAATCCCATCCAGCAATAATGAGCACATAACAAAATAGAGCACCGCCACAGCTCCCACACCATATACCCGCCACCCTGCCGCCGCACATGCCGCGGCAAAGACCACAGAGATGATCTTATCCGCCTTTTTACTCCGTTTTATGCGAAACAGCGACAAAAGCCGTTTCATAAAATGGTACAGATAAATTCCCACAGGAATATAGATGACCGCTGGCATCAGATAAAACAAAACCCTCATTTGCGTGAACCTCCATCATTTTTTGCCCGGCGGCGCGAATTGGAATCCAGTTTCAGATATATACCGCCTGGCTGCTCCCCCTATCATAACATCTGTAGCCGGCTCCAGGGCAAGCTTTTTTTGAAAATTCACAAAATCTACACATTTTTCCTGTTATGGATCCCTGGCCTAGAAGTCTTGATCCAGTATCGGCACCCCAAAATACACAACACTTTTATCTTCATTTTCATCATAGGTGATCGCCACGTTCATGTTGATCATCTTTCCATTTACCCGTTTCACCATATTGATGCCATTGGTATAGCCATAGGCTACATAGTACCCCTTCGTCTCCTGTTCCATAATACTTCCTCCGCCCTCATAACCGAACAGGCTCTGCGCCATTCTCTGTTTCTCCTCCGTGGACAGTCTCCCGGGCAGTTTTCCCATGATCCAGCCGCCCTCCCGGCAGATCTCAGAAAGTTCCCCGCTCTGCGCGGCGATGGCAAGCTGATTTCTGGCAAATGCCTGGGTCATATCATTTCGGTTCACATATGCTTTCGTCAATATGATCTGGGCAAACACCACGATCCAGAGTGTGCAGACCACGGATATCATAATTTTTATTTTTCTACTCATACGCTTCTCCCTTCCCGTCCGATGGCAGTACCGGACGAACAAAAACCCTTTCGGTTTCTTTGGGAAAAGTATGTCCATTTCTTTCAAAATTATACCAGATAAAAATAGAATAGCAAACGACAAGAAACCCGCAAAGCAGGTTTCTCGCTGTTATGAACACAATAGCACTGTTGTGCTGACTGTATGTCTTTCCTTGTCAGCTTTTTTTCTTTGCTGATTTTTTTGTCTCATTATTGTTCTTGAGAACCAGCCGCCTGACCTTCGGCGAATACACCCAGTATTTGGAGGAAAGCTTCGGACAGTTTGCTTTCGTGATCCGGGACACCTTTTTGCCCAGTGGCTTCAGGTTCTTTGATGACGGTTTCAGACCATACAGCTCACCGGAACCTGTGCTGTAGTTATCAAATACCGCATGTTTCCCCTGCACATAAAGAAGCTTTCCGCAATAACCCGAAACCAAAGCCCTCACACCCGATTTCTTAGGGCCTGTTACCTTCCCGACGTTGTAATTATATTTCATTCTCGGTTCCCGTTTCTCACCCTTTAACGTCCAGCCGCCATCATAGCCGCCGACAACGCCGCCGACGATCCCTCCCTTTGACTTACAGGAAACCATTCCTGCATTATAACAGTTTGTGACTTCCACATATGGGGAAGCATTATGGCCTGCTACACCTCCCATACTCAATCCATATAAGTTCGGATTATCCTTTCTGGCACTTACTTTTCCCTTATTGTAACACTGGGTTATCGTCTTATTGTAAAGGGCAAACAATCCGCCTACACATGCCTCCATATCTTCTCCCTGTGAACCATTGTCTTTTGTTCTGCCTGAAAAACTGACCGTACCCTTATTGTAGCACTTCTGTCCTTTCCAGATGATCTGGCTCAACAGGCCGCCAACATGTGTCCCCGTTGTATTTTTGAGCTTATAAGTCATTTGAACCTTTCCGATGTTTCCGCTCGATGTGATATAATCCGCACGTATTGCGATACCTGCTGCATAAGCTCCGCCTGGACACCTGATTTCACCTGCAGGATGAGGGTCCTGCCATGTATATTTCACAGGAGTTTCATAATTCATTCCGTCGGCATGAACCTTCAACGCCACCTTCCCTGAGTTCGTACAGGACGTTATCGTTCCGTGCTTGCCAACTTCCCGCGCATATGCCACAAGGCCAGCTGCACTCATCCCGGCTTCCGAATCACTTCCACCACCATATCCGCTTAACGAAATATTGCCGGAATTCCTGCACTTTGTTAATTTACTATAATTAAAATTACCACCAAGCCCGGCGACAGACGCCCCTCTTGAATTATCTGAATTTTTACAGTTTACCGAGATATTGGCACTGTTTGAGCAGTTTGCCATCGTGCCGCTGCCACTGCCAGTGATTCCCCCTACTGAAAACCCAGTATAACGGAGAGGATTTTCCCTGAGACTTTTAACAAAAATTTTCCCTGAGACATGAACCTTGTCAAATTTACAGTTTGATGCCTGGGATACCAGTGCTCCCACTGTCGCATAATCCTCTGTCTGTACATTGATGTTTACCTTTGTCAGTGACAGGTTCTTGAACGTCGCCCCCGAGGCTGCATAAAAAATTCCGGCGCATGGCTCCTCAACGATCAGGTCGTGGCCGCCGCCCGCTGTCAGATCATGCTTAACCTCCTGTCCGATGACAAAGGTTTTGTTCACCGTATATCCTTTTATTTTGTGTCCCCTGCCATCCAGCACACCAGTAAATGGATAATCCCAGAACAACTGCGTACCTGCAGGAACGGTAATATCCTTTGTCAGATAATAACTTCCACTCGGGATGTCTTCCATCGCCTTCAGATCCTGAAAGCTGGAAATCGCCTTTTTCTCGCCTGGCTTCATCTTCGTAGCTGGCGCCGGTTTTCTTGGTACTGGCGTCACCTTAGGCGCCGGGGCGGCATCCTGTTCTTTCGTAACTGCCGGAGTTTTCGCTGGCGACGGTCTTGGCGTCTGCCGGATGAGCGGTCCATGGTCCGGTCCGAGCGGCAGGGACCAGTCCGGCTCAGATGATTTCTGTGCCGGCACTTCCTCATCTGCTCTGGCCAGGGTGGGAACATCATTTCCTGCCAACACCATTGCTCCAGACAGCAGCACAAAGCACAGAATGATACGCAGTATAGCTCTTTTCATCACTCATATCCTCCTCAATTTTAAGGTTCTTCTTCTCGTTAATGTCCATTATATCACCTTTTATTATCCACTTTTCAACTTGAGTGCGAATGGTAATTATGTAGTGTGAATGGTAAATTTCATGCATTTACATCCTCCCGATAAAATGGTACAATAAAAAGCGGACAAATACATCCCTTAAAAGGAGACAGTAAATA
>CAMTDY010000027.1 GCA_947070915.1 uncultured Roseburia sp.
CCTTAAGACAGGAGGTGGAGAATAAATGAAAAAGCAAAAAAAGAAAAAAACACTTGCACAAAAGAATGCCATTGCGGGATACTTGTTTATTCTTCCCTTCATTCTGGGATTTATCCTGTTTATGGTTGTTCCTCTGGGACAGTCCCTGATGATGACATTTAATGAAGTGAAACCAGATCCCGATGCCGCTGGTTTTAGCATGACATGGGTAGGAATTAAAAACTATATGCATGCTTTTACAGTAGATGCAGAATTTGTACCATACCTGATCAGCGAGCTCACGACGGTGGTGATCAATACGCCGGCTACTTTGATCTTCAGTTTCTTTATCGCAATGTTACTGAATCAGAATTTCAAAGGAAGGGGTGCCGTCCGTGCCATCTTCTTCCTTCCGGTAATTCTTTCATCCGGTGTCATCGTAGGTGTTGAGTACAATAACGCGCTGTTAAGTGATATGAAGGAGGTTATTTCAGAAACCTCCAATGATACAAGCGTCACTGGAGTGCTGGAAAGCATACTGGTGACCTCAGACAGCAGTCCAATGTCGATGATGTTTGAATATGTATTTATGATCATCAATCAGGTCTATAACATAGCGATTGCTTCTGGTATTCAGATCATCATGTTCCTCTCTGCTCTGCAGACGATCTCGCCCAGTATGTTTGAGGCGGCAAAGATTGAGGGATGTACTGCCTGGGAAAGTTTCTGGAAGATTACGTTCCCAATGGTTAGCTCAATGATACTCGTAAACGTAGTGTATACCGTAATCGACTTCTTCTTAAAGACAGATAACACGGTTATGACGAAGATTTCCGAAGAGGTAACAAAGTTGAATTATGGAGTTAGTTCGGCGATGGCTTGGGTATATTTCCTTTGTGTAATTATCATACTTGGTATCATTTCGCTGATTATTTCTAAGAGGGTGTACTATTATGAATAATAAGAAGAATAAATTTAAATCCTTTATCGAACGAAACAAAAAATCCAACGGGTACCTATTGAGAAAAGTATCGTTTAGAGTCTTTTATAAGATCATACGTGCGGTATTATTGTTTGGATTATGTTTCATGATTCTGCAGCCGTTGTTGAATAAGGTCTCCTTGAGTTTCATGGAGGAGCAGGACTTATATGATTCAACGATTGTTGCCATACCGAGGCACTTTACTCTCGATAACTACAAAATTGCCGGATATCTTATGAAATACTGGCAGTCTCTTCTGAACACAAGCTTGATCTCGTTGATGGTCAGTGTTCTTCAGATCATTTCCTGCGTACTGGTAGGATATGGATTTGCCAGATATAAGTTTCCATTAAAAGGTCTGTGGTTTGGTGCAGTGATCCTTGTGATCCTCGTTCCACCGTCCACGATCCAGTCTTCTCTGTATCTGAATTTTGCATATTTTGATGTTTTCGGTATCTTCAAGCTGATCACCGGAAAACCGCTGAATCTACTGGGGACAGTGACGCCATATGCGTTGATGTGCCTGGGATGTATGGGACTGAAGAGTGGTCTGTACATTTATATGATCCGCCAGTTCTTCCGCGGCATACCAAAGGAGCTGGAGGAAGCAGCTTATGTGGATGGATGTGGCAAGGTGGCAACCTTTGTAAGGATCATGCTTCCGGATGCAAAACCAATCATTACATCCTGTTTCCTGTTTGCATTTGTATGGCAGTGGACAGATTCCTTTTATTCCAATCTGTTCCTGAAATCAGATTTTGCAATCCTTTCTGCCAAGCTTGCTAATATAGCGGGTGCACTGGATAGCTACCTGGATGTGCGAGGCATCGCGAAAAAAGCGACGACGGCGTATTCCCAGGGAATGATCGCTACGGGGACGTTGATGGTGATCATACCATTGATCTTCATCTATCTGTTTGCGCAGAAAGGCTTTGTAGAAAGTCTGAGCCAGTCAGGTATCAAGATGTGACAAAAGCGAATTAAGCATGGGAGTCAGGGTATTACATATTTAGAAAAACTGCGAAGCAGTTTTCTGGCATGTGGTATTCAGACGCAGGTTTACCTGCAGCCTGGGTACCACATGCCAGAAAAGAGCCGAAGGCTTTTTATAAATAGGAATACTACTGAAACACCCCCATATTTGATGAGCAACATCATGAGCGAAGCCGAAGGCGGAGCGAATGACAAAAGCGACATGGAGCGAAGCCGAAGGCGGAGCGAATGTTAAACTCGGCATGGAGCGAATGCTAAAAAGAAGAAGTACTAAAGTAGTTTGTTACCACGCTGTCTTGTCCAGGACGGCGTGTAACGATAAAATAATTAAAGGAGGTAAAAAAATTATGAAAGCAAATATGAAAAAATTGCTTGCAATGGGTCTTACTGTTGTACTTACTGTTGGATGTCTCAGTGGATGCGGCGAAAAGAAAGATGATCCTGGAAAACAGGATCCCGGATCTAAAAGTGGAGACAACAAAGGGAATCAGGAGTCATCACAGAAAAAGACTTTTGACGACCTCGGTGGAATGACAATCTCCATCGGAGACTGGTATACATCTGAAGAGGTTGGAGAGTCTGAGTATGCGAGAGCAACAGAGGACTACAGACAGGAGATCATGGACAAATACAATTTCAAGATCAAGCGTGAGACGAAATTCTCTTACCAGGATCAGCAGGAAAAATACGTAAATGGTGTTATGTCTAAGAGTCCGGAATGCCAGTTGCACTATCTGTATCAGGAGAAAGTTGCTGCTCCGCTTATGAAAGGGCTTATGTATGACCTTTCTACTCTTCCGGAATTTGATTTCAAAGAGGAAAAATGGAATCAGACCGTAGTTGAGCTTATGAGCATCGGAAATGGTATCTGGGGAATGAACCCAGAGGCAGAGCCGCGTGGAGGTGTATTCTTCAACAAACGTATGCTGAAAGAAGCAGGCATTGATGAGGATGAGCCTTACGACCTTCAGAAAGCTAATAAGTGGACATGGACGAAGTTTAAGGAGTATTGTAAGAAACTTACCGTTGATACGGATGGAGATGGAAAAACAGACCAGTATGCGCTGGCAAGTTTCTCAAAATATTATCTGCCAATGTGCGCGGCAAACAACAATGCGACATTTGTTGATGTAAATGAAGAAGGAAAATATGAAAATAAAAGCGGAACCAAGGAATTCCTTGAAGCTATGAACTGGGGCATGAGCCTTTATAATGACGGTTATATCAAGCCAAAACCAGAGGGAGCTGCATGGGATTGGTATAAAGCCGCATTCCGTGATGGTGAAGTTGCAATGCAGGTATCTGAGGTTTATGAGATCAGCGCATTTGCTACCATGGAAGATAACTGGGGATTTGTTATGTTCCCATACAATGAAAAGAACAAGGATGCAACCAACTGTTCAACACCAAACGATAACATTATCGTAATGCCTAGCTGCTACGAGCCGGAAGAGGCAGAGAAGATCGCATTTGCTTATGATCTTTACACAGAGCCTACACCGGAGTTTGATCTTGATGAGGCTTGGAAAGAGCCTTATTATGAGCAGTTCAGAGATGAGCGTGCAGTGGATGAGACATTGACCATGATGAGAGAGCCAGAGCGCAAGCAGACCTCTTATCTGCCAATGCTTGGAGAGCTTGATTATGGTGATTTCTGCTACAGTGTATACGCAGGTGCTACAACACCGGCAAAGCAGATTGAAAAGGTTTCTTCACAGTGGAACAAAGTAATTGACGATATGAATAAGAAGTATGAGAATTTTGCAGCTTCTCATTCTAAATAATCTGCCTGTTGGTTGACAGGTAAGTAAATAGTGGGGCTGACCAAAACAGACGCAGGTTTGTTTTGTCCAGCCCTGTTTTAAAATATCCGGAATATATGGGAAAAGGGAATAATATCAGTATTATGGATCAAGATTGGAGTAAAATATGAGCGATAAAAAATATCTGGATGAATCATTATCTTTTGAAGAGAGAGCGGAGGCGCTGGTGTCGGAAATGACACTGGAGGAAAAAGTATACCAGACTCTTCATGGGGCGCCAGCCATAGACCGTTTGGAGGTTAAGGCATATAATTATTGGAATGAAGCACTTCACGGCGTGGCGAGGGCAGGTACAGCTACCGTTTTTCCCCAGGCCATCGGACTTGCTGCCACATTTGATGAAGATTTCTTAGAGGATATCGCAGAAGCAGTTTCGGACGAAGGGCGTGCCAAATTCAACGCCCAGCAGAAATACGGCGATTACGATATCTATAAAGGGCTGACATTCTGGTCCCCAAATGTAAATATATTCCGGGATCCGAGATGGGGACGGGGACATGAGACTTTTGGTGAAGATCCTTATCTCACATCCAGGCTGGGGGTCCGGTTTATCGAAGGAATGCAGGGGAAAGACGAAAAATATATGAAGGTTGCCGCCTGTGCAAAACATTTTGCCGTTCACTCCGGACCAGAGGATGAAAGACATAGTTTCAACGCGGTGGTCAGCGAACAGGATCTGAGGGAAACCTATCTTCCGGCTTTTAAGGCCTGTGTAAAGGAAGCTGGTGTGGAAGTGGTTATGGGAGCCTATAACCGTACCAACGGGGAAGCCTGCTGTGGAAGCAAAAGGCTGCTGGAAGACATACTGCGGGGAGAGTGGCAGTTTCAAGGGCATGTCACATCGGACTGCTGGGCGATCAAGGATTTCCATGAATATCACATGGTGACATCTACACCGGTAGAAAGTGTTGCCCTTGCCATGAATAAGGGCTGCGATCTGAACTGTGGTAATATTTATGGCAATCTGCTAAAGGCGGTGAAGGACGGACTGGTAGAGGAGGAAACCATCACCCGCGCCGTACAGAGGCTCTTTACCACGAGAATGAAGCTGGGACTCTTTGATCCCCAGGAAAAAGTTCCCTATCATGCTATTGATTACTGTGTGGTCGACTGCGGTGAACATAAAAAATTGAATGAAGAGGCGGCAAGGAAGAGTGCGGTTTTGCTGAAAAATACAGAGGGACTTCTTCCGTTGGATAAGAATGCCTATAAGACCATCGGTGTGGTGGGACCGAATGCCAATAACCGCAAAGCCCTGGTGGGCAATTACGAGGGAACTGCCTCAGAGTATATTACCATTCTGGAGGGAATCCAGCGCTATGTGGGTGAAGATGCAAGAGTACTCTATTCTGCAGGGTGTCATCTCTGCAGGGACCGCATGCAGGGACTGGCTCAGGCAAATGACCGTATGTCGGAAGTCCGTGCTGTGGCCGATGCTTCGGATATTATCATTGCCTGCCTGGGACTGGATGCAAGCCTTGAGGGAGAAGAGGGGGATCAGGGAAATGAATTTGCCAGCGGGGATAAGCCGAACCTGAATCTTCCGGGACTGCAGCAGCAGGTACTGGAGGAATTGGTGAAATCCGGGAAACCAGTTGTTCTCGTTCTCCTGTCGGGAAGCGCTCTTGCCGTGCCATATGCGGACGAACACGTTCCGGCGATCCTGCAGGGCTGGTACCCAGGAGCGAGAGGTGGAAAGGCAATTGCCGATATTCTTTTTGGAGAATATTCTCCAGAAGGGAAATTACCGGTGACCTTCTACCGCACATCAGAGGAACTTCCGGATTTTAAAGATTATTCAATGAAGAATCGGACCTACCGTTATATGAAAAATGAAGCGCTCTATCCCTTTGGTTACGGTCTGAGCTATACAAAATTTGAACTGGGCGGTACAGAGGTCTCTGGGGAAAGGATTGAGGCAGGACAGAGTGTTACGGTGCGGACGACGATAAAAAATACCGGGAACATGGAAGGGGCCGAAACGGTTCAGGTTTACGTACATGCCTGTCTGGAGAATGCTCCAAATTATCAGCTCAAGGCGTTGAAGAAGGTGACTTTGAAGCCGGGAGAGAGCAGAGAGATTACCTTAACACTTAACGATACGGATTTTGCCCTCTACAACGAAGAGGGGGTAAAGGTTCTGGAGCACTGTGATTATGAAGTATATGTGGGAACCAGCCAGCCGGATGCGAGAAGCCTGGTTCTGACAGGAAGCTCCCCGGAAAAGTTTGTTGTTCAAAATGCCGGAGACACCGTTGTGATCGCTGAATAACTGGAGGAGAAAATGAACACTGCAAATTATACGAAATGCTGGCTGGACTATAAAGAACTGCCGGAAGAGCAGAAAAGAGCGTGTTTGTATCATCCCGTGCTGATGGCGGAGGGAAGGACCGCCGCCACAGCGGGGGAAGAGTATTGCACATCCATGGCGCAGCTTCTGGGGGAGCCGGTGGAGCTTCTGGGGGAGGCCATTGAAGAACCGGGAGTTTATATGGAAGTGGACCCGGAACTGGAAGTTTCTGGATGTGAGAAGGCGCTGGCGTTCCAGACTTTTGTGATCTCCGAAGAAGAGGGAAGCATGATCATCACCGGTAAATCGGAGGAAGCATTGTTACAGGGGGTGTTTGCCTTTGTGCGGATGGTTTATCTTGGAGAACTGGAGGAGAAGCTGCCTTTTCGCTGTACGCCGGCGATGCCTCTGCGGATCATGGACCACTGGGATGACATGGATGGGAGTATCGAGAGAGGGTATTCTGGAAAGTCCTTCTTTTATGAGGATTACAAAATGTTCTACAATGATAGAACGGAAATGTATGCCCGTCTGATGGCTTCCATCGGCACAAACGCTATTGTGATCAATAACGTCAATGTGCACGAAAAAGAGACCTACCTCATTACCGATGTGTATCTGGATATGGTGAAAAAATATGCGGATCTGTTTGGCAGATATGGTATGAAACTGTTCCTGAGCGTAAATTTTGCGGCTCCGATGGAACTGGGGAAAATACCGGTATCAGATCCTCTGGATCCGGAAGTGATAAAATGGTGGGAAGAGACGGTGAAGCATATTTATGAAGTCATTCCTGAATTTGGAGGATTTTTGGTGAAAGCAGATTCCGAAGGAAGACCGGGACCTTTTACCTATGGAAGAACCCATGCGGAGGGCGCCAACATGCTTGCCAGGGCGCTGGCGCCTTACGGCGGCAGCGTCGTGTGGAGGTGCTTTGTATATAACTGCGGTCAGGACTGGAGGGACCGGAGGACCGACCGCGCCAGGGCTGCCTATGATCATTTTATGGCATTGGATGGAAGTTTTGACGATAATGTGATTCTGCAGATTAAAAATGGTCCTATGGATTTTCAGGTGAGAGAGCCGGTATCGCCGCTCTTTGGAGGGATGAAAAAGACCAATATGATCCTTGAGGTGCAGATTGCCCAGGAATATACCGGTCAGCAGATCGATCTCTGTTATCTGATCCCGATGTGGAAAGAAATTCTCTCCTTTGATACCTATGGAGAAGGAGAGGGAACGACCGTAGAAAAGGTAGTCTCCGGGGCGTGTTATGGACAGAGCCTGTGCGGCATTGCCGGCGTGATCAATACCGGGGATGATGAGAACTGGACGGGAAATGATCTTGCGGCGGCAAATCTGTATGGATTTGGGCGTCTGGCGATGGATACCTCCCTGGGTGCTGAGCAGATCGCCAGGGAGTGGACCAGGCTGTCCCTTGGCAGTGCCGGGGATGTGACAGAGGTCGTCGTGCCCATGCTGTGCGGTTCCTGGGGGACTTATGAAAAGTATAATGCCCCTCTGGGAATAGGCTGGATGGTCAGCCCTCATTATCACTACGGACCGGATGTCGACGGGTATGAGTATGACCGTTGGGGGACTTATCACCGGGCGGACCTTCATGGAATCGGTGTGGACCGGACGGAACAGGGGACCGGGTATGTGACCCAGTACAATGAACCCTGGTGTTCCCTGTATGGGGATCTGGATAAATGTCCGGAAGAGCTTTTGCTTTTTTTCCACCACGTTCCATACACGCATATGTTAAAAACTGGAAAAACATTAATCCAGCACATATATGACACTCACTTTGAAGGTGTCCAGGAAGTGGAGACGATGCAGAAAAACTGGAATGCCCTCAAAGGCAAAATTCCAGACCGTGCTTTTTCCTGTGTGGCGGAGCGTTTTGAGAGGCAGCTTGTGAATGCGAGGGAATGGCGCGATCGTGTGAATACATATTTTTACCGTAAATGCGGGATTGGGGATGAAAAAGGAAGAAAAATTTATCCCTGATGTATTTTATTTTGTAAGGAAAGGAAGAATAGTAAATGGAAATGACATTGAGATGGTATGGCGAGGGAAATGACAGTGTGACACTGGAACAGATCCGCCAGATCCCAGGAGTAACCGGAGTTATCACAGCACTTCATGACATCCCGGCAGGAGAGCCATGGACTTATGAGGATGTCATGAAGAGAAAACAGGAAGTGGAGGCAAAAGGGCTGCAGCTGACAGGGATTGAGAGCATCAATGTCCACGAGGATATCAAGATCGGCCTGCCCTCCCGTGACCAGCTGATCGAGAACTATAAGAAGTCTCTGGAGGCAGTGGGAAAAGCGGGGATCCATCTGGTATGTTACAACTTTATGCCGGTATTTGACTGGACCAGGACAGATCTTGCAATGCCTCTGGAAGATGGTTCCACCGCCCTTGCCTATGACTCTTCGATCATCGATGGAATCGATGCCAGTGAGATGTTTGACCGCATCGAAAAAGCCAGCGGCGGCTTTGTTATGCCTGGCTGGGAGCCAAACCGTAAGGCGGAGATCATGGAACTTTTTGAAAAATATAAAGATGTGACGGCGGACAAGCTCCGGGAGAATTTCAAGTATTTTCTCGATGGCATTATGCCGGTCTGTGAAAAATACCAGATCAAGATGGCAGTTCATCCGGATGATCCGGCATGGGATGTGTTCGGGCTTCCAAGAATCGTGACCTGCGAGGAGGATCTGTTGAAGATCGCTTCCCTGAATGACAGTATTTATAACGGATTTACTTTCTGTACCGGTTCCCTGGGAAGTAATCTGAACAACGATCTGCCGAAGATCATCCGCAATCCGAAGATTGCCGAGAGAATACATTTTGCCCACATCCGGAATATCAAGTATGAAAATGACGACCTGTTCCATGAGGTGTCCCATCTTTCCTCTGATGGCAATTTTGATATGTACGAGATCGTAAAGGCGCTGATCGATATGGACTTTGACGGCGTGATCCGTCCGGACCACGGCAGAATGATCTGGGATGAGCAGGCGAGACCGGGATACGGGCTCTATGACCGCGCGCTGGGCGTGGCTTATCTGAACGGTCTCTGGGAAGCCATCAGGAAAAACAGTAAATGAATTTGGAAAGGACAGTAAGATCATGAAATTGACAGATTTGCAAAAGGAAGTTTCCGGCGACTGGAAGGCAAAAGGCTATGAGCTGCCAGAGTATGACCGGGAAGCCATAAAGAAGAACACAAAGGAAAACCCTGCCTGGGTTCATTTTGGAGCGGGAAATATTTTCCGGGCATTTCCGGCTGAATTACTCCAGAGGCTGTTAAACAGCGGCGCATATGACAAGGGCGTGATCGTGGCGGAGAGTTTTGACCACGAGATCATCACAAAGGCTTATCAGCCATATGACTCCCTCAGTCTTTCCGTGGTTTTGAAATCCAATGGAACCATAGAAAAAAAGGTGGTGGGAAGCGTAGTGGAGGCGCTGGTGGCAGACCAGTCAGTTCCCGGAGATTTTTCCAGGCTCTTTGAGATTTTTGAGTCCCCATCGTTACAGGTTGCAAGTTTTACCATTACGGAGAAGGGATACAGTATCCATGACGCAAAGGGAGATATCCTTCCGATGGTAGAGTCCGGTTTTAAAGAAGCGGTAGAAAAGCAGGGACACCTTATGGGACGGATCGCGGCGTTATGTTACCGCCGTTATCAGACCTGCGGGGCGCCAATCGCCCTGTCCAGTATGGATAACTGTTCCCATAACGGAGACAAACTGAAAGCGGGCGTCATGGCCTTTGTAGAGGCATGGGTGAAGAATGGGATTGTGGAAAAAGAATTTGAAAATTATATGAAGGATCCGTCGAAGGTATCTTTCCCCTGTTCCATGATTGACAAGATCACTCCGAGACCGGATGAAAATGTAAAGAAGATGCTGGAGGAAGACGGTTTTGAGGATACGGAGCTGATCATCACCAGCCGTAACACCTATACATCGCCTTTTGTAAATTCAGAAGAAACAGGCTATCTGGTGATCGAGGACTCCTTCCCCAACGGAAGGCCGCCGCTGGAAAAAGCTGGGGTTCTTTTTACCGACAAAGAGACAGTGGACAAGGTGGAGAGAATGAAGGTATGTACCTGCCTGAATCCGCTTCACACAGCGCTGGCAGTGTATGGATGTCTGTTATCCCATACCTCGATCCATGAGGAGATGAAAGATGCAGAGCTGTCCGCCCTGATTGAAAAAATGTGCTACGAAGAGGGGATGCCGGTGGTGGTAGATCCGGGAGTTATTGATCCGAAGGATTTTGCTGAGGCTGTGCTGAAGCTGAGGCTGCCGAATCCTTTTATGCCGGATTCACCTCAGCGAATTGCTACAGATACCTCCCAGAAGCTGTCTGTCCGGTTTGGGGAGACGATCAAGTCCTATCTGGCAAGTAAAACGCTGGATGTAAAAACCCTGACGCTGATCCCGCTGGTGCTGGCAGGCTGGTGCCGTTATCTCATGGGGATCAATGACGACGGTGAGAAATTTGAGCAGAGCCCGGATCCTCTGTTAGAAAAAGTGAAAAAATATGTGGCAGAGGTAAAACTTGGCGAAAAAACGGATGTGCATGCCGCACTGGAGCCCATTCTGAAAGATGACACCATATTTGGTGTGAATCTGTATGAGGCGGGCCTCGGTGAGAAAGTGGAGGGCATGTTTACCGAGCTGACAGCCGGTAAAGGTGCGATCCGCAGCACATTGAAGAAATATGTAAAATAAGCAGCAGGCGTGGTGCTGCTGACTGAACCAAAAGAACAGCTTCCTATTTAGAGTTAGATAGAAAGCTGTTCTTTTTTGCTGCCATTAAATTATGCCAGTGCTGTCTTCATGATCCCCAGTGCATTCTTTTCCAGACGGGAGACCTGGGCCTGGGAGATGTGGATTTCTTCCGCTACCTCCATCTGGGTCTTTCCCTGAAAATAACGGAGGTCGATGATATTTTTTTCCCGTTCGGGAAGGGATTTCATAGCTTCCCGCAGAGAGAGCATTTCCACCCAGTTCGCCTCTTTATTTTTCGTATCGCTGATCTGGTCCATGATATAAAGAGTATCGCCTCCTTCTGAATAAACGGGTTCATACAGGGAGACCGGGCTCTGTATGGCGTCCAGGGCGAAGACGATATCTTCTGCCGGCACATCGAGTTCCTTTGCGATATCTTCAATGGTGGGTTCATGGTCCGATTTTTTCATCATGGCTTCCTTGGTGTAGATTGCCTTATAGGCGATATCCCTCAGAGAGCGGCTGACCCGGATCGAGTTGTTGTCCCGGAGGAAACGCCGGACTTCTCCGATGATCATAGGTACTGCATAGGTGCTGAATTTGACATTCAGCGTGACATCAAAATTATCGATGGCCTTGATCAGACCGATGCAGCCGATTTGGAACAGGTCGTCGATGTTCTCATTTGAGTTGGTAAAGCGCTGGATGATGCTGAGGACGAGACGGAGATTTCCTTTGATATAAGTGTCTCTCGCCTCTTTGTTTCCCTTGGCGATCTCTTTAAAGAGCTGTTCTTTTTCATCTTCGGTTAAGAGGGGAAGTTTGCTTGTATTTACTCCGCATATTTCGACTTTATATTGTGCCATAGTGACAGACCTCCATGCCGGTGAATTATTTGAGAAGTGAGCCTGTTGATGAAGTGATGGCGCACCATTTGATTCTGTAAAATATTCTGCTCATAAATGAATGAATTATTCCCGGAAATCATAGATTTATAAAAATGTAGTGGCTTGCGGGGCGGGGAGAATAAATGCCTGCCCCAGAAGCGGAAATGTGAGCTGGCAGTATGAGGATCTGCGAATTAAAGGAAAAAGAAGTGATCAATGTGTGTGACGGTGAGAGGCTGGGATACGTAGAGGATATGATCTTTGATCTTTGCACAGGCTGCATCAGCCATATTATCGTGCCGGGGCCCTGCAAATTCTTTGGAATTTTCGGGAAAGAAGAAGAGTTTGTGATCGACCTGTCCTGCATACGGCAGATCGGCGCCGACGTCATCCTGGTGGAGATCAATGTGGAGAAAGCAAGAAAAAAATGTTAAAAACATCTTTACGTCAGGTGAAAATTCGATTATGATAGTAAAGGACCATCGGATCCAATATCAATCGGAAAGGAAAACCAGCCATGAAGTGTCCATTTTGCGGAGAAGAAAATACAAAGGTGATCGATTCCAGGCCAGCGGATGATAACAGCTCCATCCGCCGCAGGAGACAGTGTGAAAAATGCGACAAGAGATTTACAACCTATGAAAAATTAGAGACGATCCCCCTTGTGGTGATCAAAAAGGATATGACGAGGGAGCCCTATGACCGGTCCAAGATCGAGAGAGGACTGTTCCGTTCCTGTACGAAACTGCCCATCTCCATCGACCAGATCAATCAGGTGGTGGACAGCGTCGAGACGGAGATTTTTAACCTCGAAAAAAAAGAAGTTCCCAGCCAGTACATTGGAGAGGTGGTTATGGAGCGGTTAAAAGACCTGGATCCAGTGGCGTATGTGAGGTTTGCCTCCATTTACCGGGAATTTAAAGACGTAAATACGTTTATGGATGAGATAAAAAAAATACTGGACAACCAGTGAGATCTGGTGCTATACTCGAATCAGGCGGTTTTCTCCCCTGTGGCACGGCGGTATGCATGTGCCAGGATAAATTAAAGGGGGAAATATTTATTGTACAGTAAAATATACGGTGCCGGTATCACAGGACTTGAGGCGCGTATTATCCAGGTTGAGGCAGACGTTTCCAATGGTCTGCCTGTCTTTCATATGGTGGGAGTTCTTGCTTCCGCCGTAAAAGAAGCGAGGGAGAGGGTGCGGATCTCGCTCCAGAATTCAGGGTTCCGCATTCCCGCTAAGCGGATCACGGTCAATCTTTCTCCGGCAGATCTCAGAAAGGACGGGGCCGGCTACGATCTTCCCATCGCGGTTTCTTTACTTGCCGCTTCTGGCATGATTCCACAGAATACAGACAAATCCATACTGATGGCAGGAGAACTTGGGCTGGATGGACATATCTGCAGCATCCAGGGTGCTCTCGCCATGGCATTACAGGCGAAAAAAGAAGGTTTCCGCCGGTTTCTCCTGCCCAAAGAAAACGCCAGGGAGGCCGCCATGGTAGATGGCATCGATATCATTGGGGTAACTACGCTTCTTGAGGCGGTGGAATATCTAAAAGGCGGTCTGGAACTTTCTCCTGTCCGGGTGGATCTGAATGCCCTGCGCCGGGAGCCGGAGGAGGGTACATGGGAAGATTTTGACGAGGTATATGGACAGGAAAATGCAAAGACGGCGCTGGTGACAGCCATAAGCGGGGGACATAATATATTATTGATCGGGGCGCCGGGAACCGGGAAGACCATGCTGGCGAAAAGGATTCCCGGAATACTGCCGGTGCTGGACCGGGATGAGGCGGTAGAACTCACCAAAATATATGGTATCGCAGGGCTTCTCAGAGAGGATATGCCGCTGGTATTACAAAGTCCCTTCCGGGCGCCCCACCACAGTATTCCGGCAGCGGCCATGGCGGGGGGCGGAAAGGATCCGATGCCCGGTGAGATCACCCTTTCCCACAACGGCGTACTGTTTTTGGATGAGCTCCCGGAATTTGACAGAAATACATTGGAGATGCTGAGACAGCCCATGGAAGAGGGTCAGATCCATATTGCCAGACTGGGGCATTCCTATGTTTTTCCGGCGGATATGATCGTGGCAGGGGCCATGAATCCCTGCAAGTGTGGGTATTATCCGGATATCAGCCGATGCCGGTGTACCCAGGGACAGATCCAGAGTTATCTCTCCAGGATCAGCGAACCCCTTCTTGACCGCATGGATATCTGTGTGGAGATGGAGCGGACTTCTGGCGGGGAGAAAAAGCGGCGGGGAAAGACGAGCGCAGAGATCCGCAGACAGGTTCAGGAGGCAAGGGAGATACAGACCCTGCGGTATCGGGATGAAAAAATCACACGGAACAGCCAGCTCACGGGCAGGCTGCTGAAAAAATACTGCGGGCTGGGGAAGCAGGAGCAGAGGTGTTTTGAAGACCTTCAGGAGCAGCTGGGGCTTTCCGCGAGAGGGGCCGAAAGGATGCTCCGGGTGGCTCGGACACGGGCGGATCTGGAGAAGAGTGGGGAGATCCGGGAAGTACATCTGCTGCAGGCGTCGCTTTACAAATCCGTCAATCGAAAATACTGGGGGATGGAGGCTGCTTATGAAGGGTGAGGAATACAATTTCTGGCTCTGCAGTATACCCGGCATCGGCATCCGGAAGCTGTTGCTGCTGGAGAAGGAACTGGGGACGCCGGAGCAGGTCTACCGGGCGGGAGAGGAGAGACTTGTAAAAATAAAAGGAATATCTGCCAGAGATGCTCATAATATAGTGACAAGCAGACAAACCTTTTCTCCAGAACGGATAAACGGAGAGATGGAAGGTCTGGACATGAGGTGTACCACATGGTTTTCCCCGGAATATCCTGCCCCATGCCGCCACCTCTACGACCCGCCCAAACGCCTGTTTTACCGCGGGGCACTGCCAAAGGAGCAGTTGTGCGTAGCGGTGGTGGGAGCAAGGGACTGTTCCGTCTATGGAAGAGAGACTGCGAGGAGGTTTGCTTCCGTACTCTCAGCGGCGGGTGTGGGAATCATCAGCGGCATGGCGAGAGGCATCGACGGATGGGCGCACCAGGGGGCGCTGGAGGGGGGCGGCAGGACTTACGCAGTACTGGGAAACAGCGCGGAGATCTGCTATCCCGCGGAACATGCCGGGCTTTACCGGAGTATTCTGAAAAGGGGAGGAGTCCTCTCAGAATATCCGCCGGGGACAAAAGCGGCTCCGGGATTTTTTCCCATGCGCAACCGCATCATCAGTGGGCTGTCCGGGGGAGTTCTGGTGGTGGAGGCGAGAAAAAAGAGTGGTTCTCTCATAACGGCAGAGCAGGCACTGGATCAGGGAAAAGATGTTTTTGCCGTTCCTGGCCGGGTCGGAGACAGTCTGAGCGAGGGCTGTAATAATTTGATCCGGGAGGGGGCAGTTCTGGTTACTACACCGGAAGATATACTGGATTATTATGGGATTGTTTGTGAAAATCGGACAGAAAATTTTAAAAAAAATAAACTTATTCTTGAAAGAAGAGAAAAAATGGTGTATGCTAGTTTAAGTCTTGAGCCAAAACATTTGACTGTTCTGGCAGAAGAAGTCCAGATGGACTCCGCCGAGGTGATGGGATGTATCCTGTCTCTGCTCAAGTGCGGACTGGTCAAAGAGATTGGAAATCATCATTATATAAGGAATGTTATCTAAGGGGGATGTTTTGAAATGGCTAAGAATTTGATTATAGTGGAGTCACCGGCCAAATCCAAAACAATCAAAAAATTTTTAGGGAGCAGCTACACTGTGGCGGCTTCAAACGGGCATGTAAGGGATCTGCCCAAAAGTCAGATGGGGGTCGACTTTGAAAATGATTTTGAACCAAAGTATATTACCATACGGGGAAAGGGCGAACTGCTCGCCGCACTGAGAAAAGAAGTAAAGAAAGCGGACCGGATCTATCTGGCGACAGACCCTGACCGGGAGGGGGAGGCGATCTCCTGGCATCTGTTCCACGCCCTGAAGCTGGATCCAAAGAAGACGAGCCGTATTACCTTCAATGAAATCACAAAAAATGCCGTCCGTCAGGCGATCAAACAGTCCAGGGAAATTGATATGGATCTGGTGGACGCCCAGCAGGCAAGACGTGTCCTGGACCGGATGGTGGGATATTCCATCAGTCCCCTGCTCTGGCAGAAGGTAAAAAGAGGGCTCAGTGCAGGGCGGGTGCAGTCGGTGGCACTGAGGATCATCGCGGACCGCGAGGCGGAGATCGATGCCTTTATTCCTCAGGAATACTGGACGCTGGAAGCTGCCTTTGCAGTGAAGGGGAGTAAAAAGCCACTGATCGCAAAATATTACGGCAATCCCAAAAAGCAGGAAAATATTTCTGCCCAGGAGATGGAAGATATCGTAAGACAATTAGAGGGCGCTGCATACCGGGTGACAGACATCAAAAAAGGCGAGCGCACCAAAAAACCGCCGCTTCCTTTTACCACGAGTACCCTTCAGCAGGAAGGGGCAAAGAACATGAACTTTTCCACCCAGAAAACGATGCGGATCGCCCAGCAGTTATACGAAGGCGTCACCGTGAAGGGACGGGGCAGCATAGGCCTGATCACCTATCTGCGTACCGATTCCACCCGGATCTCGGAAGAGGCAGACAGGGAGTGTAAAGAATTTATCCGTGAAAATTATGGTGAGGAAAACATTATTTCTGCCAATTATATAAAAAAAGAGGATAAAAAGATCCAGGATGCCCACGAGGCGATCCGTCCCACTTATGTAGATCTGACACCGGCGATGGTAAAAGATTCCCTGACCAGGGATCAGTTCCGTCTCTACCAGGTGATCTGGAAACGATTTGTAGCGAGCCGGATGAATGCCGCCAGATACGAGACTACATCGGTGAAGATCGATGCCGGGGACTACCGGTTCACCAGTTCTGGTTCCAAGATTGTATTTCCGGGATTTTTATCTGTCTATCAGGATAATGAGGACAAGGAAGAGAAGAATGCCGTGCTTCATAAGGTGACAGAGGGTACTGTGTTTGACCAGGCGGATCTAAAAAAAGAGCAGCATTTCACACAGCCGCCAGCGCACTATACGGAGGCTTCCCTGGTAAAAGCGCTGGAGGAGCTGGGGATCGGCCGGCCAAGTACCTACGCGCCGACGATCACTACGCTGATCTCCCGCCGGTATGTGGCAAAGGAACAGAAAAATCTATATCTTTCGGACCTGGGAGACATTGTGAACGAGATTATGAAAAGCGCTTTTTCCAGTATCGTGGACGTCAATTTTACTGCCACGATGGAAACCCTTCTGGACGGTGTTGCGGATGGCAGCGTGGAATGGAAAAGCATCATCCGGAACTTTTATCCGGATCTGGAAGAGGCTGTGAACCATGCGGAACAGGCATTGGAAAAGATTAAAATTGAGGATGAGGTCACAGACACCATCTGCGAGAACTGCGGCAGGAACATGGTGATCAAATACGGACCTCACGGAAAGTTTATGGCATGTCCGGGATTTCCCGACTGCCGCAATACAAAACCATATTTTGAAAAGATTGGCGTCAAGTGCAACAAATGCGGCGGCGAGATCGTTATCAAGAAGACTCAGAAAGGCCGGCGTTATTATGGCTGTGAAAATTATCCGGACTGCGATGTCATGACCTGGCAGAAACCGTCGGATAAGATCTGTCCCACCTGTGGGAACATGCTGCTGGAAAAAGGAAATAAGCTGGTTTGTGCCGATGCCGGCTGTGGATATATGGAGGAGAAACCGTCCTCCACGGAAGAGAAAGCATCTTCCACAGAGGAGAAACGGAATTCCAAAGAAGATCAGGCGTCTTCCACCACGAATGAAAGGCCATCTTCTGGCAATGAAAAACAAACGGTTAATACTTGAATTTTGTCCAGGAATATGCTAAAATTGTAAAAGGTTGATTGTGAGGCTTTAAAATGAGTGTAGACTTATTGGATAAAACGCGTAAAATCAACGGGCTTCTTAGGGATAATCGTGTTTCAAAGGTTGCTTTTACGGATTTGTGCCAGGTCCTGGGGGACTTGTTGGATTCAAAAGTATTTGTGATCAGCAGCAAGGGGAAAGTTCTTGGCATGTCCCCAGGGGCAGAAGAAGGGATCCTGCCGGGATTTCCTTCTGCAAAAGGCAAGCTGATCGATACGAAACTGAGTAAAAGATTTTTGGAGGTATTATCTACCAAAGAAAATGTAAATCTTGAGACGCTGGGGATTCCCAGAGAGGAGACAGGAGGGCTGCAGGCGCTGATCACTCCTGTGTATATTGCCGGAAAGCGGCTTGGAACTTTGTTTTTGTATCGGAAACTGCAGGCGTATGGCATTGAAGATATTATTTTAACGGAGTACAGTACTACGGTTGTAGGGCTTGAGATGATGCGCTCCGTTGCAGAAGAGACGGATTATGCCAACCGCAGGCAGCAGGTGGTGGAATCTGTTAAGCATATTCTATCGCCGCTGGAGACAAAGGCGGCCGAGTATGTCCTCTGCCATCTTGATTCCGGCGAAGGGACGATTGTCACCTCGCGCCTTGCGAAGGAAGTGGGGATCACAAGGACAGTGATCGTAAACGCACTGAAGAAGATGGAAAGCGCGGGGTTGCTTGAGACGAAGTCCTATGGAGTAAAGGGAACTCATATCAAGATACTGAATGACATCGTATTTGCAGAGTTTGAAAACAGCAGTAGTAAAAAAACAGAAATATGAGACAAAACCTTACAGGCAGATAGAATCCGTATAAGGATCGTGATGTCTGGTCTGCCGGGTTTGAAAATAATTAAAGTAGAAATGGATTTCTTGTGTCGCAAACGGAATTGTGATTGTTTTCATAATGCCTTTTGCGGTTTTGTCCTTAAAAAAATGTAGAAAGGATTGAGGATATGGTTTTATCAAATGCTTATAACTACATCAATGTTCTCGGCAAAGCGGCGGATGCCAGTTGGACAAGGAATGACATTCTTGCCAACAATATTGCCAATGCGGATACGCCGGGATTTAAGAGAAAGGATGTACAGTTTGAGACGTATCTGTCCGAAGCTGTGGCGGGGACCGACTCTTTGGACGAGACGATTTCCAACATAGACCTGAATGAGCTGAATTGTACCACATATACCGATCAGGTGAGCCTGAGCTACCGATACGACGGCAACAACGTTGATATACATACGGAAGGCGTGGAGCTTGCCAAGAACCAGCTCAAATATTACACATTGATGAATTCCATGAGTCAGGAGTTTTCCCGGCTCAAGTCGGCGATAAAGACCAATTAAGCCGTGAAATAAACCGAATTATAAAAGCCGGCTGCGGATAAAAGAGGAAGGAAAGGAGAATCAATATGTCAGTTTTTGGCGCGTTGGATATGAGTGCTACGGGTATGACAGCCCAGCAGGTGCGAAGTGATGTTATATCGCAGAATATTGCGAATGTGAATACAACCAGGGATGCGAATGGAAACCCTTATAAAAGAAAGATGGTTGTTTTTGAAGAAAAGAGTTTTCCAACTTTTGAGGAATCCCTTAGTTTTGCTACAGGACATACTGGTAAAGGTGTGAAAGTGACGGAGATCGCAGAGGATCCGGGTGAGGGCCGCATGGTATATGATCCTTCCCATCCGGATGCCGACGAAAACGGTTATGTTATGTATCCGAATGTAAATACCGTGACAGAGATGACAAATCTGATCGATGCGACAAGAGCCTATGAGGCAAATGTCACTGTGCTCAACTCCACAAAAAGTATGGCGTTAAAGGCGCTGGAGATCGGTGGAGCCTGAGAAAGAGCAGCTGAGTAGAAAATAGAAGAGAGGAAAACAATATGGATTTGAATCGCATTTCAGGAATTGACAGCTTGTCTGCTGTGAGCAGATATGGCAGTACGACGGATCGGACAGAAAACAGCCATGGTAAAACAAGTTTTGATAGTTTGCTTGATTCGGCTATGAAGCTTGTAAGTGAGACAGATCAGCTTTCCAATGAGGCGGAGGCGGAAGAGGTTCGTTTTGCTATGGGTGAGTCAGACAGCCTGCATGACCTGCAGGTGGCTCAGCAGAAGGCGAACATATCATTGCAGTACACGGTTGCGGTGAAGAATACGGCAATGGAAGCTTACCGGTCGTTGCTGAACCTTCAGTTCTGATTTTACTTCTTTCTGAATGGAGGGAGAAAAAACTTAGATAGTTAGGAGCGGAAACATTATGATGGATCAGCTGATCGCTATAAAAGATAAAATAGTTGCATTTTGGAACAAATATACAACCAGACAAAAAACGGTTATTATCTGCGTCGTACTGGCAGTGTTTTTTGCTTTGGTTTTATTGTCTTATTTTTTGACAAGACCAGTTTATACGCATCTTGCTACTTTTTCGGATGCTGGTCTTGCGAGCACTCTTTCCGAGGCATTGGATGGAAAGAACATCAAATACAAGATGGATACGGATGCGTCAGGAACCACGTCTTTTGAAGTGGAACAGTCGGATTATTCCGAGGCGGTACTGGCGATGGGGGCAAACGGTATTGTAGACAAGGAAATGACCTGGGAGACAGCGCTGGAGAGCGATATGACCACCTCTTCCCTGGAAAAACACACAAAGATAACGCTGGCATTACAGTCCTCCATCAAAGAGAACCTGCTGAATTTTGCCGGAGTGCAGGATGCTACGGTGATCGTTGACCGCCCGGAGGATGATAAAACTTTTATCTCGGCGACCAAGGAAGCGTCAGTCAGCGTCACTCTTCGTCTGGCAGAGGGAAAAGAGATGGAGCGGGAGACGGCGACGGCGATGGCGTATTATCTCACCAATGCGGTGGGAAATAAGACCACCGATAATATTGTAATTGTGGACACCGCAGGGAATCTTCTCTATGGAGCCAAAACCGACAATACGCTGGGTGGAACCGTATCGGGGATCGACGATTATAAATCAAAGCTGCAGCAGACTTTTGCCGAGCGTACCAGAAAAATGCTGTTGAAGGCGGGGTATGACGATGCTGAAGTCAGCAGTATGGCGATCAAGTTTAACATGGACCAG
>CAMTDY010000028.1 GCA_947070915.1 uncultured Roseburia sp.
TTGAATAGAAAATAGTCTCCATATCCACTGCTCATTTTGTCAGGCTCTCCTAAATGATTAAACTTGCTGTCATAAAGCCTAATTTCAACAAACATCAAATGATATAATATAACTAAGCCTGCCACTGCCAGTAATACAATCTTTAACTTCTTTTTCATAATCCACTCCTTGTAGGATAAATTCCCCTGTCCCTGATTAAAACCAGAGACAGGAGATTTTCTATTTTTTTACCTCACCATTACCTTCTTACTCTTTGAGAATTTGGAACAGTATTTCTTTCCATTTAATTTCCTATAGGCTCTGACTTTCACATAAAATGTACCTTTTTTCAGCTTGCGCAAAAGAATTACATTATTCTTCCACCCCTTTCGCCGAACCACTTTATACTTGCCTTTCTTTCCCTTTCGATAGTACACTTCATATCCAGTCACATACTTGTCTCTGCGGACCACCACCTTCAATTTTCCTTTTTTCAATTTATATTTCAGTACTTTTACCTTCTTGACCTTATAAGACATATCCTTATGACCTGTCTTCTCGCCACTGGTAGTCTCTCCTGCCGAATCTAACTTCCGACCTGCTGTTTCAGGATTCAACTGGGACTCCTGTTTCTGTTCCCCCGGTATGTTGGCTGCCGGAGGCTGATCTGTGTCCTGGAAAGGTGAATCTCCCCCAGGATCTTTTGTATTCTCTGGCTCCTGGACTCCGGAAGGCGCCGTAGTTTCCTCAGGTTTCCACGTTTGTTCCGGGTTCACAGTGTCCTCCGGCTCCTCTGTCTCCGCAGGCTCACACGTATTCACTGGAAGATTTGTTATCACTGGCAGTTGTGTCGGCGACGGTTCTGAACTGAAAGCTGGCTTTTGCGGTTCTGGTGTAGCCGGAGAAATACTTTCTCCCAACAACGCCGTTCTGTATTTTAACCAATATGACTCCTGCCATCCTTTGCTATCTTTTTCATAGTAAATACAAAAATCATCTGCGGTTCCATAAAAAATGTCATCACCAGGATTTTGGGGAGCATCTCCTGAAAAAACAGCTTTCTTCAAATTTGAACAGTTTACGAATGCCTCTTCCCCTATTTTCTTCAGCCCAGAAGGAAAATCAATCTGATGTAACTTTTCACAGCTGGCAAAAGCCTGTTTTCCGATACTGATAATTTCTTCCGGCAGAATAACACTTTCTAACTTCCGGCAATTCACAAAGGAACCCTCTTCTATTTCTTTCATATGTCTTGGAAGAATGACTTGGTTAATTTCTGTACCTACCAGACATACCCTGCTTAAAGCTTCAAAGTCAGACAGATCCAGTTTTCCCTCTACTTTATCACCATAGATTTTTAATTCTTTTACCCGGTACACACCATCCTGTACTTTCCACTGGATATGGGGTATGATTCCTGGTTTATCAAGATTCCAGTTTAATATCTCTTTATTTGAATCAAGATCTGCAAACTGCTCCAATACCCTGCACTCGCTCTCACAGAATGCAGCCCTGTCCGCGTTGATATACTGTCTCTCATAGTATACCTCACTCCCTTTCCTTGAGGCAATCTTTTTGCACTCTTTTTCAATATCTTCTACCACCAGCTGGTTATTCAGACAATCCAGATACAGCAGGCTGTCATTATCACCTAATAATAATTCCTCTAACTCCCCAGCTGAACAGTTTACGAATTCAAGTGATTTACATCCTGTTATATCTAATTTCTTAAACCGGTTTCCTCCACAGACGATTTCCCTTACATATTTCAGATCCGTAGCTATAAGGGAACCCGTTAGTTCTTTCCTGACAATGTCTATCCGGTTAATATAATTCTTACCAGCCACAGTCTTCCATTGAATGCCCGTCCAGGTGGAAAGATCCTCTTGGTCCCAGCCCAGAAGAACCTCATTTTCGCCCTGCGCCAGCAACCCTCTTACAAAATCCAGATCCTGTTGATTATACTCAGCTTTTTCATCATATCGCTGGTACTTATAAGCTGGATCAATTCCTTTATCCTTGAGGGAACGGATCACTTCAATCATGGATTCATCCGTATCAATATCCAGATAATTGGCACTGCAGTTCAACCACTTTAGGCTACTGTAAGAGCCCCATAAAATTTTTTTCAGATGGTTATCACTCACATTCACAGACTCAAGACTGCGGCAGCCTGACAGATCCAGTTCCTCTATCTTCTGTCCGCCCAACAGCAGCGTTTTCAGTGAACTGCACCCTTCTAGACTGATATCTTCAAAACCGTTATAAAGACATTTTAAAGATTCCAGTTTGTCCAGCCCGCTCAGATCCAGTGTCCCTCCTAAAACTGCCAGAGGCAGCTCGATCGCCGTTATCCTTCCATCCTGGATCGTGACGCCCTCCCATGTGTCAGTATTTTCCACGTCCCACTCCAGAAGCTCATACACTGGCATCTTTACACTCTCTTCCCCACTGGCTACATTCCGCTCACTTCGTAAAAATCTCTGAAACTGACAGATGTCACCCGAATTCTCCACATTATCCGAAACAGAGTTTACCTGCGCAGGAGATAAATATTTTTTTATCTCCCCACTACTTACGGATTCTTCGTCTTTTACACTGCTGGTATCAAATCCACCGGAAAGAATCGCCGCATAATAGTTATCCGCATTATGTGTATCAAAAATATAATCGTGAAAAAAGCCCGAACCAGCCAGAAAGTATCGTGCAACTACATAAAGATCACTCTCTTTATTATATAGAGCATTAACTGCCACGCTTAGTGTTGGCAATGCATTTTCAAAAATACTTTCTTCAACTATGGCTGCTGCCACCTTGTCATGCATAAATTCATATAGTGTCATTTTAGGTTTTTTTACAGTATAGTACTGTTCCACATTCCTCCATTTTTTTGAGATGTGGTCTATCAACATCTTTGTATTATCCGAAGCGTATGTAATATCTTTATCCTCACTTCTGATTCTCTTCCTGTATTCATTATATTTAGCACCCAGATAAGATACTGAATAGTGTTCGGAATTAAGGGGAAATGTATTACCATATTTACCATATTTCCATTTTTCCATAGGCACCTGCGGCACAAAATCATCCGTAAAGTAGAAATTAAATATCGTATTGTAGTCCTCTATTTGAGTTCCACCATGTAACGTGACATTGGGTGTGGCAAATGTATATGCGCTTACTTTTCCAGCCCGAATCGCTTCCTTTTCTTTATTATCACTGTCTTTCCAGCTATGCTTATCTTTATTTCTAATTATATCCGCTGCCAGAAGATTCGCTATTGCTGCCCCTCTGCTGTGCCCTGTCACGATAATTTCGGGGTTATATAATTTTTTCTCACGTATATATTCAGATAACCGTTTGTATACCTGTTTTTCAGCCGAGTTAAAACTGGCATGATCCATAATATTTTTATTGTAAATTTCTCCCGTTATCTCCATATTACCATACCATTCTACCCTGTCAGTCCCTCGGATAATAACATAGATCACTCCGCCCTTCACCGTATCTCTCCTGACAATAGAAAAACTGCAATTGTCTTTTGCTCCGGGTTCATTATTCTTTTCTTTGTAATTAATATACATATATTTATTGTCAATAGTAAAATTATCCATCTCAAGCTTTTTTTCAAGTGACACGAATCCTTTATTTTGGGGGGCAATTTCCTCATCCAGTTTGTCACTTAAAAAGTCAGTGTTCGTATCGTATGAAAATCCTCCAGAGATTTTTCCATCTTCTTTTATTACTGCTTTATATGCTAATGCGGAATACAGAGCACATTGTTCTGCGATTTTCTTATTATATCTGCCTGGTTTTTCGTTTACGATCTCAACAAGATTCAAAGAATACATATGCCAGCTTCCGGTTTTTTCATCCACTGCCCTTACACACATCCTATAGTCCTCTACAAGTGTATTGCTTATAAAGTCCAATGTCACATGATTGGATGAAAGACCACTTTTAGCCGCAACCTGTAAAATATTCTCATTTTCATCCACGATCACAATCGAAGCACTTGTGACATTTTCATTAAATGCCAGATTAACTGTATTCTTATCATCCTCATAGGCATTAATCTTCACTATTTCGTCAGAAGAAAAGGTCCTGCAGAGTTCAGTTCCATTCAATATGGCAGATTTCAGTTCAAAATCCCCCTCGTAATCCTCATTCGTATCATACATATGTGAAGTATCACTCTCCTTCACCATACGGATACTATCCATATAATCTCCACACTCTACCTTGTATTCTTCCTTCACATAATCCAGATGGCCGCTGCACTTAGCGGTGAGCCGGAATCTTCTCTCTTCGTCCTCATTTACCTCCAGCCAGACCAAGCCATCCCCATCCGTGATGCCCCGTGTGGATAAATCTCCATACTGCATTTCCACATAGGCGCCCTTCACACGCTCTCCAGAGGTGTTTGTCACAAGAATCTGGTAGTTTTTGGTTTCTTTATCCGGATCGAGAAATCCATCATCTGTATTGGTATTGGTATTCTCGTCTGTCACAACAACCGGTTCGGAGTCACGTACCGCTATACTCACTGGAGCATCGAAGGGCTGTAATCTGCCCAGATATTTTGCATCTATATGATATTGTCCTGGCTGATCCCCCCGGATATACCATTTTACAGACTGCTCAGACTGTCCTGGTATATCTTCCATCCGGACAGTCTCTGACTGATCCCCATTTTTCATCCCTGCCAGACTGAGCCCAGTGGGAAGATTTAGTGTTGCCTTTCCATCTGTGATCACGAAATTCTCTTTCGCCTGATTTTGAATGCGTAATTCTACCTCAAACATCTGTTTCAGATACTCTCCCACTTCGTAACTCACCAGGATCTGATCTCCGTAACCGCTGCCTATGTTTAATACTGTATATCCAATACTTCTCTTTCCGCTATTCCCGCTTAAGTCGACATAGGTCCATTCTCTTTCTGATACATTAAACTCATAGGTTTTCGGCTTAGGCTCCCCACGCAGATAGGTTATGACACAATATCTATAAGTGTACCAGTTGTCTGGATCTTCCAGATCTATTCCCAGTTCAAGCATCTCGCGTACATCCAGTTTACGATGGGATAACACTCCTGTTATCAGTTCCCGGGATTCTAATACAAAATTTACTTTTTTTACAGCTCCCGGATTAATCTTTATTTCCCGGTTTTCCGGAAGATGTCCTGATTGATACGCAGATATTTCATATCTCCCCGGATTTAATGCCAGTTCTAACTCTCCACCAGCATTACAGGAATATACTTTGCCTTTTTTCTCTCCGGCTTTTTGAATATGTATCTGGGCATTCTCCAAAATCTGGCCATTGTCATCCTGAACACAGAGAGATACCCCTCCACTGCTTTTTGGACACACATCAACAGAAGAAGTGACAGAATTTATATTTCCATCTGCATCCTTTACCGTCAGCTTTAATGTATAGTTCCCAGCCTCTGGATACGCATAGGTTACTCGTTCCCCCTTGGCAGTATCACCGTTTCCAAACTCCCAGTTCCATTCAACAACCGGTACATCTCCTCTGGATTCCGTACCGTCAAAAATCTCTTCTTTTCCCTCCCGCAAAGAGTAAGAAGCCGGAAGAACTGCACTTAAATTATGTATCTGGGGGAGGTCCTCTTCCTCTTCTTTTTCCTGCTCTCCTGGCTTTTCTGGCACAGGGACTGTATCATCCTTTTTGTTTTCCACAAAATCTCTATCATAGCTGTAGCTAAAACGATACTCGCTGCTTACGCTTCCCTTCCAATCTTCCGCTATGATGCGAAATTCATAATCACCATTTGCCAGCTCTTCATTTTCCCATGTAACAGTAATTTCTTTACTGTCATCCTGTATCTCCTCATTATAAATCTGCGTCCAAAAATCCTCGGCGCCAAGTTTACGGAATTCCATCACCACACTTTTTAAACGTCGGTTGTCCGCTACCAGTGTTCGGATCTTTGGGTTCCGGCCCACTTTCTTTTTATTTACCGGCTCAACTCCATATACCTTCGGTTTTTCCCGGTCAGGAAGTACTCTTGTCGAAACCTCCCTTGAAAATTCACTCTGGTTCCCAGCCAGATCATTAACCCGAAGTTTATAGAATACCTGCTGATTATCTTCTACATCCGTATCTATATAATTTAGAGCAGTGCTCTTCCCGTCAACACACTGATATGTACCATCCTTTCCCACTTTACGATAGAGATCAAAGGAAGCAAAGCTTTCCTCTTGGGGACGTCTCCAGTTTACAACCACATAACCGTCCTTTGCACTAACACTGATATCCTTCATCGGTTCCGGTGCTTTGGTCAGTTTATAAAACGAACGAATTGCCTGGCCTTTTGTATTTTTGTTACCCTCACTGTCATATACGACTGCCTGAACATAAAATTCTCCATCCTGCAATCCTTTTATATCCATTTCATAAGAATAAGTATACTGTCTCATTCCCGAAGGCGCCTCTACGGATCCCGCTTTATTCCAGGTTATCTTATCCCTGGAATAATGGAATTCAATTCTGCCCAGTTCGTTATTATCTCTGGCGGTTATCTCGATCGGGATCCTTTCACTAAAATATGACGGGACCGGATCAAATTTAGTAACATATGGGAGAATCGTGTCTTTTTTCGTAGTGATCTCCACTTTCTCTGAAAATTCTCCCCGGTTCCCAATATCATCATATCCTGCGACACGGAAAGTGTAGGTTGTTTCTGCTTCCAGTTCACGGATAAATACTCCCAGTGTATTTCTCTCTCTGGCAACTTCCTTGTATTTTCCATCTATCAGCTGCTCTACAACATAACAGTCTATATCTTTATCAGACACCGCTTTCCATGTGAGACGTACTTTATCTGAATATGCAGATACCTTGTCCCATTCAACTTTCTCAATTCCATGGTTATCTACTTCAAAATTTTGCGTAAATCCCTCACTGATGTTTCCGTTTCTATCTTCTGCCAATACCCGGAAGGTATATTCCCCGTCCTCAAGTACCTCGGTATTAAATACACAATTTCCAATACCCTCCGAAACTTCGCAGTCTCCAGCATCTACCCATTTCCCATCATGGAAATACTGAACTACTGCGGAAGTAACTCCAATATTATCAACTGCTTTCACAGTTAATACGGTATTTTTACATAGCCTTTTCTTATTTGCAGTAAATTCCAGCACCCTTGGCTTTTCCAGGTCTGCATCTACCATTATAGTAAATTTCTGGCTTTCCTCACTAACCAGTTTATACGCATCCACCGCCTTTACAAAATAGGAATATGTTGTCTGATGTGTCACATCCCGGTCTATGTAATACGTATTTTCCCGTCCGGCCAAAGTTTGGATCCTTTTAAACTCTTCTCCCTCTCTGGCACGATAGATTTCGTATTTCACACAGTTTGCAGTGTCCGATGCGTTCCACGACAATTCAACCAGCCCATTATTACTTTCAGCATTCAGACATTCTGGAGCCAGTGGTGGATCTGTGTCAAGCTTATAGGAGACAATCTTTTGTGCCATATTGTTATCTGCATCAAATACCGTTGCCCTTACCAGGCATTGTTTGCTTTTAATCCTGCTGATATCCCAGTTATATTGTGAGGTAAGCGTAGAATAACTGCTGGTATTTTGACCAAGTAATACAGCATTGATGTCGCGCCATGTCTCTCCTTTATCGGTACTGTACTCAAATTTTACCCGGTTTCCCATACTGTTTCCGACATTTTTATAATACACCTGAAGAACTTCGCTCTTTCCGCCAAGTTCTGAACCATCTCCCGGAGACATTTTCAAAATTTCCGGCATTTGTGCACTGCCACTGACAGCCTCGCTGAGTTCCGATTCATTTCCCGCCCCGTCGACGGCACTGACCTGATAACGATTTACCTCATCCGTACTTCTGTTAATATCCTTATATTCTCTGGCAGCAGCATCCACCTGAACCACAAATTCTCCATTCCGATAGATCCGGTATCCAGTAATTCCCACGTTATCTTTGGACTTTCTCCAGCCAATAGTCAGGGAAGAACCTGTCCTGGTGAACAAATTTATCCCTTCAGGTTTTGTGGGCGGTTCTATATCTTCCTCTGTCTCTGCCACAAAGACATCCGAAGACTCGGATATATTTCCATTTTCATCAACTGCGTATATTACATAATCGTATCTTTGAGCCGGCTTCAAACCAGTATCTGTAAAGTAGGTATCTTTTGTCTCTCCTACCTGCCTGCTTCCCCGGAAGATCTGATAAGAAACCGTACTCTCATTATCCTCTGATGCCTCCCATTCCAAACTTATACTAACAGCCTCCTTCTCCTTCAAGTGGATTCCCTGAACTTTCAGCGGTGCTTCTGAATCCTGTTCCAACAGTGTAAGTTTGTCACATAATTGTTCAACATCCTTAGAAAAAGAATAAAACTTGTCCCTTTTCTTCGTAAGTACCAGTTCATTGAATTTGGAGGCGGCATGATTCATATTCACAGTCTGAACATACTCACGTCCCAGTCTTCCCACTTTTCCACTCAGTATAGTCTGGTGGGAACCACAAGGTAAAAAACGAGAACCTGTTACAGTTACATCCCCGCTAATCTCAAGCTGGCCTGCACAAAGCTTGTTATTTGTATTGTTAGAGGTCATACAGAAATCGCCCTTTACCCTGATCCTGTCTTCGTCATGCTCCATACACAGATAGCAATTAGCACCGATCTCAAAATTATGTTCTGTCACCAGCTTTCCCCTGTTTACCGAAAGCTTTCCCCCGTCTTTCCGAAAGGAAGCGGCACTAAGTGTGTGTCCGTTCAGATCCATATTCTGCTCACTAACAAAATCTCCAGCAATGTTAACATCCTGAGTGAGCACATCTTGTCTATCACATTTTATATTTCCTCCAAATTTTCCCTCTTTAAGCTGGGAACAAGTTCCAATATACATATACTTTTCTTTATCAAATACTGTCCTCTTCTCTCTGTCCTCAATATCCCCATAGGTTTTGGCACTGGATACAAAATGCACCCCTTTTTGTGACTCCATAAAATCTACATTCATAAAACCACAATTAGAGAATGTCTCAAAATAGACTTTCTGTTCTCTTTCACCGGAAAAAATCACCTGATGATCCCCGGAAGCCCGAAAATTTTCATTTCTTCCAGAAGCATTTTTTTGATAAAAATCTCCCTTTAATTCTAGTTTTCCTGAGGTAAACTGCCCTTCTGGATCCCTTTTTGTCTGAATCACAAAATCCCTTCCAACTAAAACATGATCTTCTGGGTCTGTCATCACCAGCATCCCATTGCCAGAAGAAAAAGTCTCCTTGCCATCCCATTCCTGTATTTTCAGATCTCCGGAGACATTCAGTGTTCCCCCGTTTACTTTCACATCCCCTGCCCCAATATATAGGTTTCCATTTACCTCCAATTTATGCCCATTCAGATCCAGGTCGTCCATTACGATATACAGGTCGTCCTGGATCACCATATCTTCCTCCAGTCTCCATCCATAAGTTCCAGAGCCCCTGCAGGAAACACGACAGCCATTGCGCTCTAACTTTGTCGCCCGAACCGTTTCATTCTCAAAACAGATCCCCTCCTCGCTCTCATTCTCGATGCGCAGTGTGCCAAAATGAGAATCCTTGGCAGAAAAATATACCCTCTGCATTTCATCTCCATTCAATATGACCACAAAGGAATCTGACGGAACAAAAGAATTGCTGTTTGAATACTGATTCTGGATAAAATCACCTTTCAGCTCCAATATCCCTTTTTGCATCGGACAGTTATTCGCAGTATCCACATATAAATTTCCTTGAACAACCGCCCTGTCTTCATCGTAGAACATCCGCAGGCCACTGGAACGCCCGGAATAATATTCCAATTTCATGTTACCACCGCAGATAACTTTTCCCCGGCTGATATCCATAACAGCACCAGATATATAAACAGAACCATTGACCTGTAATGTATTCCCCTTAAGATCCATATTGCTGGTTATCCTGAGATCGCCTTCCACTACCATATCCCTGTTCATGACAAATCCAGTAGTGCAGGTTAAAAACCCCTTAACATGCAGCGGTTTTCCATATACAGTATATTCCTTGAATAAAACATCTCCCTCATATGTATTATCCTTAAATTCTGTGGTTGCAAAAGCGCACAACTCACCCTTGGGAATTCCCTTTTCCACAACTACCTTTCCCGTGACCGGCATATCATTTAGAAAAACTCCTTTTTCGCCTGTATTTCGCAGAATGAGATTGGCAATCCTGGAATTCCTGCTGTCGGCGGTCTCCATCTTTACCTGCTGCATATCATTTCCTGCCATGACCAGAGTAAATCCTCCGCTGGTAGCCAGATTCAATTTCGTTCCCACCGCCTTTTGTGTCAGGTTTCCACAAACGGTCAGTTCTCCGTCTGTCAAAAGTGTATCATGATCCAAAAAAGACGCCATCGTAAAATCTCCTTCTACGACGATCTTATCCCCGGGCTCCTGCATGGAAAGAGTTCCCCAGCTTCCTTTCATGCTGTTATCATCTGTTGATCCGTCACCTATCAGATAATCGCCTTTTACCACCAGACTGCCATTATTTATTTTTACCCTTCCGCCCTTTTGAATGAAATCTCCATTTATAATCAATTCTTTTCCCTGCAGATCCAGAGTTCCGGACACCAAAACAAAATCACCTTGTCGGACTTCATCTTTCTGCAGAGTCCATCCTGTCTCTCCCTCCATACCTGTACGATAAATATTTTGATTGGTATTAAGATACAGACAATGAATTCCCTTTTCCGAATACACTCCCTCTTCACTGGGATTCTGAATCTCTACATAGGAAAAACAGGACTTATCCGTGGCAAAGTTCACTGTCTGACGCTGCTCTCCACTAAAAACCACCCGATGGTCGCCTGTCGCCACAAATCCATCATCATTATACGTCTTTTCTTGAATAAAATCCCCTTTTATCTCCAGCACCCCGGCATTTATCTGCCGCGGACAATATCGGGAACGGACATATACATTTCCCTTTACCAGTATATAATCCTCCGGATTCACCATTACTAAATAACTGGTTCCTGAGTCTGTCTTTTCCAAAGTAAGATTTCCATCACAAATACAGTTTCCCTTTGCTGCCTGAAGCGATCCGTTTAAAATAACTATGTCCTCTGTTACTAATAACTCCATTTTTCCCAGACTCAGAGATCCACTTTCTATGTACAAATTCCCATTCACCTGGAGTTTCCGGGAAAGGGACACATTACTTCTGATCCTAATATCTCCTGTAATGGATGACAAACCATTAATCTTACCTCCATTATTTGCCAGGATATCACCCCGATATTCACCCTCTGCAAATGTAGTCGTCTGATTTATCAGCAGATCACCTTTTACTCTGCCCCCCTGCTGATCCACATTGCCCGTCACAGGAACATTCTTTTCAAATACAATTCCCTCATTCTTTTCATTTTCCATCCGAACATTGGCGATCCTCATATTTGAAAAGGACGGATCCGACAAATTCACTTTCTGTACTTCCGAACCATCGAATACTAAAAGATGGGTTCCGGTAGTCACCATATTATCCGCAGCCTTATATTTTACTGCTCCAAAATCTCCCTTTACGGAAAGCATACCTGCCGTCAGCTTTCCATTGTGAGAATAGATCGATCCCATGACAAAAGAACCGTTTACCGTTACTCGGTCATCCTCATGATTCATCAGAAGAGTCCCAAGACTTTTATCATACTCCGTCCCACCATCCTTTTTGACTTCTGACTGAATCCGATAGTCCCCATCTACCAGTAATTCTCCATTATTCACATTTACTGTTCCCGCTGATTGTATAAGATTCCCTTTTACATGCAATGTATATCCATTTAGATTCAACTCATCCGATATGAGATATAAATCTCCCTCATACACTTCATCCTTTGTCAGTTTCCATCCAAATTCCCCCTTCTGATCTGTAGTAACTTTATGTCCGTTCCGATTCATCGTAACACAATTTATTCCATTCGGTGCATAAACCCCTTCTGCATTGGTATTTTCAATCTCCACATGATTAAAATAAGAGCTGTCATCAGCAAAACGCACTGTCTGCTTCTTTTCCCCGGAAAATTTTGTTATATGAGCCCCGGAGGCACAAAAATTTCCTTTATAACCAGGCGACGTATGCTCAAAATCTCCCTGAATCTCCAACGTTCCCCCAGTCATACTATTACTCGAATATCTGGAATGGGCATAAAAATCCCCCTGGATCTGCACATAATCCTCCTGATTTCTCATATTAAGCACAGACCCGATTTTGGAGTCTTCAGCCAGTTCAAAATCACTACCACAAGAAAGCTTACCTTTGTCAACATTCAAAACTCTGACAATTTTTATATTTCCCTCTGTGTTTAAGTGATGACCTCCCAGAGAAAACTCATATAAACTCTCAAAGTCTCCGTGTACTGTTAAATCTGTTCCCATCCTCATATTTCCGGTATTCAAATAATTCCCTTTGATCTCCTCCAGTTCAGTCAGTGTGAAACTGTCTTCTGTCTTTATATTTCCACTGAAACTCTTCCCGGTAAATGTAGTTTCTTTCTGAATCACAAGGTTTTTTCCACTCACAGGATTGCCATGATCAGATACATTACCTGACACATAAATGTCTGTCTTCAATTCTACACCCTGACTATTCTGTATATCGATTCCTGACAGTCTGGATCTCTGTTTCCCCGCACTATTCATCGTCACAGTTTGCTTTTGTTCTCCGGACAACCGAAGCATACTTTCTGAAGTCATCGCCAGATTATCTTCCTTACGGTATTTTTTTTGTTCAACATCTCCTTTGACTTCTAATATTCCCTGTTGCAGAAAACCATTGTGACTGATCGTGGACCAGGTGACAAAATCTCCTCCAACACAAACTCTATCTTCTGATTTTTTCATTAGTAATATTGAAGAAGCAGCGCTCACTTCTACCGCCTTATCCTCTTCCTGTTGTATTCGGTAATCGCCTTTGATATCCAATTTTCCGCCATTTACAGATATTGTTCCATTCTGGTGAATCAGATTTCCTCTCACAGTCAGAGTGTGTCCTGCCAGATCAAGAGTATCACCAAGCAGAACAAGATCCCCTTCTATCTCTTCATCCTCTGCCAGCTTCCATCCATAAGTTCCAGAACACCCTGCATGAAGTCTTGTACTATTTCTCTCCATGGATAAAGAATGAAAAAGACCATTGCTGTATATCCCCTCTTCGCTCCCATTCCGAAAAATCACTTTATTAAAATACGATGCCGGGGAATCAAAATGAATTTCCTGCCTCTTTTTCCCTGAAAATATCATTTTATGCGTTCCGGAACAGACAAAGTTTTCATCACTGGACAGATAATTCTTTACACACTTCTGGAAAAAATCACCTTTAATCTCAAGTGTTCCCGCCTTAAAACTATTATTTCCATATAATGTTTCACAAACAAAGTTCCCCTCTGTCAGCATATAATCATTATCATTGCCCATTTGCAGATATCCGTTTCCCGTTACTGTATAATCACCCTGGCACAGAAGTTCCCCTTTATTAAATAGAATCCTGCCAGATTCATGTTTTATATTTCCCTGCACAGTCAGCCGATAACCATTTAAGTCCAAATTGCTTTTTACGGTCAGATTCTGTACGATCATGTCCTTCTCTAATACATATTGAGAAGAAACTGTCATATCCTCTGCCTGCTTTTGAGAAGCAGCTGAATCACCTCCCCTTTCTGTCTGCGCAGCATCCGATGTGACCTCGGCAGCTCTGACAGCCAGCGAATCCAATCCAAGACTGCCGTTTAATACAGCAACCATTAATAAAATCCCCAAAACTCTATTAAATTTTTTGTATCCTTTTTTCATAGTCCTTCCTCCTACTTTTTGTAACATAACCCATCAGTCTTCTCAAACATATTATACCACCTTTTTTCCTTAATTTCCATATTTTGTCGCCAACGACATGAATTTGCGATGAACGACATGTCACTCTCCCCCTTGCCTCTCCGCCAAATATCTGCTAAACTTATAGAAAACACGCATTTTTCCACAACCAAAGATCCAGGAGAACACTATGAAACCAGGGGTATACACGGCAACAAAAAAAGACGGAACTTTATATTACCGCAGTTCCATCACATATAAAAATAAACATATCAGCCTCGGCAGTTTTTCCACAGAAAATACTGCCAGTCTCGCCTACCATCTGGCGGATTCCATTCTCCACGATACCAAATACGGTCTGGAGGACTTTTCCTCATGCCCCCGGTCTCTTTCTTTTCGCAAATGGGTAACTCTTATCAATTTTCGGGACAATGGGATCTATATAAAGACGCCGGTCTATCTGTACCAGAAATATTTTCACTATTATTTTTCACCGGAAGACTATTATATTTTCGACATTGACGATCTTTTTTACTATTCCACCCATACTATTACGAGGAGGGGAGGGCATCTCTTTGTCAGCGATTACGGCATGCAGGTAAATATTCTGTCCCGGTACGGCATAAAAAATTATGGAGTTGCAGGAAGGGATTTTCTCTTTGTCAATGGAAATAAGCGGGATTTCCGCTATGAAAATATCGAGATCATCAACCGCTACCATGGTGTCTTCCGTAAAACCTACCAGGGAAAAACCCTGTATGAGACACGCATTCACTGGAAAGGCGACTTTATCGTAGGGCGCTATGAATCAGAGACCGATGCCGCCGTTGCCTACAACAAAGCGGCATCGGTGCTGATCCGAAAGGGATACGATAAAAAATATCCCGTCAACTATGTAGAAGAGCTCTCCACGGATGAGTATAAAAACCGTCTGGGAAAGCTAAAGATTTCAAAGACGATCACAGATCTAAAGGAACTGATCTGATATGTCCCGTGATAAGAATCACACCAAAGCCCCCATGAAATACAGGATCAGATAGATGATGATAATGACCCCGTTAAAGACCGATCCAATCGTGGGGGTAGTGACATAAATGTCCTCTCGTTTCAGACATCTCAATGAAAGCACGAAACCCGTCACGGAGAGCAGCAAATTCAAGATGCCCAGGTATCCGTACATAATCCCGCCATTCCCTTTTTCCATGCCGGAACACACAAACAATATGATCATCATGGCAAAAGACAACGCCGCCAGCAGGGCAGACAGAATCCCCTGCAGCGGATGCTTTTTATCTGTAAACTGAATCTTTCTTCTCTTCCCGATACGAATCTGCATATATTTCCTCCCTTACGAAGCGCTATTTTTCCTGCGTACGAAGTTCCAGATAAACCGGCAGATACCATAACAAAGATACCCCAGTACGACGCCTATTGTATTTAAAAACAGGTCATCCACATCAAAACATCCAACCTTCGTCACCAGCTGTACGGTCTCCACTGCAAGACTGAACAAAAAGCCGAGGAAGGATATTTTCAAAAAATCAAGAAAATATCCGCGGCGCCTCTTCTCCAGGCTCGGCACAAAAAAACCAAAAGGCATGAACACTACCACATTTCCCACCAGATTGATCATGACGAAATCAAATCCCAGGATATCCCGGTGGCGGATGTAACGGGTGATCTCCCGGAACAACACGAGATTGTACTGATAATCGGTGTAATGGGTAGTGCGCCCATATTCTTCACTGAAAAACAGAAAATAAATCAGAAGTACCATGTAACCGATAAAGGCAAGTGCCAGTAAGTTACGAATCAATTTTTTCAAAACAAATCCTCCAAGGAATATTATTGACGTATTTTTACTCCTAAGCTTTCCATTTTCTTCAGTATTTTATCCATCACTGCTGTCACGTCCTTATCCTCCAATGTGCGGTCTGAAGCGCGGAATTGAATAGAGTAAGCCAGTGACTTCTCATCTGCCGCCAGCTGTTCTCCCTCATACACGTCGAACAGCTTAAAGCTCTCCAGGATCTTTCCGCCATTTTTGCGTATGATCTCCTCCACCTGTCCGGCGAGGACATTCTTTTTCATCACAAGGGAGATATCTCTCGTGACCGCAGGGAATTTAGCGACACCTTTATATTTGATATCAAAATCTGCCAGCTCCGCCAGCAGCTCCACATCCAGAACCGCCACATAGGCCTTGGTTCCAATGCTGTACTGATCCAGCACCTCCGGATGAACCTCACCGAGAAATCCCAGGGCCCTGCCATCCAGTACGATATCCGCCCGGCGCCCCGGATGCAGATAGGGACGGCCATCCTCCGGTGTGTAGGAAATGGACTGATGAATTCCCAGCTTATCAAAGATCCCCTCTACCACACCTTTCATGTCGAAGAAATCGCCCTCCCCGTACATGCCCAGCGTCAGCTGCAGCCGCTCCTCTGGAAGTTCCTCCAGGGGAAGGCTCTTGGGAAGATAAATATTCGCCAGCTCATACAGCCTTACATCTTTATTTCTGCGGTTGTAATTCGTCGACAGAGAAGTCAGCATTCCATTCAGCGACAGGGTTCTCATGATACTGTAATCCTCTCCCAGAGGATTAGATATCACGATCGCCTTCCGCACATCGCTCTGCTCCGGGATCAACAGTTTGTCAAATACTTTGGGACTCTCGAAAGAATAGCTCATGCCCTCACAGAAGCCCGCCTGCTCCACTACATTTCTGGCAATGTTGCTGATCTCTGTCTTATAAGATAATTTTCCGGCTGTCGCCTCGCCGCTGGGAAGGGTGGCAGGGATTTTGTCATAGCCGTAAAATCTCGCCACTTCCTCTGCCAGATCCGCCAGACGGTGAACATCCTGCCTCCAGGTCGGCACATGTACCAGACGCTTTTCCCGGTCTACCGGAAGACATACCATCTCAAAATAACGGATCATTTCCTCTTCACTGATATCGGTTCCCAGAAGGGCATTGATCTTATCCGGATCGTACGCCACAGTCTCTTCTTCCCGTTTTACCGGATAAATATCCACACAACCGCCTACGACGGTGCCGGCGCCCAGCTCCTCAATCAGCTGGCAGGCGCGGTTCATCGCCTCCATGGTGGTATTGGGATCCAGTCCTTTTTCAAACTTTGCCTGGGCGTCAGTACGCATACCCAGCTTTTTCCCGGACAGACGGATATTGGTTCCGTCAAAGCACGCCGCCTCAAACAGCATCGTTTTCACGTCATCGGTAATCTTGGAATTTTCTCCACCCATGATACCCGCAATACCCACCGCCTTCTCTCCGTCGCAGATCATCAGGATGGAATCATCCAGCTGACGCTCCTGTCCGTCCAGGGTCATAAAGGTCTCGCCCTGCTTTGCATTCCTCACAACGATCTTTCTGCCGGCAATGGTATCCAGATCATAGGCATGCATCGGCTGGGAATATTCCTCCATCACATAGTTGGTGATATCCACGATGTTATTGATGGGGCGGATTCCGCACGCCGCCAGCCTTCTCTGCATCCACTCCGGTGACGGCGCAAGTTTGATATCTTTTACCACCCGGGCCACATACCGGGAACAGAGCTCCTTATTTTCTATCTCGACAGAAATATAATCTTCTGCCTTCTCGTCGTTGCCCACTACTTTTACCTCTGGCGGACAGAAGGGTTTGCGGAAGGTCGCCGCTGCCTCTCTGGCGATGCCGATCACACCAAAGCAGTCCACCCGGTTAGAAGTGACCTCGTACTCAAAATTGGCATCCCGCAGCCCCAGAAGCGCGATAGCGTCGCTGCCCACCGGCGCATCTTTGTATTCTGGATTGTCGCTGAGGATATAAATTCCATTTTCCGGGGCAGCGGGATAAAAATCCCTGGAAGACCCCAGTTCCTCGATGGAACACATCATGCCACAGGACTCCACTCCGCGGAGCTTTCCCTTTTTGATCTTGATGCCCCCTGGCGTCTTAGATCCATCATGGCCGCCTGCCACACGGCCTCCGTCCAATACCACAGGAACTTTCTGCCCCTCTTTCACATTGGGCGCTCCCGTCACGATCTGTACCTGGGTTCCCTGCTCATCCACCGACACCTGGCAGACCACCAGCTTATCCGCATCCGGGTGCTTTTCGATCTTGTCAATTCTTCCCACGATGATCTGATCCAGATCCTCGTCAAATTTTTCATATCCCTCCACCTTGGTACCAGACAGGGTCATGGCGTCCATGTACTCCTTTTCAGTACATTCCAGTTCCGGAACATATGCTTTTATCCACGATAATGGTGTATTCATTCTACTAACCTCTTTTCTTTTATTTACGGATGTCCGTCGGCGTCAGGCCGCATCCTATTCTAAAACTGCTCCAGGAACCGCTTGTCATTTTCATAGAGCAGACGCATATCGTCAATTTCGTATTTCAGCAGTGCGATTCGCTCCAGGCCGACTCCAAAGGCAAAACCTGTGTATTCTTCCGGGTCGATATGGCTCATTTCCAATACATGGGGATGGACCATTCCGCAGCCAAGGATCTCGATCCAGCCCTCTCCCTTACAGAAGCGGCAGCCCTTTCCACCGCACTTAAAGCAGGTCACGTCCATCTCTGCGCTCGGCTCTGTAAATGGGAAATGATGGGGGCGGAATTTTACCTTTGTTCCCTCTCCAAACAGCTCTTTCGCAAACTCTGCCAGGGTTCCCTTCAGATCTGCAAAGGTGATATTTTTATCGATCACAAGCCCCTCAATCTGATGGAAGGAAGGAGAATGGGTGGCGTCCACCTCATCGGAACGGAACACTCTTCCCGGTGCGATCATGCGGATCGGAAGCTTTCCTTCCTCCATCACCCGAACCTGTACCGAAGAGGTCTGGGTACGCAGCAGAAATTTATCATTGATATAAAAGGTATCCTGCTCATCCTTCGCCGGATGGTTCGCCGGGATATTCAATGCTTCAAAGTTATAATAATCATATTCCACTTCGGGGCCTTCCACAACCTCGTAACCAAGTCCCACAAATATTTTTTCCACTTCTTCCAGCGCAATGGTATTCGGGTGTCTATGTCCCAGTTTCGGTTTCTTCCCCGGAAGAGTCACATCGATCACTTCGGCTTTCATCTTCTCTTCACGGAGAGCTTTGGCAAATGCTGTCTTTTTCGCCTCCAGCTTTGCCTCGATATCTTTTCTCGCCTCGTTCACCAGCTGTCCCACCTTCGGCCTGTCCTCCGGTGCCACATCCTTCATGGATTTAAGCACGCTGGTAAGTTCTCCTTTTTTTCCAAGAAATGCCACCCGGATATCATTCAGCTTATCCAGTCCTTCAGATGTCTCGATCTGAGACAGGGCATCCTTCATGATCTTTTCAAGTTTTTCTTTCATGATTTCCTCATTTCCGCAGGATACACATTTTATCCTGCTGCTTCGTTTTATAGATTTTATCCGGAAATAACATACCTGTAAAAAAGGTGCGGCTGAAAACCGCGCACCTCTAAAGAATTGCCTTCGGCCATTCTTTGGCTCCGCAGGTGGAACTTTTCCACTAAAAAAGTCCGTCCCCCACAGGCATGTTCTCCATGCTTACAAGGGACGGACTTACATTTCCGCGGTACCACCCTGATTCCTACCACTCACAGAAAAGCTCTTTTTCTCTTCCCTGATCACAGCAGGCACTCATTATCGCTTAACGCGCAGCCACGCCGCTCCCTACTGAATTTCAGAAACGGAACTCCGGTGTGAATGTCAATGACCCAGGGAACCTGACAGAACTTTCAGCCGGTGATTCTGTCTCTCTGATGGAAATGGATCATCTCTGGAGAAATCCCTCCTGCACCATCTTCGTCTTTATCAATTTTGATTAATGGTATCACATTATAGGCCATGATGTCAATAATTTTTTAGTTCGCATTCCAGATTGTTCCGCGCCCGGGCTATGTTACGCATACGCTCCTCTGCGGACTTTTCGTCCTTAAACTCTTCATCCAACATATAACTGTGATTTATCCTGATATAAAAACAGTTACTTTGCTCCTGCACACACATATCAAAATCAATATCCAAAAAGTCCTTTATAACAAGCTTATCCCTATTGTCCCTTAAATTTAACAGCATTTTCAATCCTCCTCGCATTGATCCGGTTACGCTGCTGAATCTGCAGCATTTTTTTCCTCTCAGACAACAAATTTCTCTTTTGTAAAGCCTTTAACTCTGGCTTTTTATCAATTTGAATCTCGTACTCTGGGCACTCATCTGTTACTCTGTCAAGCACTCCCATACTCTTGGCTATCTTTCTTTCCGACATTTGTTGAACAATCTCAGCATACTTTCCTTCCTTTTTCAGTTCTAATGCTATGCCGTAAAGATTTTCTGTCTGTTGTTCATATAAAACTGACATATTATTATTTAAAACCGCTTTTCCTGTTTCAGTTGACAGAATTATCTTTTGGGAATCTTCCAATGATCTGCCTGTAATATAAGAAAACATTAATGTCAGCTCATGCATTCTCTTTTTCCCCAAGGTTCTACCTTCTTTCCTGATACCATTTTCCATATTTGTTTTTATGCAAAACAAAAACAGCCTGCTCCTTCAATAACGTCAATGCTCTCTTAGTCTTGAAACAATACTGGTCTCCTTTATTATCTTTCCAGCTGATTTTCCTTATTGCCTCTTCTACAGATATTTTATGTTGCTTATACTTGCGTAATACTTCTGATATTTCTGTATATTGATTGTCTGCTATCCGGTCATATAT
>CAMTDY010000029.1 GCA_947070915.1 uncultured Roseburia sp.
GGGTACATATTTCTATATACCTTGCCCTTATGATATCTTAACTAAATGACATTACTACAGACAACCATCTTTTCTCCTTATATCTTACAATGTAATTTTATTTCTTTTTTACCCGATCAGCTCCTCAATGAGCTTCACCACCTTTTCCGATGCTCTTCCATCGTCCCAGATGTTATATTTTTCACGGAATTTCTCGAAGCGTTCTTCGTATTCTTTCGGATCGTAATTTAGGATATTACCTATGAGCTCTTCTGTATCCGATGAGATCGGTCCCGGCATCTCGCCCTCATAATCAAAATAAAACCCTCGCAGATCATTTCTGTATTTTTCCAGATCATAGGCATAGAAAAACATCGGCCGTTTCAGGATGCTGTAATCAAACATGACAGAAGAATAGTCTGTGATCAGCATATCTGACACAAGAAACAGCTCCGCGATATCATGGCTCTGGTCGAAATGATAAATAAATCCTTTGTAGGGAAACCAGTCAATATAATCCATGATCAGATAATGATACTTGACGATCAATATATAATCCTCCTGGAGCCTCTCCATAAGAAGGTCAAAGGAGAGCTTCGGGCTGAATTTATAGCTGGAATTCTCCTCAAATTCGTCATCGCGGAAAGTGGGCGCGTAGAGGAGGATCTTTTTATCCAGCGGCAGTCCCAGCCGCTTTTTCAGCAGCCAGATATCTTCTTCATTATTTTTTGAAAGCAGCAGGTCATTTCTCGGATAGCCGATCTCTAACATCTCTTTGTCAAAGGCAAATGCGCGCCGGAAGGTAACGGTAGAAAACGGATTCTGGGAGATCAGATAATCCCAGATCTGCACATTTTTCACAAAACCCTTCTGATACGTACCGATGTCTGTCTCATTCATCATGAATACATTATCCATGTCCAGAACCAGCTTTTTCAGCGGTGTTCCGTGCCAGGTCTGGATATAAAAACAGTTTTTCCGCTTGATAAGCCATTCCGGCTGACGGCAGTCAAACACCCATACCTTTGCTGTCGCCATATAGTAGAGATAGCGCAGCCTTCCATAGCGGAACTGATAACCATCCCCAGGGATCGGGTAGGGAATGCTTTCATAAAACCAGGTACATTCCCATTTTTCCTGATAACCATTTTCCACCATATACTCAAAAATATGCCTTGGATTTCCCGAATAACTCTTTCCCAGACTAGAATCAAATACGATCCGTCTTTTGTTTACCGGGAGCACAACACACATGACACGGTAGATAATGATCACGATCTTTTTTACGAGAAACCGAATAAAATTTCTCATGTCTGCTCCTTCCCGAACACAATATCAATGGCACGCTGAGAAGCAAAACCGTCGTCCACACTGCAGAATTTCTCATAAAACTGCTCATAGCGCTCCTTGTACTGTTCCGTAACTTTATCAATATTATGAAGTGCCTCCACAAGTTCATCATTTGTCTGAAGGATCGGTCCCGGAAGCTCTGTATTCATATCAAAGTACATTCCCCGGATCTCTCCTTTGTAATCCTCATAATCATAGGCAAAAAACAGCATCGGCCGTCTCAGGTTCGCAAAATCGAAAAAGACAGAAGAATAGTCCGTAATACAGATATCTGAAGCCAGGTACAGCCTGGATACATCATTGTAGGTGCTTCCGTTATATACAAAATCTTCCAGCCCTGTAAGGTCCAGAATATCGGCGATATAGTAATGGGTTCTCAGAAGCAGCACGCTGTCCCCGCCAAATTCCCGGCGCATTCTTTCCAAATCCATAGCCAGGGTAAATTTATATTTGGCTTTGCCATAAAACTGATTGTCACGCCAGGTCGGCGCATACAGGATCACCCGTTTGTCCTCCGGGATACCAAACTCCCGTTTTACTTCCTTTGCGATCTCCCCGGCACGTTCCGAATAGAGAATGTCATTCCGCGGATATCCCACCTCGATGATCTGCTCCCTGGGATAACAAAAAGCGCGCTCAAACACATCCGTGGAAAAACGGTTTGCCGAGATCAGATAATTCCACGCCTTACTCTGGCGGTAAAACAGTTTCTTATGATCCTGGCTCACCGCATGGATATCATCCAGGTCAAAGGCCAGCTTTTTCAGCGGTGTTCCATGCCAGGTCTCCAGAAATACGACGCCCTCCCGTTTTTTAAACCATGCCGGCTGTCTTGTATTGCATATAAAATATTTGGCGCGGGAGGTATAGTATACATACCTCAGGGAGTGTCTCTTACAGATGGAAGGATGTCCCTTCATCTCAGGAGCCCTCTTATTCAAACACCAGATATAACGGTATTTATCGCCATAGGTATCATACAGGTATTCATACAGATATTTCGGGCTGTCCGAATAGCTCTTCCCAAAAAAGCTCTCCACAAATACCCAGTTCTCCTTCGTTGGCATTTTCTGGAAAAAATGATTGTCCAGAAATCTCCAATACTGAATAGGTTTTCCGATCAGCCCCCTTTTCTTTTTCAGGATATAGGCGAGCCGTCCCATCGGTTTTGCCATCCGGTACTTGCCCCTCACGATAAACTCCAGTTCCAGGCGCCTAAAAAATTTCAGTTCCTTCTTGATGCGCTTTAAATCCTCCTTTGGGATCTTCCGGAGATTTTGTGTATACCGGACACTTTTCTGCCCTTTCAGGCTGCCGGGGAACTTTCCAATAGTAAACATACAGAGACAGCGGTGCAACGCATAGCGGAGATGTTCATCTGCCTGGGCAAGAATCTCATATGCCTGCTCGTGGCTCTCTATGTACTCACGAGTTCTGCGTTTTCTCTTTTTCTGGCTCAGCGCCGGCAGATGGATCGGATCATTCCGGTGTCTCCACACATAGATACTGCTGCCATCCACCCACATTTCTCCGGCTGCCCCGGCAAGAACCTTTGCCACTACAGGCATATCCGAATAAAAGGTATTGTATTCATCAAAGGTCAGTTCCAGGCTGTCAAAATAATCCCTCCGGATCAACAAGTGCTGTATCGTAAAACGTTTCTTCAAGATCTGCTCCAGTCCTTCTCCTTCCAGTGGACAGATCCCCTCAATCTCGGAATCCGGTTTTGCCTTCTCAAAATCAAAGCTCACCGGGCGGAACCAGGAACTCCAGCGGTTACCAGTGACCACCTTGGCCTTCTTCTCCTCTGCCAGCTTTACCAATTTCGTCAGCGCGTCTTCCCACAGATAATCGTCGGCATCCAGAAAGTAAATATAGTCACCCTCTGCATACTTCAATCCCATATTTCTCGCGGCCGCCACGCCAAAAGGGCGCAGTGGGATCTCCAGTTCCCCCTCAAAAGGCGTATCCCCGCTCACTGCAGTACTGCCGGAATCATCCATATCGTTGTCATCTTCACTGGCTGCCTGGGATCTCTCCCGTTCTACCTTATAGGCCTCAAATTCTTCCTCTGTCATGCCCAGGGATTTTCTTTTTTCGTTCTCAAAAAACTGATGTTTCCTGTCAAAATACTCATCCGCATCAATTTCATCATCCATCACAATGTGTTTGACATGTTTCATTGCCAGCACCTGCTCCGGAACCTCATGTCCATCCTTGTCATCCACCAGAATAATCTCAAAATCCGGCAGATTCTGATCCTCGATACTTTGAATGCATTCTTCCAAATAGGATGGCCCCTTCAGATATGGGACAATAACACTTACCTTTGACATTTTATCTTCCAAACCTTCCTCCGCAATATTTTACTTCTCCTGTCCCTTCGGACCGAACACAGCATTTACCACCTTTTCTGTGGCATGTCCGTCTTCCCAGCAACAGTATTTTTCACAAAATTGGTCATATTTTTCCTGATATTCTTCTTTTACTTCATCGATCCGGCGAATGGACTCTATGATCTCTTCCGTCTCAAAAAGCATAGGTCCCGGAAGCTCTTCCTCCACATCCATATAAAATCCCCGGAGTACGCTGCGGTATTTTTCCAGATCATAGGTAAAGAACAGCATCGGCCTTCTCAGATTTGCGTAGTCAAAAAAGACCGAAGAATAATCTGTGATCAAAATATCCGATATCAGATAGAGTCTGGCAATATCATCATATTTGCTCAGATTCCATGCAAATCCCTCATACTGACTCAGATCAAGAAAATCTGCGATAAAATAATGGGTTCTGAGGATCACCACATACTCTTTTCCCAGTTCTCTCTTCATCTGCTCCAAATCTAGTTTCAAAGTAAATTTATACTGGGCATGGCCATAAAATTCATCGTCCCGCCAGGTAGGCGCATAGAGGATCACTTTCTTATCCTCTGGTATACCAAGCTCCGCCTTGATCTCCCGCATCAGCTCTTCCTTGTCTTCCCGGTACAGAATATCGTTTCTTGGATAACCGGACTCCAGCATCTTCCCGTCATACATAAAAGCACGGCGGAAAATATCCTCTGAAAACGGATTGGGTGCCACCAGATAGTCCCAGGAACGGGTCTGGATATAGAACTGCTCCTTATACAGCGGCGACGCCGTGGTCACATCCTCCATGTCAAATACCAGTTTCTTCAATGGAGTTCCATGCCAAGTCTCCAAAAACACATTGCCCTTCCGCTTGATAAAATACTGGGGCTGCCTCCCATTAAATACGATATATTTTGCCCTTGCCATATAAAAGAAATACTTGAAACCAAACCGCTTCATCTGGCGGGCAGGGTAGGGAAGCTTCAGCTTCTTCCCTGCATTCACCCATATATAGTTATATTTCCCTGGATATTTTTTGTTAAGAAATTCAAAAATATACTTCGGGCTGTCAGAATAGCTTTTCCCAAAAAAACTCTCAAAGATCACCGTATCTTCCAGCATCTTCATCCGGGAAAACACCTTCTCATACAGATAGCGCTTCATCTTGGCACGGCTGGTGCAGATCCGGAACAGCGTCTGTTTTCTCGCGTGGTTCCTGGTCTTGCCAGCAAGGCCCGCTGCATCCCCCGCCAGTCCATACCGGATCAGCTTTCTGGGATGATGTTTCAGCATGGGATATACACCTTTTCCCAGCAGCTTCAAGGCATCCTGAAGAACAATCACCGTCTCTTTCTGTTTCGCCGGCTTCGCCTCCACCATAAAAGCAGCGATCCTGGTCACAAGCCACATAACAAATTTGTAGTCCAGATACTGGTTCTTAATCTCATCCTGGGCAGGTATATGTTTCTTCGCCCTGCGGTAAGCCTCCATCCCCTCAAATACTTTTTTCTCATCGTCTTTCGCCTGCAGCAGCGAAGGCAGGTTCACCGGATCATTGTGTTTTCTCTTTATATATAAGCCATTTTCACAAAATTTCGTTCTTTCTACATGGGAAAGCACCTGCATCAAAAAGGGCAGGTCTGAAAAATAATGCAGGTCCTCACAAAACCGGATCGAATGCTCCTGGATCACCTTTCTGGAGATCAGCATTCCGAGTATCGTTATCCCCTGAAGGCTCCCGGCACGCATGGGAAGGTATTCATAGGCATTGTTCATATCCCCATCATACACTTTATGCTCCACACCGTTCTGGCGGTCCAGTTCCTCACCGTTGTCAAAATATACCTTTCGGCTGTACCACGTACTCCGGATCTCTCCATAGACCACACCTCCGGGAGCTTCTTGTTCCACAAGGCGCTCCAGCGTGTCCGGAGCCAGAAAATCATCGGCATCCATAAAATAAACATACTCTCCGCCAGCCATATCAAGCCCGGCATTTCTTGCCGCCGCCACGCCTCCCGTATCCTTTGTGCAGGCAAATTGTATTTTCAGCCCGTTCCATTCACTCACATCTGGTTTATCACATCCGTCACATACCAGGATCACTTCAAAATCATGGAAACTCTGTTCTGCCAGACTTGCCAGGCAGTCACGGATATAGTTCTTTTCATCGTGATAAGCTACAATTACACTTACCTTCACTGATCATTCCTCCAGCATAATATAATAGAGTATCATACAGATACCCGGTTTTTTCACATCTGAATCCGACAGGACTTATTTTATCATAATTTTTGCACAGGGTTTCTGTGCATTCCGATGTTGCGAAGCAACTCGCTAATAAGTTCGCTAGAACTTATTTTAAGTCCGCTAGGACTTATTTTATCACATGTCTATCCTGTGTGGCAAGAAATAAAATTTCCGCTCGTAGTACAAGTTTACCCTTCTTTTACAAAAAGTACCTACACTTCCTACACCTTTCTACAGCAAAAAGTATCTATTGTACCAGAGGGCGAAGGACAAAAAACAGGATTGAGACCGGAGCCATGGAGCTGCTCCATATTAAAAGGAGCCCTGCTATGCCTGCATACATTCTAGCACATTCAAGACCCCTTTTCACTATTTTTTTCGTCAAATTCCACATCGTTCAATGATTTGGTTTTATCAGGCACGCCATTCGGCATCGGATTCCCACTGGCATTCTGTAATCTTCATATTTGAAAACACTGCCTTGTATGATCCCTCCGTCGGGCTACAGGCATATATGCCATATGTAATAGTTTCTCCCCCCTCCCACATATGAAAAATTCTCATCTGACTGTAATTAATGCCATCCTCACTGCATTCAATGCAATAATCACTGTTTCTGCGTGAAAACCGATACCACATGCTCTTAATTTCAGAGGATATATCCGTCGTCGCCCAGTCAGAATATCCATGATTTGTTACGACGCTTCCCAACCGCTGCACTTTTTCGTCCTCATATTCAATAGATGCCTTAAACCAGTTGTCGCTGTTTAAATACATGACTACACCACACTGGTCAAAACGACAGGCACTCTCAAACTCCGTCTTTACGACAAAGGAAAAATATTTATCACTTGTTTCAATCTGAAATACCGGAGCATTATCATTTTGAAAACCATAATAAGTACGTGCCCACAAGTCAGTTCCGCTTTCTGTCATAATCACAACTTCATCCTCACCAACCTGCACCTGTTTTGGCTGCCGCGTCCATTTCGGGGTACATTTCAAAAAATCCATCCTTCTGCCTCTCTTTCTTTTTCCCTCACAGATAAGCATTTTATTACCTGTTTATTCTGATCCCACGTTTAACATAAATAACATTATATCGTATAATTTCTGCAAAATCATTGCACATAATCGCACATTTATAGTACAATATCTTAAGTACTGTTATTTTATGATGAACGGAGATTCTTTATGGGGACTTATAAGATTACCACTGACGATACACTTAGGGAGACCATCCAGCATGGAAACAGCCGCTATCCATTTGCATACTATCCAGATAATATCTGGCAATTTGATTTTCACCGGATCGACTGGCACTGGCATCACGAACTGGAATTCCTTGTTGTTGCCGAAGGCACTGCCACCTGCCTTGTAGGCGCAGAGAAAATAGAACTGCACCAGGGCTGCGGTCTGTTTATCAATAGCAGCATTCTCCACCGCTTTGAGGCACAGGACAGCACTTTCATCCCTAATATCGTCTTTTCTCCAACCTTGCTGGCACCTGAAAAAAGCCTTATTTATGAAAAATATATCCGTCCTGTTATAAACTCATCTATCCCATATCAGATTTTTTATCCCCATACAACGTGGCAAAATCATATTTTACAGACTTTGTCAAAAATCTTTACTCTTCAGGAAGCAGATGAAGACAATGAGTTATACACCATACAGCTCCTTTTACAAATCTGGGATATATTTTTCAAACATTTTGACCTGACTTCCGGTTCCCCGGCTCTTCACCATGTAAATCACAAACAGGCAAGATTACAGATTATGATGCAGTATATCCATGACCACTACAGGGAGGAGATCACCCTTGAAACGATTGCTTCTTCCGTCTCCATCAGCAAAAGTGGAGCATTGCATATTTTTCAGTCATGTATTCATATATCTCCAGTGGCGTATCTCATCCAGTACCGGCTGGCACAGGCTGCCGAAAAGCTATACACGACCCAGAAATCAGTTTCTTCCATTGCAGAAGAAACAGGATTTACAAGTTCCGGATATTTTTGCAGGAAATTCAGACAACACTATCATATGAGTCCTGGGGAATACAGACGAAAAAAACTAAATCGTGTCCTCACTCTGCCTTCTTGAAAAAAGCGGTGTTTTCATTGTCCCCGCACTAGAACAATGAGACACCGCCTCTGTGCTAGATTCCATTTATATGCTCTTTTAATATCAGGCCTGTATCACCCAAACAGCCCGGCAAGCCAGTTCGCGATCTTTTCAGCGATCTCGGTAAAAAATTGAATGATCTTCTCAAAAATTCCCTTCGCCTGGTCCAGATCAATGTCCAGGTCTTTGAGACGGTTATACACATCTTCTGCCTGCTGTTTCAGTTTATCCACATCCAGATCCAGATTCTTGATCTTTTCCAGAAGTTCCGCCAGTTTCTGTTCCTGCTCGGCAGTCAGCTTCACATCCAGTTCTCCCGCGGATTCCTGAATGATCTCCTTGACCTCCTCCACCGTCTCCACATCGCCGTCCAGCACTCTCTGTTTGACCAGTGCTACCAGTTCTTCCGCTTTTTCCGCTCCCAGCTCCTGCCCCAGTTCTCCGGTCAGCACGAGCTCATTCGTCGCGGCGTCTGCATTTTCCTTTTTCAGTTCCTCGCCAGTCATCGTAGAATATGCCTTCATGGCACCTACCAGAGCCGCCGTTCCCGACAGATTAAAAGGACCTGCCACTGTCACTTCTGCATCGGTGATCCCCGCTGTGATCAAAGCATTGGTGTACATACCACTGGTACAATAGGTAATATTTTTTGTGACAACGCTGATCCCTTTTCCCTCTTCCGCCTTTTCGATGCGGACAGAGGAAAGGGCCTTGGTCCCGATTACTGAATCCGAAAGGTACTCATCCAGATAATCATGTTCATCCTCGTTTGTCACCTGGATCACTTCGTAATCTGCCAGTTCCTCTTCTGTCACATCCAGAAGGGATAGAACCGTATTTTTCTGTTCTTTCGTGAGGTCCGCCCCCAGGGATATATAGGGTTTTTCATCTCCCTCTACCGCATCCGCCTTTGAGACGGAGACCGGCATCAAAACCATCCCCAGGGCAACAAGCCCCACCAGAACCTTTTTCCATCTGTTCATATTTCCCCCTATTCCTGCGCGCCATTCTGCGCACATATCGCTTTACTAAATTTACATGAGGCTGCGGATTACTTTTTCAGCCGCTCCATCGCCTCTTTGGTATTTTCAAGAGAACCGAAGGCGGTGAGCCGGAAGTATCCTTCTCCGCTCGGTCCAAAACCGCTTCCCGGAGTTCCCACGATATTGTGGTTTTCCAGCAGATGATCGAAGAATTCCCAGGAAGTCATCCCCTCCGGTGTCTTCAGCCAGATATACGGCGCATTTACACCGCCGAATACCGTGTAGCCGGCGCTGGTAAGCCCTTCTCTGATGATCTTCGCATTGTTCATATAATAAGCGATCTGGTCTTTCGTCTGTTTCCGGCCCTCATCGCTGTATACTGCCTCTCCGGCTCTCTGTATGATATAAGGAGCACCGTTAAACTTCGTACCATGTCTTCTCGCCCAGAGGCTGTTCAGGGATACACCGTCACATACAAGCTCTTTCGGGATCACGGTAAACCCAAGACGGGTTCCTGTAAATCCTGCGTTTTTGGAAAAGCTTCTCATCTCAATGGCACATTTTTTTGCGCCCTCGCACTCAAAGATCGAATGCGGGACATTTTCCTCTGAAATATATGCTTCATACGCTGCATCATATATAATAACAGCATCATTTGTCAAAGCAAAGTCAACCCACTTCTGCAGCTGCTCTTTGTTTAAAGTGGTTCCTGTGGGATTGTTCGGGCAGCAGATGTAGATCATATCCGGAATTTCTTTCGGGATCTCCGGCACAAAATCATTCTCCGCAGTACAGGGCATATAGATCACATTGGACCAGCACTCCTTGTCTTTCAGGTACTCGCCAGTCCTGCCCGCCATGGCATTAGTATCCACATACACTGGATACACCGGATCACACACGGCAATGCGGTTATTCTGGGAAAAAATATCCCCGATGTTTCCGGAATCGCTCTTTGCACCATCACTGACAAAGATCTCATCGATGGCAATATCCACTCCCCGGGCTTTATAATCTTTCTGCGCGATAGCACTCCGCAAAAACTCATACCCCAGATCCGGCGCATAGCCCTTAAAGGTAGCCGCATCTGCCATCTCATCCACCGCTTTATGCAGCGCTTCGATCACCGCCGGCGCCAGGGGAAGGGTTACGTCACCGATTCCAAGGCGGATCACTTTTTTATCCGGATTCGCCTCTGTGTAGGCATTTACCTTCTTTGCAATGGTAGAAAACAGATAACTGCCCGGTAATTTCAGATAATTGTCATTTATTTGGTACATAATAAAAACCTCCTAGCATTAAAGTATGCACTTATTCTATCATTCTCCCCCATTTTATGCAAGTCCTTCTTTACAAACATTTGTTCTTGTGATAAAATAAACTCCAGAGGAGATGAGGCTATGATTATCTTTCATATTGATGTCAACAACGCCTATTTGAGCTGGGAAGCGGTCTATCGTCTCACAGAACTGAATGAAACCCTGGATCTGCGGACGATCCCTTCCGTGGTAGGAGGTGATGAGCAGAACCGCCATGGCATCGTCCTCGCAAAAAGCATGCCTGCCAAAGCATTTGGCATCAAGACCGCGGAGACTCTGGCAGAAGCCAGAAAAAAATGCCCGGATATTCTCATTGTTCCGCCCAGGCACCATTTATATAAGATATTTTCCAATGAACTCATCGCCTATCTCAGATCAGTCACCCCGGTAGTAGAACAATACAGTATAGACGAAGCCTTTGCCGATATGACCGGCTGCCCGCTGCTGACCGGGCATTCTCCGGTAGAAGCGGCAGAACAGATCCGTCAGGAGATCCATGATCGTTTCGGCTACACGGTAAATATCGGCGTATCCACCAACAAAATCCTGGCTAAGATGGCATCGGATTTTGAAAAACCGGATAAGGTCCACAGTCTTTTTCCCAATGAAATAAAAGAAAAAATGTGGCCTCTCCCAGTGAGCGATCTGTTTTTTGTCGGGCGCGCTTCTGCCAAAAAACTATACAATCTGGGGATCCGCACCATCGGCGAACTTGCCCGGACAGACAAGGCGATCTTACAGTCCCATATGGGTAAACACGGTGCCACCATCCACGACTACGCCAATGGCATCGACATCTCCCCAGTGCTGAACGAACAGGCAGACGCCAAGGGCTGCGGTAATTCCACCACACTCCCGCGGGATGTCACCGACGCCGGGGAGGCCAAAAAGATTCTGCTAAATCTGTGCGAATCCGTGGGCAGCCGTCTCCGGGCAGACGGATTCATGGCGCAGGTGGTGGCCGTTTCGATCAAGGACAGCCAGTTCCGCCATGTCAGCCACCAGTGCACCCTGTCTTCTGCCACCAATACCACCAGCGAATTATACAGCTCGGTCTGCGTACTTTTTGATGAATTGTGGGACGGTTCTCCCATCCGTCTGCTCGGTGTATCTACCTCAAAACTCACCAGAGAGCGGCTCCGCCAGATCAACCTAACCGACAGCAGATATTACATGAAACAGGGACAATTAGAAAAGGCGGTGGATGACATCCGTAAAAAATTTGGAAATGATGCAATTTTCCGCGCATCTTCTCTTGAAAAACCAGCCGCTTTTAACGATAATAAAAATAGAAAAATTTAGTTTCGGAAAATATGCCCCGGGCATCTATTCATAAAACGGGTAAAAGGAGACGATTTCATGCCTATCACAAGCAACAGCGTACACAACAATCAGAATCAGTCCGGCAGCATGAACACTGCCGCCGCCAAACGTACTTTCCGTTCCGGAGGAGGTACCATCACAGTGAGGGAAGGAGAGACCCTGAAAGGCGTCGTAAGCGATATTCATGGCAATGAGATTACCATCTCCATGGAAGACGGCTCCTCTTTTACAGGAAAACTTCCTGAGGCCTCCCAGTACTCCATCGGCCAAAAAGCAGCTTTCCTGATCACGGGACTGGACAGCGGCACCATCTATATGAAAGCAATGTCCCAGGCATATCTTCTCGGTATGGAGGATACCATCGAACAGGCTCTTGAGGAGGCGGGACTCCCGAAAAGCCCAAGAAATTTAGAAATCGTCAGAAGCCTTCTCCAGAACCAGCAGTCCATCAGCCGGGAAAATATTGCGGAATCCCTGCAGCTCTGCGCCAGATATCCGGATGCGGACGTAAATTCTGTGATCACAATGAAGCGGCTGGGGATGCCGATGGATATGGAAACCGTAACCCAGTTTGACCAGTACAACAAACAGACCCACCAGCTCCTGACCCGGATGGATGCCCTGGCGGACTCCGTCAATGAACTTCTCACCGGACTCGCCGAAGAAAACCCATCCATTGCCCGGTATGCCACAGGGACAGTTCTGGATACAGTCCTCCAGTCCCTTCCCTCATTAGAAGAACAAAATCTCACCGCCACACAGCTCCAGGCAAACCTTTCAGCAACCCCAGACGCTGAAGCAGCAGAAAATGCGGAACTGCTTCCCGAAGAAGAAAACCAGGAAATCCTCCAGGAAACAGCAGAAGACAGCCAGGCTGCCGGACAGACTGCCACCTCGCCTTTTGCTCGGATGAAACAGCTTTTAAATGGTATTACCGACCGTGCTTCATCTCCAGCGGGCGCCGAGGCAAAACCCACTGAATTCATCCCGGAACAGACCGGTCATCTTCTAACTGCGGAGGAACGCAGCACCCTGTCTGAGCTTCTGGGAAAATATACAGAAAATAAAGAACTCCTTTCAGCCCTGGAAAAAGGCGATCTGACGGCAAGAGAACTACTGACAGAGATAAAAAACATCCTTCCCACCCTTCCCGATGAAGAGCTTCATCAGCTAGTATCCCAAAAGGCCTTCCAAAAGACAATCAAGGGGCAGTTTTTATCCGGATGGACGCTCTCTCCCGAGGGTCTGAAAGAAGAAGGAAGCATCGATACCCTCTACAACCGGATGCAACAGCAGTTTTCCGATCTTACAAACCTGAGCCGGATGTTCGCCACACGAAATTCCGGAGAGCAGATCATCAATACCACCTCAGATCTGCAGCAGAATCTTGCCTTTATGAAGATGTTGAACGAACAGTTCGCCTATATGCAGCTTCCGCTGAAATTGTCCCAGCAGAATGCCCACGGCGATCTCTACGTGATGACGCGGAAAAACGCCCTGAAAAAATCCAAAGACAATCTCAAAGTCCTGCTTCACCTGGAGATGGATTCCCTGGGAACACTGGATATCCACATCACAAAAGACCATACAAACATCTCTACTCAGTTTTATACCGCAAAGGAAGCGGCGCGGAAATTATTGGAAAAAAATGTAGAATTATTAAAAGACGCCATCAATGAACAGGGTTACAGTTTCACTTCTGAATTCCTCGCCAAAGAAAAGGATATCGACCTGGTTCATGACTTTATAGAAAAAGATTCTCCAGCTCCGCCGGCAGCTGTCAAGCGCTATAACTTTGACCTTAGAGCCTAACAAGGTGCGGCTGAGGAACGCGCACCTCGAAAGAATGGCCTGCAGCCATTCTTTTGCTCCGCAGGCAAAGAGCCCTACTGGCTGGGGAACAAGGTGCGGCTGGGGAACGCGCACCTCCGGAGAATCAGCAAAGCTGATTCTCCGCCCCGCAGATATATAACCCTTAAGATTTACTCCGTTTTAATATCTTTCCAAAGAGACAGGCAAACAGAATACCACAAGTCAGCGCCGACGTCACATCAGAGATTGGCTCTGCATAATAAATAAACATCACATCTCCTGTCAGTCTCGGCAGGATGATCGCCAGGGGGATCAGAAGGATCACTTTTCGCAAAAGGGCGATAAACAGTGATATCTTCGCCTGCCCCAGCGCAAGAAATGTGGTCTGGCTGGACATCTGCACTCCAAATACCAGCATTCCACAGACAAATACCGGCATGATCTTTTCTACCAGCAGGATCAGTTCTGTACTGTCTGTAAACATTCTGGCAAATACCCCTGGTACCGCCATGATCGATATGGTGAGCAGAATGGTATAAGCCATAACAATCCCCAGCATGGTAAAATACGTTTTCTTTACCCGTTCTGTATTTCCGGCGCCGAAATTATAACTCATAATGGGCTGGACTCCCTGGGTAAACCCGCTGACAGGAATACTCACAAACTGCATCACGCTCTGCATGATGGTCAGCGTCCCCACATACATGTCTCCGCCATAACGCTGCAGGCCGCTGTTCATCACGATGGAAATAAAACTCTCCGTCGCCTGCATAATAAAGGGTGCGACGCCAAGTGACATGATCTTTGCCACAATCCTTCCCTGTATCTTCAAATATTTCCGCCGGATCCCCATCGCCCGTTCTTTTCTCGTCAGAAACCGGAGAACCCAGACCGCACTGACAAACTGTGAGATCACCGTGGCAAGCGCCGCTCCACGGATTCCCATGCCAAACCCAAAGATAAACAGCGGGTCCAGTGCGATATTCAGGACCGCGCCGATCAACACCGACAGCATCGCCGTCCGGGAACATCCCTGGGCTGTGATATAAGGATTCATCCCCAGGGAGATCTGCACAAAGAGGGTACCAAATATATAAATGGTCATATATTCATCCGCAAAGGGAAAGGTGGCATCACTGGCACCGATCAGGAACAAAACTGGTCTTTTTATGATAAAAAATAAAATCATTAGAAAAGCAGAAAAAACGAGAAGAAGGGAAAATCCATTTCCCAGGATCCGTTCCGCCTCTTCTTTCTTCCCTCTTCCCAGGGCAATGGCAGAGAGCGGGGCTCCGCCCGCTCCCACAAATGCACTGAATGCTGAAATGATCACGATCATAGGCAGCGCCAGCCCCACCCCGGTCAGCGCAGTTGCCCCCACTTCTGGAATATGACCGATATAGATCCGGTCTATGATATTGTACAAAAGATTAATGATCTGAGCCACCAGGGTAGGAATACCCATACTCATCATCAATCGGAACAGAGGGGCAGAGCCCAGTTTTTCTTCGTTTGTCATAACCATCAGCCTTTCACTACGATATTTATGATCCTTCCCGGCACATAGATCTCTTTTACGATATCTTTACCGGCAATTTTTTCTGCCACCGCTTCTTTTCCGGCAGCAATCGCCGTATCCTTATCGGCATCAATAGCAAGCTTCACCGCAGCTCTCACCTTTCCGTTGACCTGAACAGCGATCTCCTGCATTTTCTCCACCGTCTTCTCTTCATCGTATTCCGGCCAGGAATTTTCATACAGATGCTTTTCGTATCCCATGATCTCCCAGAGCTCCTCCGTCATATGAGGCGCCACCGGATTCAGCAACAGAAGCAGTGTCTTAAAATCTTCCCTTGTCAGTTTTTCTGCCTTATAAAACTCATTGATCAGCGCCATCATTGCCGCGATCGCTGTATTGTATTTGAGGGTCTCAAAGTCGCCGCTCACCTTTTTAATTGTCTGATGGATCTTTGTCTCCAGGTCTTTGGAGTATCCTTGCTCATCCACAACCATATCCTGAAGCTTCCACACACGGTCGAGGAAACGCCGGCAGCCCTTGACCCCGTCATCAGACCATGCTGCAGCCGCATCAAAGGCACCAATAAACATCTCATAAGTACGGAGAGTGTCTGCACCATAAGTATTGACAATGTCATCCGGATTTACTACATTCCCCCTGGATTTACTCATCTTCTCTCCATTTTCCCCAAGGATCATGCCATGAGAGGTTCTTTTCTGATAAGGCTCCTTTGTAGGTACCACTCCCTGGTCATACAAAAACTTATGCCAGAACCGGGAATACAGAAGGTGAAGGGTTGTATGCTCCATACCGCCGTTGTACCAGTCTACCGGAAGCCAGTACTCCATCGCCTCACGGCTGGCCAGCGCCTCATCGTTATCTGGATCGATATATCTCAGGAAATACCAGGAAGATCCTGCCCACTGAGGCATCGTATCCGTCTCCCGTTCCGCCTTCCCACCGCAGCACGGGCAGGTGGTCTCTACCCAGGAACGGATATTTGCGATAGGGGACTCCCCATTGTCGGTGGGCATGTAGTTATCTACCTCCGGCAGTTCCAGAGGAAGCTGATCTTCCGGAACCGGCACATATCCGCACTTTTCACATTTTACGATAGGGATCGGCTCTCCCCAGTAACGCTGTCTTGAGAATACCCAGTCCCGGAGCTTAAAGTTCGTCTTCGCCGTTCCGACGCCCTCTTTTTCCAGCCACTCAATGATGGCCTGTTTCGCCTCCGCTACCGATTTGCCGCTCAAAAATCCGGAATTCACGAGCGTTCCTGTGGCCACATCCGTGTAAGCGGCCTCTTCCACATTTCCACCCTGGATCACTTCTATGATCGGAAGCCCAAATTTTTTAGCAAATTCCCAGTCACGCTCGTCGTGGGCCGGCACTGCCATGATCGCACCGGTACCATAACTCATCAGAACATAATCCGACACCCAGACTGGAATCTCTTCCCCGTTGACCGGATTGACCGCTGACAGTCCATCGATGGCCACTCCTGTCTTTTCCTTGGCAAGCTCTGTCCTCTCAAAATCAGACTTCCTCGCCGCCATCTCCCGGTATGCCACGATCTCATCCCAGTTTTTGATCTCATCTTTGTACTTGTCCAGATAGGGGTGCTCTGGTGACACCACCATATAGGTGACGCCAAAAAGCGTATCCGGCCGGGTCGTGTAGATCCTCAGCTTCTCTTCCTTATCCTTCAGCTGAAAATCCACCTCTGCACCATTGGAACGGCCGATCCAGTTTTTCTGGGAAACCTTTACTCTCTCGATATAATCCACGTCATCCAGATCATCGATAAGCTTATCTGCATACTTCGTGATCTTCAACATCCACTGGCTCTTAACCCGGCGGACAACCTCACTGCCGCAGCGCTCACAGACACCGTTTACAACTTCCTCATTGGCAAGACCGCATTTACAGGAGGTACACCAGTTGATGGGCATCTCTGATTTGTAGGCCAGTCCTGCCTTAAACAGCTGAAGGAAGATCCACTGGGTCCATTTAAAATAGTCGGGATCTGTCGTATTTACCTCCCGCTCCCAGTCAAAGGAATAGCCCAGTGACTGTAGCTGCGCCTTGAATTTCGCCACATTATTTTTTGTCACTTCCTTTGGATGAACCTTATTCTTGATCGCATAATTTTCCGTCGGAAGTCCGAACGCATCCCATCCCATAGGATAAAGTACGTTGTAACCCTGCATTCTCTTTTTGCGCGCCACAATATCCAGCGCCGTATAGGGACGCGGATGTCCCACATGAAGTCCCTGTCCTGATGGATATGGGAACTCTACCAGCGCATAGTATTTCGGCTTGGAAAAATCATTTGTCGCCGCAAACGCCTTCTCATCTTCCCATATTTTCTGCCACTTCTTCTCAATCACTTTTGGATTGTACGATGATTTCATAACTTCTTTCCTCCTGATTTACAAATCTTCCTTATCTCTATTCAAACAATGATATGATCCAGATCACAGCCGGCAGCACTTTTCTGACAGCCAGCTGCCACTTTAAGGAGTTCCCTGCACACTCGTACCGCTCTCGATATCCGGCGGCACCGGTACCGGCAGGGATTGGTCTGTATCAACCGGTTTCTCTTTCACCCGGTGTGTTACTGTCACCTTCGCTTTTCTTCCAATTTCATCCACCACCTGATAGGTGATGCGGTACCAGCCCGGTTTCTGGGTATCTACCTTTTTTGTTTTTTTATATTGATCACTGCGGCTCTTCCGGTAACGGATTGAAACGCGGACCTTTTTGTCGATCCGGAATCCTGCCGTATTTTTCGCGCGAACTCCTTTTAAAACATCATAGGCAGAATCATCATAAGCAATGGTTTGATCCTTTGCTCCCAGTATCACCGGTTTCTTTTTATTGTACGGATTTCCGCGGCTCCAGCGGTCCGTCGGATCGTACCCCACACCTTTTGGCAGTTTGATCCTCTCAGGCTTTCCAAGAGGACCAGGGTTTTTAGAACGGTACACAACAACCGGAGTCCCCCAGCCACAGTGGTCGTAGATCCACTTGGCATCCTGCACGCTCAGGCGAATACAGCCATGGGACGCCGTGGTGCCCAGTTTGTTGTACTCCCCATTTGGCATCGCCGCCGGATTGGGTTTGTGATACGGCACAGAATGAAACAGGATTGGCCCCTTAAAGCGGGTGCAGTACTGACCATATGTATTCCCTACCAATGCCCGCCAGCGGTGTTTCTGATAAATCCGGAAACTCCCAAGGGGAGTCGCTTTTCCCGTAGAACACACAAATGCTTTGCAGGGCTTATAGCTTCCGTCTTCATACTGATAAACCGTCACTGTATTTTTTTGTTTATTGATCTTTATCTGATAAGGTGAAGCTGCCTCTGCGTCCATTGAAATAACACATAGTCCCAGAGTGAGACATATGGTCACAATAGCAAATACCAATTTCCATCGCACCCTGCCCTACCTCCTCTTTTGAAACATTTGAAATTTATTATACCAAGTTAATTTCACTTCGTCAACGCAAGCACCTTTATTTCTTCGGAAACCACTGGCATTTTTATCCATCCGCCTCCATATATATTAATAACGATGTAATTACGCGCACGCCTTCCCTGTGCGCAGAATGAGGTATTATGGATCAGCTGTTACAATGGATCGAATCCTATGGCACACCGGCCATCATCCTTCTAATCGCACTGGAATACGCATGCTTTCCCATCTCCAGCGAACTCGTCCTCCCCTTTGCCGGCGCCTTTGGGGCTGGGATCGGGATCTCCCTGCCCCTTCTTATCCTCTATAGCAGCGCTGCCGGCCTGGCGGGCACCAGCCTCACCTACGCCATTGGCCGCTACGGCGGTTCTCCCCTGCTGGAAAAGATCATGGTCCGGTTTCCTTCCAGCAAAAAGCCAATCCTGGCATCCTACCGCACCTTTGGCGACCGGGGCAGACTGGCCGTCTGTGTGGGGAGAATCATCCCCATCTGCCGGACTTATATCGCCTTTGTTGCCGGCGCCTGCGGACAGAGCTATCCCGCTTATGTGATTTTCTCTTCCATCGGCATCACCATATGGAATACACTGCTCATCTGCCTTGGCTACTATTTTTATAATTATCGTAATATCTTTTTTTACTACTTCGATAAATACAAAACCTTCATTTTAATTATTGGCCTGCTTCTCATTCTTCTGCTCTTGTTCTCCCGGAAGACAGAGACGGAGGAAGAGATTTAGCATACTGGGAGAACGATATTCGCGGGCGGAGCCATAGCTTGTGCCTTCCATGTAAATTGAAAAAATGCTTTCATCAGTAATATACGGATGAAAGCATTTTTCTTTTTCAAGGCGACAACCAGATTCGAACTGGTGATCAGGGTGTTGCAGACCCACGCCTTACCACTTGGCTATGTCGCCATACATTAATAATATACCATAAATCCCAGATTTATGCAAGTCCTCCTGCAAATTCCAGGAATTAGTGCAAAAAAACAGCACTTATGACTCCTACGGGAATCGAACCCGTGTTACCGCCGTGAAAGGGCGATGTCTTAACCGCTTGACCAAGGAGCCAGAATCTCTGTCAGTACAAAACCTCCGCGGGTCTGCCGACAATTACTGCGCCGTATAAAGCCCAGCAACAAATATACTATCATACTTCATTTCATTTTGCAAGCAGTTTTTTTATTTTCGAGGATGGAGCGTCCCGGATCTTGAGTTTCCGCAAAATGTAATAAACAACGGCACAGAAATAGAAACAAAATAG
>CAMTDY010000030.1 GCA_947070915.1 uncultured Roseburia sp.
ACACGAGCCTTATCGTCGGCAGCGTCAGATGTGTATAAGAGACAGCATTAAAACCAACGGATAATAAAAAGTTATCTTTCACTCTCCCACCCGCCCCCCATTATACCTTTCAATTTCCTCCCCTAAATTATACTCCACTCCTCCCTATCCTTAAATCCTTCCTGGGATGCTTTGTCCTCAGGATATCCCGCTGTTTTGCCATAGCGACGTGGGTATAGATCTCTGTGACATGGATCGAACTGTGACCCAGCATTTTCTGGATGTAGCGGATGTCCACATCCGCTTCTAACAGGCTGGTGGCGAAGGTGTGGCGGAACATGTGGGGGGTGATATGTAATTCAATTGAGGCGAGGGACGTATAGCGGTTGATCATTCTGCGGACAGACTGGTCGGAGAGGGGCGTCCGGTTCTGATTGGCAAAGAAGTGATCGCAGGCCTGCATTTCCTCAAGGTAAGAATATTTGTATTTTTGTAAGATACAGGTGACATCTTCATTTCCGATCTGTAACTTTCGTTCTTTAGAGCCTTTTCCGTAGATCAGGATACAGTTGTCCTGCAGATCCACGTCTTTTGGGCTTAAAGAGCAGAGCTCAGAGATCCGGATGCCGGTGGCGAAAAGCGTTTCGATCACAGCGGCGTCCCGGAGGGCATTTTTTCTTTGATATTCTGTTTGGGCATTTTTGTATTGATGGTATATGGTGGAAAGAAACGTTTCGATTGTGCGGAGGGAGATTGTTTTTGGCAGTATAACAGGTTCCCGGAACTTAATTTCCATTTTGTGGAATGGACTGCGGTCAATTCGCTCCTTTTGTTCTAAAAAGCGGAAGAATGCCTTGATGGACGCGATTTTTCGCCTTACGGTCCGGGGAGCATATTTTTTGTGGAGGTCTGCGATGTAAAGTTCTAATATCGTGGGGGTTACTGACAGAATGTCGTCGGTGGGGAGCTGGCATTCCATCTGTCCCAGGTCGGTCCGGTATGCTTTCAAGGTCTTTTTGTCCAGTCTTTTTTGGGACTGGCAATAGCTTAGGTACTCAGATATGTGTGTTTTTACGTTTTTCATGATGAAATCTCCTTTGTGTTTTCTTGCTAACGATATTTTACACAGATTGTTACAAAAATGAACAGGGTATTTTGAAAAAACTCTCATGGGAAGATCCCCCTGCAAATAAATTCCTTGTTGCCCCATAGCCCGTCTGATATAATAGAGATACAAAATTTAGGAGATGTAAAGAATATGTTTGGAATTAAGAAAAAGATAGAAGTAGAACAATATAATAAATTAAAAGAACAGGCGGTGATCCGGGCCAGTATCTGTACGGGAGAGCAGGTGGCAGGTTTCAAAGACAGGGAGACTGGCAGATTCCGCGAGGTGATGCTGATCCGAAGCGAGGCAGATAGGGCTTACTTTTTGAAAAAATATGGCGTACAGGAAGAAGATCTGGTAAAAGAATATTGAGCAGCAAAAAGACGGGATGTGGGATAAACAGAGATTTGCAAGACGGTTCAGAGTCTCTGCCAGCACCATTATCTCTGCTGAATACATACAAATAGGCGGAAAATATTAACACAATACAATATTGTGGATGTATTGTCAAGAGAAAATAGAAGTTTTTTTAAATATGTCTGTTTGGTTTATTGTATGCTATTGATTGGTCCGCCTGTTGGATCGAATCTGTATTGTTATCGTTTTGGTCAGATGGAAATGCCGCAGGGAGTCTTGAAAAAGTACTGTTTTTCGGGGCATACAGCGCCCTCCTGTTAAACATAATATTGTAATATGTCTGTAAGACCGGAGAAAAAGTCCGGTAGTTATCAATTTTTCTTACAGGGAGGTAAGTGTATGAGGAAAAAACATGTATACAATCTGGGAGCAGAACAGGAAGTGGCTATTCCTGCTCCAGAGGAGAAGGCAGCATTTTTAAAAAAATGTACGATGGAGGGCGGCATTGTACCACAGGGTTTTCCCGTGATCCGGGGAGATACGCGGACTTGGGAGGAGATCCGGGATTCGGGTGGTTTTATCCCTGCATTTGAACTTGCCGGGGGAGAGACGGTGCCAGAACATGCGCGAAGACGGGCAGAAATGATTATGCAGGCGTCTGCAAAGGATTTTGTGCATTACTGGAAATATCCAAAAGAGTGCCGGGAGAAGAGTTGTGCGGCGGCTTACAGGCCCCTTGTATTTGGAAAGGATGGAAGGATGGCGGGGATCTCTGCCGGGTGTGATGTCCAGGGGAGCCAGAAAAGCGGCTATGACTATGAGATCCTGCTTCCTAAATTATATGCCCTGGAGGTTTCTGATGGGGGAATAGGGGGAAAGGTAGGTTTGTATGGGGACAAACCGTCTTTGGAAGCGAGTACGTTGATCTGGCTGCACCTGATCGTAGGTCTCGATGCAGGTGAGATGGTGTCGCTGACAGAGGTGCCGGTGGATATGATGAGACCATTGAGTTAGCTCAAATTTGTGCCATCGAGTTTAGGATAATATTTTCAGGGGGCTGATCCAGTCAGCCCCCTGAGTCTGTCTTCACATGATTGTAAATAATATGCCAATATGGTAGAATAAGTTGTAAAGAACTTATTGGCAAACTGCTCTGTAGTCCGGCTGGCCTGCAGAGCAGGGGGATCGATCTGAATAAAAAGGAGTTGTAGGGGTTATGAAAAGAAAAAGCATGATTGTTTTGTGTGCCATACTGGCTGGCATATCCTTATCTGGCTGTGGCGGGGAACACGCGGGAAAAACAGATGGGAGAAAAGCAATATCTGAGGGCGCAGTGTCAGGGCAGGCAGTGTCAGGACAGGTTGTCTCAGGAACCGCAGTGAATGTCAGGAAAAAGATACAGAGCAGCCATCGTTTTGCGACGGATACGAATTTTTACCTGCCATATGGAGGAGATGAACTAGAGGATAGAAGAGATGGATTTGTTATGTATATGAAAGAGGATGTCTCCCAAAAGGAAAAAATACAGGTGGATAAACTTTCCTCTCTGCTCTGTGTGACGGAAGAAGGGATTTATTATGACAAAATTGATAACACGGTCTGGAGAATGCCGATAGGGAAAACGAAAAAGGGAACGGATGTGCCAAAACCAGAGGAAGAGGAACTGATTTTAGAAGAAAAGGATGGGATTATTGCAGATAGTGGATGTTATGTAGATGATTCCTGTATTGTATACATTACTTATGAGGATGATGCTATAAAATATGACCGGAAGACAGGGGAAAAAAGCCGTCACCGGCTGGAAGGAAATATTGCCAGTATTTCATATATAGGTGAAGGAATTATAATCGTCAGCAACATGTATGGTGGATACTCCCACTGGGATCTGACGGAGGATAAATGGACACAGTTCTATAAAAACAGGGAGGTTGGAGAAGACCCGACAGCAGCCAGCGGGAAGTTTTATTTTTACGTCGTGAGTGACAGAGATGACGGCGGAGCGGATGTCAGGCTATATGATGTGAATGAGAGAGAAGATAAAATGTATTTATCAGGGGATCAGCTTGACGCCGCCTGTGAAGCCTATGTGAAGGACCAGGGAGGAAAATACAGGTGTTCAGAGCTCTGTCAGATCTTTAGCTATAAAGATAAATTTTATGTGGAGATGCAGGTTGACTGGAGTCACAAGGATACATATGAGATGGAATATGTTACGCTTTGTGCGGATCTGAACAAGGGGACAGGACTTTATGTCGAACAGGACTGGATGGATTTCAAGGAAAAGAACAGTAAGGATAGTACGATCCACGAGAAAGTAGATGGGTGCAATAAGGTTGTATACAATGCGTCGAATGGGGTGTGTATGGTGGATGGAAAAGTCATCATGCTGCTTGGGGATGCGGAGGATATTGCCTGCTATGATCCGGTGAAAAAAACAGGAAAGATCATAACAAAGAAAGATAAAGAGTATTATCTGCCCTATTATGATACCAGTTATGAAGAGGCGTATCCGGAGTGGCAGATGGAGGGGGGCATGAGCTTTATACCGGAGGAATTGGAAGGTTACTGGGGGTGCTGAGATATTTTCAGAAAGGAAACCAAACAATAATGAACTGGAAAGAACAACAAAATCTGCAGCCCAAAGTGAGACAGGAAAAATGTGAGGCGGCTCCGGAAGAAGTGGACTACGATCCCTGCCGGCTGGATGTACTGAACCGCCACTTACAGAAACTGATCGATGAAAAAATGATCCGGTCAGCCAGCTACTGCCTGTGGAGGCGCGGAAAAGTATTTGCCGATGCGGCTCTTGGGGATCTGGCGTGTGAGTGGCAGGGGAGAACAAAATTTATGCCGGATACATTTTTTGAAATACAATCCATAACGAAAGTCTTTACTGCGTTGGCGATACTGAAGCTGGCGGAGGATGGGATCCTCTACCTGGGACAGCCAGTGTGGGAATGGATTGATGAGTTTGGGACGGGGGCATTCCGTGATATTACAGTGCAGCATTTGCTGACCCATACGTCAGGGTTGTGCGCGCTGCCCGGCGCTCTTCCTGAAGATGAGAGAAAATGGTGGAAATGGATCGATGAAGAACGGGTGGAGGAGACATGGATTCCTGCGGTGATCCAGGCAGGGCTTCATGCAAAACCTGGGGAGAAGTGGATCTATTCAGCGGTCGGCTATCCGGTTCTGGGAGAGATCATAGAGCGGGCAACAGGGATGAAGGTGGAGGAGTTTATCCGGGAGACTATCATGCTTCCCTGTGAAATGACAGAAAGCCACTGGCGTGTGAATACAAATGAGAAATGGCTGAAACGTTATAATATTGTCAATCAGACAGATCTGAAGATGGTAAAAGAATATGAGAAAATAGGGATGGCGGCGATGGCCCGTCCTTCTTATTACTGGTGGAAGGGGGTTCCTGAAACGGCAGGAGGGATCATGTCCACAGGACGTGAAATGGTGAAACTGGGTGAGATGATGCTTCGCGGCGGGCGGTACCGGGGAAATCGTGTGATAGGAAAAACGGCATTGTCATGGCTTTGGACGAATCTTGTGGGGGATCACGTTTTGGATCATTGCTGGGGACATTCGGGACGTCCGGTTGCTTATGGTGCGGGGATGCCGGTTGCAACCCATAAAACAGATCTTGAACAGCTGGTATCCGAAGATGTAATATACCATGAAGGCAGTGGTACATCTGCATTTCTAGTGGATAAGGAAGAGGATTTTGTGGCTGTGTTCCAGACCGGTTTTCCGGACGAGGATGGCTGGCGGCATGAAGCAGTGAAAGGAACTGCCTCTATTATCTGGTCAGGAATAATGTAAAGTAATATAAACGTTGAATGGAAAAGGGCTGATAGTTCGGTCCTTTTTTGTTATAATAAATATAATTCGCCTGTCAGGCGAATCTGGTTGCGATATAAGTTATTGATGAAAGAAATCTGATATGACAAAATAAGAACAGGGGGTAAGGTCGGTGGATCAGAAGCTGCAGTTACAGATCAGAGCATTGAGAAAAGAAAAAAAGGTTACACAGAAAGAATTGGCAGAAGCGCTCCATGTTTCCTTTCAGACGGTAAGCAAGTGGGAAAATGGAATTTCTATGCCAGATATCAGTTATCTGCCTGCTCTGGCAATGTATTTTCAAGTTGATGTAGAAGTGGTGCTGGGGATGCGTCCGCTGGAGCAGAAAGTAACCGCTCCAGATTATAGTAGTGAAGAATATTGGGAGCAGCAGCTGGAATGTACAAAAAACTGGAAGTTATTTTATTTTAATGATGATTATCTGGAGTTTCTGGTAAAAAAGGTCTGGAAATTCGACAGACCCGTGAAAATGTTAGATTGTGCCTGTGGTTATGGTTACCTGGCAGAGAAAATATTTCTGCATTTACCGGAAGGCAGCACATATACCGGATTCGATGCAAGCGAAATGTATCTGGAAGAGGGGCGGAAAAGATTTGGCAAAGATAATCCAGCGGTTCGATTCGTAAAAGGTAACATTTTAGACTATAAAAGCCCAGAAAAATTTGATCTTGTGATTTCCCAGATGATCTTATCCTACCTTTCGGATCCAGAGAGTGCGATTGACAGGATGCTGCAGATGCTAAAGCCTGGCGGTATGCTGGCCTCTATTGATATCAGCCTGCCGCTGGCTGAGGATGGATTCTTTATTGCCCGGGGAAACAAACCATATAAACCTCAGATCCCCAGCCCGGATAAAGTATGGGAATATATGCAGAAGCAGGAGATCATGAATGTTCAGTCCGGAACTGAGATGGCATTTCTTTTCCGGAAGAAGGGGCTTCGTCATGTGGCTGCCCGTCTGAGTGACAGGGTGTTTATTTATGATGGAAATTTTCCCGAGGGCAGAGAAGAGGAGCTGGCAAAATATAGAAATGTGATCGAGCAGCTGGAACGGGTAGAGAAAGGGTATGCCTTCTATTTAAACAGAGGGTGCAGTCTGCCAGAGGCAGAAGCATTTATGAAATATCAGGAAGACGTATTGCAGCTGCTTCAGGAAGAGGATGTATTTGTTTCCAAGAGCAGCGGATTGTATATTACCTGGGGACGCTATATGTCCGGATAAAAACGGAGGGTAGTTTTTTATGAAAAGAAAAAAGAGTGTATTTATTTTTTCAGAAATGCCGTCAGGAATTACCAGAACTGAAAATGCAGGGATGTTGATTCTTGCGGTTATAAGCGGTCTTTGTTCTATATTACAGATTTATGCTGTATCTGGATTTATTAATACGGCATTGCGGTCAGTACATAATTCATTATTTCGTCCAGAGCTGTTTGTAAAACTTTCGCTGCTGCTTTTGACGGTGGCGGTGGATTGGCTGGCTCTCCGTGTCAATGTTGTACTCAGGCAGAAAGCGGAACTCAAACTGCTGCGGGAATATCGTCCGCGCCTGCTCGAAAAATGTGCTGCTTTGAAGTATATCCATGTAGAGATGCCGGACAGCCAGGATCTGATCCACCGGGTGCTAAAGGAACCAGAGAGGAACTGGCAGGACATCTGGCAGGCAGTGCTTGCTCTTCTTAAATTACTTATCAGCATCACAGGTGTCATGTTAGTGATCGCAGGATATGTATGGTGGGCGGCGGGGCTTATTTTACTCTTTTGCATACCCTTGTTTGTTCTGTCTGTAAAAGGCGGAAAGATTAATTTTCAGACGTCGCGGGATACCTCCCATTACAGCAGAAAGTACTGGTATCTGGATCATGTGCTGAACAGCAGGGAATGTCTGAATGAGAGAAAGTTATTCGGTTACACAGAAAAGGTAAACAGTCAGTATGCAGATACTTATCAGGAGGCCTTTGGAATTGAGACGAAGACCCAGGTTTTTTGGGCAGTAAAAACAAAATTAAGTGGAGGGCTGTCTGCTATCGCTGCGCTTCTGATCGTGATCACACTGATCCAGCCAACACTCTCGGGGAAGATCAGCATCGGTTTATTTATTTCTCTGGTAAACGCAGTGTTTTTACTGACAAATCAAATGAGCTGGGGACTGAGCAGGAATATCGATGCGCTGGTACGAGGAAATGAATTCTGCAGGGATATGCGGACATTTTGGGAATTGCCGGAGGAAGAAGGTGTTCTGGAACCTCCGCAGTATGTAAAAAATATAGAAGAAATCGTATTTCGTAATGTATGTTTCCAATATCCAGGGACGGATCACAAGGTGCTGGAGAATGTATCTTTTACTATGAAAATGGGAAAGAATTATGCTCTGGTTGGTGCAAATGGGGCGGGTAAGACAACAATTATAAAACTGCTGACTGGTTTGTATTCGGATTATTCGGGAGAAATATTGATCAATGGCAGAGAACTCCGCAGTTATCCGCCATCTGAACAAAAGGGGATATTTTCTGTTGTATATCAGGATTTTTGCAGGCATGCCCTGACTTTTAAAGAAAATTGTGAGATCAGTGATCCCTGTCATGAACTATCAGAAGAGAAAATGGTGAAACTGGCAGAACAATTCGACTTGGTCCGCAGGATTGAGAGCTTTCCTGAAGGATATGATACACTTTTGGGAAAGACAAGGGAAGGCGGTGTGGACCTGTCCGGGGGACAATGGCAGAAACTGGCTATGGTGCGTGCGCTCCTGCGGCCGGCAAAGGTTCGTATTCTGGATGAACCAACGGCGTCATTGGATCCTAAAATGGAGAGCGAGATCTATCGTCTGTTTCAGGAAATGACGAAGGACACATTGACGATATTGATCAGCCACCGGCTGGGATTTGCCAGGTTAGCAGATGAGATCATTGTTTTCGAGAATGGGAAAATAAGGGAGCGGGGTGGTTTCCAGCGGTTAATGCAGAAAAAGGGACTGTTTTATGCGATGTACGAGGAGCAAAGGAGCTGGTATCAGTGAAAAAATGGCTTATGTTAGATTGTGGGGCAATGCTGTTGTCATCTGTCTGTTACGCTTTTAGTACGGTGGTAAAGCAGTGGCTGTTTGACACGATCACAGATGCAGCGGCAGGAAATACAACCTATCGGGCACTTATTATAGTTACGATATGTGTTGTGCTGTTTCAGATCGGAAACGAGCTGTTGAATGCGGTCTGCAATTTTACCTGGTCCCCCGCAATGAAATCCATGGTCGGCAGGCTGAAGCAGAAGATCCATAGAAAAATCGCCAGACTGCCGGGAAATTTGTTTGAAGACGTGAAAGTATTAGAATGCATTGAAAAGGCAAATGTGGGGGCAGACAAGTGCTATGCGGTGTACAATGCAATAGCCACGATCTTATTGTTTTATGTTCCATATTTTATTGTTTTTGGAATTTATCTGTGGAGGCTGAAACCAATTCTGTTTCTCACATTATTATTTATTTTTCTGCCACTTGTCTTCAATCTTTTTATCAGAAAAGGAATACTTGAAAAACAGGTGGATGAGACCATTCCGCTGCAACGGGAAAAGGATTATTACGAAACGGAATTGTTTAGCAGGGAAACGTGTAAAGAAAACCGCCTTTATGGCTCTTATTCTTTTTTTAGAAAGAAATATGTCTCAGTGAACACTCTCTTTTGTGAAAAAAAGTGGAAGTCAGCTAAAAAAGCAGGGTGTGTTGATCTGGGGATGAGAAGCCTGACACTGGCAGGTTATCTGGGGATTATCCTGTTACTGCTGTATTCCATGATGGAGGGTTCGATTTCCATCGGTGCATTTGCCGCCGTATTTTCTTCTATCACAACATTAATTACCTTTATGAATGACGCCATTGGGAATCATCTAGGGTCTCTCTTTGATAATTTTGGATTTGTGAAAAAATATTTTGAGTTTTTTGATCTTCCGGAGGAGACGTCAGAAGAGGGAGAGATTGGCTGGCATGATAAAGTGGAAGTTAGACATGTCTCCTTTTGTTATCCCGGAACAGACCAGAAAGTACTGGAGGATGTTTCTTTTGAAATCCAAAGGGGGGAAACCATTGCGCTTGTGGGAGAAAATGGCGCGGGGAAAAGCACGCTGGTCCGGATCCTTTCCGGTGTACTGATCCCGGATGCGGGAGAGGTTCTGGTGGATGGAAAAGATTTGTTTTCTGTGTGCCAGGAGGATCGTTTTCGATATGTATCCGCGGTATTTCAACAGTTTATAAAGTATCAGATGAGCCTTCGCGAAAATGTGGAGATTTCAGCACTGGACAGCGACTATGAGAAAATGAAACACTGCGTTCAAAAAAGTGAAATATCTCTGGATGAACGCTTCCCCCAGGGGTATGATACCATGCTGTCCAGAGAGTTTGATGGGATTGATCTATCCGGTGGGCAGTGGCAGCGTGTGGCACTTGCAAGAGGTTTATATAGAGACAGCAGGATCATACTGCTGGACGAACCGACATCCGCCATCGATCCAGTGGAGGAAGGTGTGTTGTACCGGAAATTTCAGAAAATGATCCAGAATAAAATGGGGATCCTTGTGACACACCGGCTTGGTTCAGCCAGGATTGCCGATCGTATTGTTGTGCTAAAAGACGGAAAAGTTGTGGAACAGGGGACCCATGAAGCATTGCTTGACAGGCGGGGGCATTATGAAAAAATGTACCAGGAACAGGCAAGATGGTATGAGAAGGGAAGATAGAAATCCCGACAGCCCCACCTTACATAAATACTTCCTTATCTGGCGTTGCTAAAACGCTTGCGCTGTTTGTTTTTTTAGAAGCGTTGGATTTCCAGCAGTGCTTTTCCTCTGTACAGGCTATCCTTACAACGGTGGAGATTATTTGGGCGTCCATGGTCTGATGGGAGAGGAATTGACCGGATGGCTGTGCCTCCACGGCGTCGCTTCTTTTTTATCCATTGCTTATTTCACTTTTGCCTTTTTTGTAAGACCAGCCATCGTAAAAAGTGTTTTATAGGCATTTCGCCTGCCTCTGGGTACCTTGATCCTTGCCTTTTTCGGGATGCCTTTAAATGCCTTTTTACCGACTGTCCGGATATTACTGCTTTTCACCGTAAGTTTCTTTAGTTTTTTGCAATTCCTGAAAGCATTTTTTTCAATTTTCCGGACACCCCTGCCGACTGTAACAGTCTTTAATGCACGGCAGCCATGGAAGGCGGATGTTCCTATTTTCGTTACGGTGTCAGGGATTGTGACTTTGATTATTTGTTTATTTCCCTTGAATGCCCTGGATGCTATGCCAGTAACCCGGTACGTTACGCCGTTTGCCTGAATGGTGGATGGAATGTTTATGATTTTCCCTGTGCCGGAGGCTTTCTTATATGCCACCGTTGGGGATTTTCCGGTACTGCCTGTACTCGTTACGACGAATACATTCCGCATGGCAGAATCCGCGACCATGCTTCCCAGGGCTGCAGGAGCTGGTTTCTTAGTAGTAGCCGATTTCTTTGTGGAAGTCGGTTTCTTTGTGGAAGCTGGTTTCTTTGTGGAAGTTGGTTTCTTTGTGGAAGTTGGTTTCTTTGTGGAGGTCGGTTTCTTTGTGGAAGCTGGTTTTTTTGTGGAGGTCGGTTTCTTTGTGGAAGCTGGTTTTTGCGTGACTCCCGGTTTCGGTGTGCCTGTCGCAGAAGCTGTCGGCGTGGCGGAGGGGACAGGGCTCGGGGATGTACCGGGCTCTCCGGATGGCTCCGGGCTGACGGATGGATTCGGACTGGCAGACGTACCCGGTTTTCCGGATGGCGCTGGCGCTGCCGATGACTGCGGGGTGGCAGACGGAGCCGGGGTTGTATCCGCGGCTGTCGCTGTGATCGGAATCGTTACCATTGTGCCATTGTAGCTTGCGCCTGCACTGGAAGACAGTGCCCTTGTTGCATACAGGCAGCCGTCACCGTCAATCTGTACAAAGCTTGCCGGGGAAAAGGCAAAGTCCCATTTTCCCGTAAAAGGTTCCAGAAGTTCGAGAGCCGGGGCGTCTGACGTATTGCCGCGAAAGGTACTGTCTGTGGTGATGGTACGGTGAAACTGCGGCGCTGGTATGCGCTCATTGACTTTCATGGTTATGGACTTTTCCGCAGCGACATAGGATTCCTGTTTGACTTTACTTTTTAAGATGGACATCTTTACCTGTGTCAGACTGTCATTGGCCTCTTTCTCATCATCGTCCACGATCTTGTCGCTGAATTCCTGTACCCAGTAATGCCATCCCTTGTAAACGACATGACCGATTCCTACAGATGTAAAGGATTCGTTCAACATATTGCGGCGGTGTCCCTGTCCGTCATAGTTCTCATCTTCTTCTAACCAGATATTAAATGCCGCGTCCTCCAGACAATCATCTCCATTCGGTCTGTAGATGATGGCGATATTCTCTCCTTTTGCGGCTGTGAAAAACTCTTTGCTGTAGGCAGAAGCGGGAGAAGCTCCATTTGGTCTGGTATGTTCATAACAGGCAATGATCTCTGCCGCTCTCTGCATCGCTGCTTTTTCCAGCTCATAATCATAGGTCAGCGGTTTTAAGTCTGTATGATAGAGTTTTCCGCTCTGGAGCCACTTCCATTCCCAGGCATTATCCCCTGTCCGGAAGTCGTTGATCCTGGCAAGCATCTGTCTGGCATTGGTCTGACCGTAGGTGACTTCACATTCTCCCTCGATACACTCCCCTTTCGCCTCCTGTGGCAGCAGGTGTCCGTAACCCAGTATATTTATCAGATTGATGATCCAGTCCATCTCTGCGGGATCATTTACGATACCGCCCTGGACGTACTGGACAACACCCTTATTGTCAGTAAATACCATTGTCGGGGTATTTCCGTTGTCCGCACCATCCGTCCACGTCTGGCAGTAGCGGATACGGGCGGCATCTGCCCTGCTTGTGTCTTCGCCCTCACAATAGCAGAAGGTAAGATTGGGATACTTTTCTGCGAACTGTTCCATGTTTACCCTATCTGTATTACGGGCATTGATACAGCAGATGTCTGTATGTTCGGCGGATAAATTTAATTTATTAAAAGCCGACATAAGTTCCTTGTCCCAGTGGCAGGAGGGCTCGATGAATAATACAACCGTCAGCTCCTTGTCTGGGGACCACATCCCGTGTGTGCCTCCTTCGAGGGTGGGATAGGTCTGCGTATCCGGTGTGTTATTTTCTTTTGAGACTTCTGAAATAGTAGCTGCCATTCCCGGTACTGGCATGCCAGTATTAGTAAGCGAAAGTGCGGCCAATAGCAGTACCGCTATCTTTAACCTGTTTTTTTTCATTTTCATTGTCATTCCTCCTACTGGCTGGGCGGGGTCAAATAGACACCGCAAGGCACAATAATAATTGTCAACTTGGGATGTGCAGAAACCATGCATACAAATTATAATAACACAATTTTTAGTTTCTTTTTTTATTTTGGTGTGAATGGTAATTATAGGGCGTGAATTGTTTTTACCCTCATACCATTCGCACTGTATATCTGCAGTTCACGCCAACTCTGAGGACAGCCGGAAAAAATGTGCTATAATACGAAAACCGGGACGGTGTGAAACTCTTTTGTTCCTGGCATTATAATAATATGAACCGATAGGAGGAACCAAAAGTATGAAACAAAAAACCGCAAAACACTGGGCGCTTATATTGGTTTGTGCCATAATCGCCGGAATGTTTCCGATAGGAAATGCGTCATCTGTTTTGGCAGAGGGCGAATTAAAAAATCCGACGACAGATGAAAATGGTGTCACGATATGGGACTGCGTCTATTTCGGCAATTACCCACAAAGTGATACAAATAAAGATAACACAGTAGACGAAAAAGATAACAAAGAGCCGATCCGGTGGCGGGTGCTGTCCGTAGAGGGAAACGATGCGTTTCTGATGGCAGACAGGAATCTGGATTTGCAGAAATTTGATGAGGACGGAAGAAATGACAGTGTCACATGGGAGAACTGTGCGCTGCGGACATGGCTCAATGATACATTTTTAAACAAAGCCTTTGCGAAGACAGAGCAGTCTGCGATCATAAAAACTACAGTGTACACTACTGGCTCGTCGCTTATTACCACAGAAGACAATATATATCTGCTTGCTGCTGATGAGATGAAGAAAGCGTATGGGTTTACGGGAACTGCCGGAACTGCCAGTAAAACGCGGGAGGCAAAAAATACGGAATATGTGAAACAGAGGATAACGGCAAATGAAATAGAAGGCTATGAGGGGAACGGCCCATGGTGGCTGCGGTCAAAGAATAATGTAAGTGATCTATGTGCAGACTATGTGGATTACCAGGGAAAAATTGTTTATGATACATTTATCAGTGATTTCGGCGTCCGCCCGGTTCTGCATTTGGATCTGTCATCCTCAGGCTGGAGATCTGCCGGCACGGTTTCCTCAAATGAGGGAGAGCCGCAAAAAACTGCCGCCCCTTCCCCGGAGACCACGGGGACGGCAGAGCCGCAGAAGACTGCCACTCCTTCCCCGGAGACTACGGCAGCAGCCAGTCCGGCAGTAGACGTGTCGAATCCGAAGATAGTAAAAAATGACAAGATGGAATCTGGCCAGGAGGTGACATGGGACAGCGTGTATTTTGGTAGCTACCCCCAGGCGGAAGTCATTGACACGGAGATAAGCAGGAATTATGCGGCAGTCGGCAGCGGCTATCTGAAGGAGGGTGACCTGATCGTGGATGATGCCCTTTACCACGACCTGCTAACGGCACCAAATGATGACTGGAATGACAGTGGCGATATCATGCTGAAGGGTCACAAGTACCGCAGAATACAAAAAGGCGATGCCGTCTCCAGTGAGGACGGGGAAAAGGGTTATTATAACTGGCTAGACAGTGTTACCTATCACTACTTTAAGTATGAGCCGATCCGGTGGCGGGTACTTTCCGCGGAGGGAAACAGGGCACTGCTTCTGTCGGATGTGGTTTTGGATAATCAGTATTATCAGGTCGAAAAGGAAGGGATAGGAGGGGTAATACTGCTAACAACTACATGGGAGAAAAGCTGCCTTCGCAGCTGGATGAATGGTTATGATTCATCTTTTAACAGTTCAGAGAGGGACTATGGCAGCAGGAACTTTATAGACAGCGCTTTTACGGACGGGGAGAAGGCCGCGGTTATGGATACGTCGGTGACGACCGGCGCTAATTCGAAATATAATACGAGTGGCGGCGCTGATACCACAGATAAGGTTTTCCTTTTGTCGGAACAGGAGGTATGTGGCACAGAAGCTGCACAGAAATATGGCTTTGCTTCCGATGCAGGGACATATGACGAGGCGCGCGGGGCAAAAAGCAGCACCTATACGAAAGCGATGGGGCTGAGCTGGGATATACAATCGCCGAAATATGCGGGAAACAGTATGTGGTGGCTGCGAACAAGAGGTGAAGGTAAGTCGAAGTTTGTGTATGTAGGCAACTGGGGGCGTCCCGTTTTAGAGGGTTTTGGCAGTGATTATTATTTTGGCGTACGTCCGGCATTGTATGTGAATCTGAGTGCAGTATCCCCTGAGTCGATTCGTCTGGCGGGTACGGTGAGCAGTAGAGGAAGCGCAGTTCCGTCACCGGATCCGTCTGTCAGCCCATCGGTGAGCGCGAGTCCGAGACCAGAGGAGCCAGTGGGAACCCCCTCGGCAAGTGCGGGCCCAATTGGCACCCCGTCAGCGAAACCGAGCCAGAAGCCTGTTTCGTCAGCGAAACCAAGCCAGAAACCGGCCCCGTCAGCAAAACCGAGCCAGAAACCGACTGCATCAGTGAAACCGAGCCAGAAACCGGCTTCGTCAGTGAAACCAGGTCAACAGCCTGCCCCGTCGCCTGCTTCGGTAACCAGATCTGTTCCAACGGTGACAAAGGTCAGGTCTCTGAAAGTGAAAGCGGGGAAGAAGAGACTGACTGTGACATGGAAAGCGGCGTCTGGTGTAGATGGCTACCAGCTTCAGGCCAGCACGAAGAAGAACTTTAAAGGTGCGAAGAAGTTTACGCTCCGCGCTTTCAAGAAAAAGTATGTTGTGAAGAAACTAAAAGCCAGAAAGAAATATTATGTCAGGATCCGTGCTTATAAATCCTATACCGGCGCTAACAACAAAAGACAGACCGTATACGGCAAATGGAAAAGGGTAAGCAGGAAAACGAAATAGTATTAAAAATGTTTTTTATAAAACAGGGAAACGGTGATTCGGAATGAGTCACCGTTTCTTATCGTTTTGGAACTGATATATTCTGGCGGTTTTTTGCTGAAAGTATCGAAAAATGTACCAATATAATATAATTTTGCACATTGTTCGTTAAAAATATGGTAAAATGAACGCATAGGCACGAACGCAGACTTTTAAGAATACGATGCCTGCTTACAGGCAGATCGTGTTCGCAAAAAGTCTATGTGAGTGTAACGAACACGGAGAAATCGAAGATTTCGGAGTGAGTGCTTATGCCAAATATGTATATGATAGAATAAGCTGTAAAGAATCATAGAAATGAGGAATGAAAATGTTTGATTTTGAATCTATGAGCAAGAAGAAAAGAGATTTGTATACATGTATGTGGGGGAGTTCAGATTTTGATTTTCCCGTAGAGAAGACTGTGTATAGAGGCACTATAACTCCGAACTCATATACATTTTCAGATACATCAGCTGAAGAAGAGGATGTTTGTAGAGATAGATTGGCGGAAATATTTAAAATAGCCAACCAGGAGTTATTCAAACAGAAATTTAGTCAGAGTATCGGCGGGAGTGGACAGGAGCTTAAAAGAATTGCTACTGTTCATTCCTCATCCTTATGCGCGCTCTTGTTTTTTTATAATGTGTCAGAAGCGAATCCCTATATAATGGAAATCGAGGGAGAGGAGTATGTCTTTACATATTCATGCTTTGAGTATCAGAACAAGGTTATAGAAGGCAGAAATCCTTCAAATATGGATGTTGTTGTTGTGGGGATACATAAGGACACCCAAATGCCAGTGGTATTTTTTATCGAATCAAAGTTTTCTGAGTATTACGAAAGACCGAGAAAACAGTTAGAGGTAGCAGCGGAATATTTGAGTAATGGGTATAGTGAACCGATTTATAGAAGTAATTGTTTGTGGGATATGGGGATTCATATCGTCGAACAGCCAGGAAATGCAAATTTCGTGCTTATATCAGATGATGTATGTTATGTAGAAGGAATTAAGCAAATGATTTCTCATTATGTTGGAGTGAGAAATTTTTGTGATAATCCGGTGAAAGAAGACAAGGTTATTATAAATGCTGTTTCTGGTGGGGCCAGAATTTTACTTGGTGAAATTCTTTTTACAAAAGGGATTGGACAACTACCCATTGAAAATGGGAAAAAAGGTTTTGATTCTTACCGGGAAAAATATCGTATATTGGCAAAGGCTATGAACAATCAGCTTTGTATTGATGGAAAGAGTAATCAAATTACTGTAGTGAATGATGTTTTATCATATTCACAGTTTCAAAACAGTAGCTGCATTAAGGAAGAACAAATTAAGAGATTTTATTTTGAATCTGGAGGAGTGATCTGATGAAAAAGTGTATATATTTTGCAGCAATTTATTTATTATCTGTTATGTGCCTTTGTACAAATGCGAAAAAGGCGGAGGCATATTCAAAAGATGAGCTGGTGGAACAAGTGAAGAAGAAGACGACAGATAAGGTGGACCAGGTATATTGTACAGATTATGATTATGATGGCAGGCAGGAAGCCTTTATCATCACGGTCAAATCCGAGGATGACCAGACATTATGGTTTTCCAGTGATCAGGAAGTAAAAAAGATCGCTACGTCTGTTATCTGGGTGGATAAGGCTGCCCAGGGGATCTGCCAGGTATCACCAAAGCAGAAGATCTTTGTGGCAGAGGGAAGCGGAGGAGGAAGCGGCAGCTGGTCCTACTGCTGTTATGTAAAAAATGGCAGGGTGGTCCTTGTGAAAAGAGCCGGGGAATGGTTGGCACATTGTTCCGGTAAAAATTTCACAATTTATCAATCTGCATTTGATGCTATGTATGACGGGTTTGACAAATTTTATCTGGGACATACATGGAAAGAATACTATCTTAGGTGGACAGGCACCAGATTTGTGGAATATGAGGGCAGGACGATCAGCAGAAAGAAGCTGGAAGGATACAAAGGTGCCAGTAAGTATTTGAGGCAGGCAGAAAAACTGGGCTACCGGATTGGGAAGATCTTTTATCGGAAAAATGGTATTATCAATGTAAATGCCTCCAAAAAGCATAAGAAGGGCGGAGATATTGATTATGAAAATTTTACCTTAAATGTGAAAGGGAAGAAAGTTTCATTGAGGATATGTAATAAAAAGGGAAAAAATATTTTAGAAAGATCCAGCTATAGTGGTATATATAAAGCAAAAGGATTTCCCAGGGGCTGTATCATTCCCGATATGATGCTTGAAAAAAAGAACTGATTCAAGTATTGTTTGTGCCGCCTGTGGCGGCATGTCTGGAAGAGTGTTATGAGACGATGAGGATTCATTAAAAAAGGATAAAAGAAGCAGCAAGAGCACATCCATTGCTGAAAATGTGAGAAATAGTGCTAATCAGGCAGTTGCCGGATTTACGATAAACCATCGTATAGAGGATGCTGTCGATGAAGATTGCAGCCACGTCGTAAACTACAAGAGCAACATTTCCTGGCGCAATGTGTCCTGCGGCAAAAACAATGGAGGAAACTACCGCACAGGGCCAGAAGGGAAATATTTTCATGGCTTTACCAACGAAGAAACCGCGAAACGCAATTTCTTCGCCCAGTGCAGCAATGATTACCTGAACGGTTAGCAGCAGTATCTTATCAAAGGACAGCATGGAGCCTGCCCGTCCCATCACATGGGAGACAAAATCGCCACTGAAGATCAGGTTTCCCACAGCAAGGGTTGCAATCGCGCTCACAATTGGCAGCAGCGTCCAAAGAAGCACGCCCGGTTTTTTAATATCCGCAAGAACCGTTTTGAAACGCAGTCCCGATTCAGCGTCCCGTGTTTTTGCAAAAGCTTCTACAATGAAAAAAAACGCTATACCTGCAAACACAGCGTATCCAGCTAACTGTGATGACGGTACCACTTTTGTTATCGTTAATATAATCATTGTGATAAGGCCTATGACTGTGAAAATAGTGCTCTTATCTGTTTTAATGGAATAACTCATGTCAATCCTCCTGTACTGCTGATACGGCACCTTTGTATACCCGCTCCAAATGCGACGTTATAATTTTTTCGTCATACTCCAATGAATTGTTGGCAATGATACTGGCGTATCCATGAACGAACAATGCAAGCGTTATGAAAACTTCTTTTGTCTGTTCTATATTCATATTCATTTCTTTCTGCATTGCGGAAAGAACAGGAATAAGTTCCTCAGAGTTTATCATCTCAAGCAGACTGTTTTCGGCGACAAACCCCGATTGAAAAAGAAAGCGGAACAAATTAGGTTCCTCAACTGCAAAGCGGATATAATTCAACCCAATTCCAAGCATAATATCCTTCTGTGTTTCTGGAAGGTTCATTAGATATTCCGTATGATATTCATCTGTTTTTTCATAAGCAGCTTTTTTTAATTTATCAATCGTTGCAAAATGGTACATAACTGGCTGTGTGGAACAGTTCAGTCTCTTTGAAACTGTCCGTGCATTGATATTGTCCGCGCCTGTTTTGCGGGCAACCTCAAACGCAGCGGCAATAACCATATCTTTTGTGATTCTGGCTTTTGGTGGCATAACGGTTCCCCTTTTTAATAATTCTTGTTATATAACATAAATTATATTTTAAAGCATAACAACGCTTTTGTCAATCTTTCCGATAACAATTTTTAAAAATAAACAAAATTTTTTACCGTATAGGGTCATTATCATGAGAAATTAGGCTTTGCAGTTCCTTCTG
>CAMTDY010000031.1 GCA_947070915.1 uncultured Roseburia sp.
GCTACAAATTCCGAATTGGTAGGTTTGCCTTTTCCATTGTTCACAGTATATCCAAATAATTCATCAATTGTATCTACCTTTCCTCTGGACCACGCCACCTCGATCGCATGCCGGATCGCCCTTTCCACTCTGCTGGGAGTTGTCTGATGCTGCTTTGCAATGGAGGGGTACAGGAGCTTGGTAATAGAATTAAGCATCCCGCTGTCATCCACTGACATCATAATGGCATCTCTCAGATACTGATATCCCTTAATATGTGCAGGTACTCCGATCTCATGTATAATATTCGTCACATCCATTTCCAGGTTATATCCGGGTCTGCTTTCATTTTGAAATTTTTCCCCGTAGTTAACCAGCATGGCTCTGTTTCCCGGTTTCAGCTGCTGTACTTTTGCCATAATCGTCTCTTTTTCAAATGGCTTCAGCAGATAATACGAGGCCCCATACTGAAATGCCGACTGCATTACATTTTCCTGTGTCACTGCTGTCACCACAATAAAATCCGGTCTTTTATCAATTCCAGGCAATCCCCGGTGTATCTTTTCCAACACAAGTAAACCATCCATCTTTGGCATGATAAGATCTAAAAAAACAATATCCGGTGAAGTCTCACGAATCATTTCAATCGCTTCCACCCCGTCTTCCGCATGCCCCACAACTTCTATCTCACTGTCGTCCTGAAGACTTTCCCGGATCATGGCAGCTGTTCTCATACTGTCATCTACAATCAAGACTTTTACTTTATTCATAATAACAAACCTCCAATCTCCTAAATTACTGAATATACAGAGTTTTTTCAAATGCTTTGTTTTGCATTATATATGCTTTTTCCCGTTTTTGCAAGAGAATTTTATATCTTAATTACATTTTCTTCATTTATTGTTCACATATTTCTTGCAAAATCGTCAAATTTTTACCATATTTTATTATTTTCTTTGTGATTTTACAATTTATCACCCAAACTCTTCGTAAAACTCTTCTTTCTTCAATAATATGAGCCAAGATGCTGAATAATATCTCTTCCTTTTGTGTACTATAGTTCCTACATAAAACAGGCCGGAAAAGATGTGCATGATACTAGGGTCAAAAGGTCAGAATGCCGTTCATGCTTGCATGATAAGGCATTTGAACTTGGGAGCCGCCAAACATGAGAAAGGAGCGATTTACGTAGTAAATCAGCGGATTTCGAATGTTTGGCGGATTGCGGAAGTTGTGAAACAACGAAGCAATCCGTAGCATCGTTGGGGGCAAAATACCTTTTGACCCCAACATCATGTGCATCTCCCCAACATCATGTGCATCTATATAATAAGGAAGATTTGGCTATTACCTGTTGTTCCTGCCAATCTGCCCTGTAAAAAAAGAAAGCTGAACAACGGAATTTTGTTCAGCTTTGATAGAATCGCCGGGCAGAAACTGATATGCCCATTCTCTTTTGCCAAAAAATGAGTGGGGCCGCATACTAAGGACGCTCCATCAGCCCCCCGCCGCCATAATAACCTTCCGGCCTCGCCGCCCAGAGTTCATTGAGAACTGGTCTGCCGGCTTCATCGTAGTATGCCACTGCATACCCCACGAACATTTCTACATGATAGATCCCCTTATATCTGCCGTTGTTCTGGCCGGTCTCAAACATCAGATCTCCCGGCCGGAATTTCATTTTCTGTATTTGCTGGCTGGTATAGGATCTTGCCAAAACTTTACCGTATTTTTTGCACCATTTGGCAAGATCTGCTGCCACCGGCGCATAGTCTGCCCTGCCAAATTTCTTCCCCATCCGGCGGTAGGATTTCCAGACAAGGGCGCTGCAGTCATAATATCCGCTCTGCATTCTCTTCGGCTGGCTGTATTTCCAGTTTGCCCCAATGTATTTTGCCCGCTTTACTACCTTCAGAAGCTTGGGAGAAATAACAGATACAGCACAGCCCAGTTTATGTCCCGCAACATCCGCCGTGATCACTGCATTTCCATTCCGGCGCAGACGGACCGTACCGTTCCCATTCGCTTTCGCCACCTTCGGATTGCTGCTGCTCCACGCCACCTTTTCCCCAGTTCCTTTTATCTTTAAGGAAACGGTCTTTCCCTTGGCTCCCACATAACTGCGCCTGGTGATCTCCAGTCTTATGATGGTAACAGAAATCTCAAAAACTTTTCCATTGATCGTCACACTGAGAACTGTCTTTCCCTCTGAACCGCTCTCTATGACCAGCATATTGTCCTCCAGGCTGCAGCCCACTGACATATCGGGATTTGAGGAACTATATGTAAATTCAGAATTCTCCTCATTTAATACATAAGGAGACAGAACCCGTATACTTTCAGAATACTGGCTCTCACCGCACAGGTATCCTGTCAGATTATTTTTTCCCAGAGTTACACCCGACATATCCACCGAAACCCGAATGGTACACGTGGCAGAAAAAACCAGCATCCCCGATGAAGAATATCCCCGGATGACCACTTCGGCAGATCCTACCCGGACCGCCTGATAGTATCCACTTCCATCCACGGACACCACCGACGGATCATTGCTGGAATATTCCCAGCTGGCGATCTGAACCGGCTGCCCCCAAAAATCCTTTAGATCCTCTGTCTGAGGTCTGAGTATCCCGGTATCACCTGCCATGGCATCCACGGTATTCCATGACTGCGTAAAAACCAGAATGTCTTTCGCTGCCGCCTCTGTCCTGCTCTGTGCTGCCAGAACCAAAAGTAACATTCCCACCGTCACCGCCAGCATTTTAATCCTTTGTCTCATAATACACATCCCTTCCTCTTTGGTTTTCTTCCTCTAACATTTTTATTATAATACACAGCCAGGACATTGTCACGAAAAAAACTTGTACAAAAACGATTGACTTTTTTCATCAATTTTAGTATGTTATTTTGAATAAAAGCAATTCGGAAGTTTCGTAAGGAGGAATTTAAAATGAACCTGTTTACTGTACTGTTTCTTGCTGCCGGCCTTTCTATGGACGCCTTCGCCGTGTCCATCTGCAAAGGACTCGCCCTGCCAAAGGCAAACTTTAAAAACGCACTGATCGTGGGGGGCTGGTTTGGGAGCTTTCAGGGACTAATGCCCCTCGCCGGCTACCTTCTGGGCATTCAGTTCACCAGTTACATCACTTCTTTTTCTTCCTGGATCGCCTTCGTCCTCCTTCTCTTTATCGGTGGAAATATGCTTCGGGAGGCTCTTGGAGAAAAGGACGGCAGACAGGACGGGGGACTGGGGATCCAGGAAATGTTTCTGCTCGCCATCGCCACCAGCATCGATGCACTGGCCGCCGGCGTCACCTTTGCCTGCATCCCCGTCTCCCTCTCTTCTTCCCTGACGCCTTTTCTCAACACCTTATGTGCCTGTGTGATCACCGCATTGACCACCTTCCTGTTCTCCGCCGCCGGGATCGGCATCGGCCGCATATTTGGAAGCCGTTTTCAAAAAAAGGCAGAGATTACAGGGGGCATCGTGCTTATTCTGCTGGGAATAAAGATTTTACTGGGTCTGTGACAGCATACATAAAAGCAGAAGGATCCACAGAATCACCTTGTTTCTGTAAATCCCTCTGCAAATACTTGTTTTACCAAAACCAGACGGCATTACCTGTTATCCCTCGATGGCGATCTGTTTTCTCTCCTCCACCGCAGGATTTTTCTCTTTCTTCGGAACGGTAAGTTTCAGAATACCATCCTTAAAACTTGCCTTGATATCTTCCTCGGTAAGCTCTTTTCCGACAAAAAAACTTCTCTGGCACTGGCCATAATAGCGTTCCCTGCGGATGTATTTTCCTTCCTCGTCCTTCTCATCCTGATTCTCTGTGTGATTGGCCGATATCGTCAGGTACCCGTCTTTCAGGTCCGCCTGTATATCTTCTTTTGTATAACCTGGAAGTTCAATATCCATCAAATATCTGTCTTCGAACTCCTGAACGTCCACGTTCATTCCCGGCACTTGTGATTTACAAACGGTGTCGAATGGGAAACGGAACATGTCATCAAAAAAACGGTCTGTAAAGCTGTCATTTAAAATTCTTGGTACTAACATAAGTCATTCCTCCATTCTGAAAAGTTAGTTGTTTTTGTTCTGTAACTTAGTTATACCACTTTTGTTAGCACTCGTCAAGAGCGAGTGCTAACAATTTTGTGAAAGTTTTGTGAACTTCCACATGGGGCTATCTATAGTATTTTCTTTTATAAATACTTTATGCATAAACACGATGCTAGCCCAATGGAACAAAAATACTTCCGATCAGATAGACAAGAAATGCACAGATCCAGGCGATCACACACTGCATCACTGCCACTGCGGCCGCCCACTTTCCTCCCAGTTCCCGCTTGATGGATGCCACTGCTGCCACACAGGGCGTATACAAAAGGCAGAAAACCAGCAGGGACAGTGCAGACAGCGGAGTGATCACGGACAACAGCGAAGCGGTGTCTCCAAACAATACAGACAGTGTGGAAACTACGCTTTCCTTCGCCATAAAACCGCTGATCAGCGCTGTGGAGATTCTCCAGTCACCAAACCCTAACGGTGCAAATACCGGTGCGGCCGCCCCGGCGATCATCGCCAGGATGCTGTCCTGGGAGTCCTCTACCATATTGAAATGAATGCCAAAAGTCTGTAAAAACCAGATCACCACGGTAGCCACGAAAATCACCGTAAATGCTTTCTGCAGAAAGTCTTTTGCCTTTTCCCACAACAGCTGCGCCACATTTTTCATGCCAGGCACACGGTAATTCGGGAGTTCCATCACAAAAGGCACGGCCTCTCCCTGAAACAGACTGTTTTTCAAAATAAACGCCATGATGATCCCCACTATGATGCCTCCAAGATACAGGCCGATCATAACAAGGGCCCCGTGTTTTGGGAAAAAAGCAGAAGCAAAAAAACCGTAGACCGGGAGCTTCGCCGTACAGCTCATAAAGGGCGTCATCAGGATCGTCATCTTACGGTCCCGTTCCGAAGGCAGGGTCCGGCTCGCCATGACGCCGGGCACCGTACACCCAAAGCCGATCAGCATCGGCACAATACTTCTGCCAGAAAGACCGATCTTGCGAAGAAGCTTATCCATGACAAAAGCGACCCGCGCCATGTAACCGGTATCCTCCAGCAGAGACAGGAAGAAAAACAGCGTGACAATGATCGGCAGAAAACTCAGTACACTTCCCACTCCGTTGAAAATACCATCGATCACCAGGGAATGCACAACCTCGTTCACATGCCAGCTGCTGAATGCCCCGTCCACCACCTGGGCCAGTTTTTCGATGCCAAACTCAAAAACCCCCTGCAGCCACGCGCCAATGACATTAAAAGTCAGCCAGAATATCAGGGACATAATCCCTATAAATGCAGGAATCGCCGTAAATTTGCCGGTCAGGACCCGGTCCACCCGCCGGCTTCTCTCCCTCTCCCTGCTCTCTTTTGGTTTGGTGACGCACTGCCCCACCAGTTTCTGGATAAAAGAAAACCGCATATCGGCAATGGCCGCCGGGGCATCCATGCCCCGCTCTTCTTCCATCTGGCAGATAATATGTTCCAGCGTCTCCCTCTCATTCTGACTCAGCTTCAGTGCCTTTAAGATCCGCCCGTCCCCCTCCACCAGTTTGGTGGCGGCAAAACGGATCGGGATCCCGGCATCCACCGCGTGGTCCTGGATCAAATGCATGATCCCATGGAGACACCGGTGCACCGCACCGCCATTTTCCTTCTCATCACAAAAATCCATGCGCCCCGGTCTCTCCTGATATTTCGCCACGTGGAGGGCATGGCTCACCAGCTCGTGGATCCCCTCATTCTTTGCCGCTGAGATCGGAACCACCGGGATCCCCAGCATGCCTTCCATCTCGTTGATGTGTACAGAACCGCCATTGCCCCGGACCTCATCCATCATATTCAGCGCCAGAACCATCGGCACGTCCAGTTCCATCAGCTGCATGGTAAGATACAGATTACGCTCGATGTTCGTGGCATCTACAATGTTTATAATTCCCTTTGGCTTCTCATGAAGAATAAATTCTCTGGAAACGATCTCCTCACTGGTATAAGGGGACAGGGAATAGATCCCCGGCAGATCCGTCACCAGCGTGTCCTTATGCCCTTTTATAGCTCCACTCTTCTGATCCACGGTTACTCCTGGAAAATTCCCCACGTGCTGGCTGGCCCCCGTCAACTGATTAAACAGCGTGGTCTTTCCACAGTTTTGATTTCCCGCCAGCGCAAAACTGAGAACCGTATGTTCTGGCAACGGATGCTCTTCCGCCTTTACATGGTATTTTCCTCCCTCACCCAGCCCCGGATGCTCTTTTCTGTCACTGTGCTTTTTCCTGGTTTGAACTTCCTGCTGCCTCAGCTGGGCATCTTCTTTCACCTGAACTGCAATCTGCCCGGCATCCGCCAGTCTCAGCGTCAGCTCATAGCCGTGTAGCCTCAATTCCATGGGATCTCCCATAGGTGCGTATTTGATCAGCGTGATCTCTGCACCGGGTATCACTCCCATATCCAGAAAATGCTGGCGCAGGGCCCCCTCTCCGCCAACTTCCAGGATTACAGCTGTTTTTCCAATTTCCAGTTCTCTTAACGTCATAAAATATCCCCCCTGTTCATTGTAACAGGTCAATACACTAGTATCTTCTTCCACTCTGCCTGGAGCCGGTCCATCTGAAAGGCGGCATTTGCCGGGCTGGTAGAGGGAAGCTTTTGTATTTCTATCCCCGTCTGCTCCCGGACAAACTTATTGTACAACTCACACGCCTTCGCCCCATTCCCATAAATTCTCGAAATCTTTGACTTTTCCAGCAGGGAAGCTATGTCATTCGCCACAACGTCCCGGATGGAGCTGTCACTGGATCCCTGGATACGGCAGCTCTGGATCACGTCCCAGACAGCGATGCCATTCTCCAGCAGCATTTTCTTTTTCTCCTCTATGGTCTGAGGCGCCGCAGATCCAGTCAGCACCGCCAGCAGCTTCCAGAACCGGTTCTGGGGATGTCCATAATAAAACTGGTTTTCCCTGGATTTAACAGAGGGAAAGGTCCCCAGAATAAGGATCCGGGAACGAACATCCCACACCGGTTCAAATGTATGTTCAATCTGAATATACTCCATCTTATCACCTTTTTCCTCCGCCCGTATCATGTTTCTCTGGCTCTTGGGATTCGCGGTAACATACCGTCAGCAGCAGCCCTGCTGCCGGAAATACCATGGCGGCCAATAGTCCTGCCTTTACCCCGTACTGTGGAAAGCTCCCGGCCGCCCGGCTGACTGCTGCCGGACCGGTGACACAGCCAATGTCCCCCGCCAGTGCCAGCAGGGCAAATAACGCCGTTCCCCCTGCCCTGCACTCCCGCGCCGCTATGCTGAAAGTCCCCGGCCACAGCACTCCCACGGACAGACCGCACAGGGCACATCCCAAAAGCCCCAGCAACGGATGAGGAGCAAATACGGTAAGTCCATAGCTGAACATACAGAGCACATAGCTTCCCGCCATAAACTTCCGTATCGGCAGATCTCCAGAACTTTTTCCATAAAAGAGCCTTGCCAGTCCCATAAGAACACAGAAAGAACAGGCTCCAAGCAGATCCCCCACCGCCTTATTCACATGAAGTCCCATCTCTGCAAAATAGGAAGTCCACTGGGACATACCCATCTCTGAGGCGCCGGCACAGATCATCAGCACCAGCAGACACCAGAATATCTTCTGTCCCGCCAGGGACTTTACGGGGATCCGTTCTTCTTCCTCCACCAGTCTGCAGATCGGCACACGGCAGAACAGGATAGCACAGACAAGGGGAACCAGAACCCATACAAAGGGAAGAAAATACCATTTCTGCGCCCCCAGAATAAACAAGATCAGCGTGGACACCGCGATAAATCCCACGCAGCCCCAGCAATAAAAGGAGTGAAGCATACTCATGGATTTTTCCTTATTATCTGTGGGTACCGCCTCCACAATGGGACTGACCAATACCTCCAGCAGCCCGCCTCCGATCCCATTTAATATCGCCGCCACTGAAAGTCCCAGCATGGGATCTCCAAACCAGAAGGGAAGGATTCCCACCCCCAGCAGCCCCAGAACAGAGCATGCGTTCGCCAGCACCATACATTTTCGGTATCCTATGCGGTCTACATAACCTACTGACACAAAGTCTATAATGATCTGTGTCACAAAATTCACAGCGATGAGAATCCCGATCTTATCCAGGGTGATCCCCAGGCTTCTCTGATAATTAGCAAAAAGAATCGGATTTATATTATTGATGATTCCCTGAACCACATATGCCAGATAACAGGCATATAAGGTCATCTTATATTTCTTATCCATTTTTCATCCTCTGTCTCACCATTATGAGGTATACGGTCAGGTGTATCCATTATTTACGACCCGTTGTGCCAGCTCCTCCATCGTGGCCTTGTCTGCCTGAAGGATCTTCACCGCACCGAGAACCTCTAATTTTTCTGTCGTCTTCGGACCGATGCTATAAAAAATCTGTTCTTCGGCCCACTTCGCCCACTGCTCTCCACAAAGGGCGGCAAAACGTTCTGCCAGAGAGGCACAGGTGAAACATACCCCGTCAAAATCCTGCCGCCTCGTCGCCTCGAATACCGACGTATCCACCGGACGGTTTTCATAAATTTCCAGCTCTTCATACTGGCAACAGGGTTCCAGGATCCGGCGCAGGGCTCCATCGGTACATTTTGCCTTAACATAACATACCTTCTGGCTCTTATCCACCCGCCCTGACAGCTGCTGTGCCAGCGCCCCGCCGCCGGGACAGCCGGGTACAAGATCTGCCTCTATACCATGTTTTCTCAGGCATTTAGCCGTCTTTTCTCCCAGGGCTGCGAACCGGGCTCTGGCAGCAGACCGGATATCCAGCCCACAGCGTTCCAGATCCCTCCAAAACGCCTCTACGCCGTGACGGCTCGTAAAGATAAACCAGTCTGTTCCTGAGAGAATCTCCGGTGCCAATACGCCCTCGAAATATACAATTTCGCCCAGTTTTATTTCCCTCACCGGAACTCCCTGGTCCAGCAGCAGCCGGGATAGTGTTGACACGCCACGGTCAAGCTTCGGAACCAGCACCGTTCTTCCTGGCAGTCTTCCGACCTCAAGAAAATCAAGCTGCTCCCTCAAGCCGACCACATCCCCCACCACGATCAAGGCCGGTGCCGGCATCTGTTCACCCTCCGCCCTGTCCGCCAGCTCTGCCAGCTCCGCCACACAGACCCTCTGCTCTTCCGTGGTGGCACGGGAAATAACCGCCGCCTTTGTATCCGGGGGCATCCCCCCCTCCATAAGTCCCTGGGTGATCTCCCGGATCCTGCTGCGTCCCATGAGAAAAATGCAGGTATCCCGTCCCCTCGCCATAGCCTCGAAGTCGATGTCTGCCAGCTGATCCTTCCGGTCAACAGCAGTCACCACATGAAACCCTCCCGCGGTTCCCCGGTGGGTGACAGGAATGCCAGCATATGCGGGTCCTGCCGTGCAGGAACTGAGTCCCGGAATAACCTGGAAAGAAATTCCTCGTTTTGCCAGCGTCATCCCCTCTTCACCGCCCCTTCCAAAGACGTATACATCGCCGCCTTTGAGACGGACCACTCTGGGATATTCGTATGCTTTTCTTACAAGAAGGCGGTTGATCTCCTCCTGCTCCAGACTGTGATGATGATTTTCCTTTCCCACATAGATCATTTCACACCCCGGCTTTGCCTCCTCCAGCAACAGGGGGGAAATAAGCCGGTCGTAAAGAATACAGTCTGCCTGCCTTATGGCTTCCCGTCCCCGGACCGTGATCAGCCCTGGATCTCCCGGACCTGCTCCTACAAGGTACACCCGGCCCGCCAGCTCTCTGCCCACCGCTGCCACCGCTGCCTCTGCCAGCTCTTCCGGATCCTCTCCCTCGACGCATGCTGCTGCCAGCCGCTCTCCGGTTTCATTTCCATACAAAACCCTCATCCGGAAGCTGCCAGTCTCCGTCTTTTCACAGCAGGCGCCCACTGGAAGATGACAGTCTCCTCCCATCATCTTGAGAAACCTCCGCTCCGCACCTGCCTCCTGCTCTGTCTCCGCATCGCTCAGGGCATCCAGCATCTGACGCAGCGCTGCATCCTCCTTCCGGATCTCCAGTGCCAGAGTCCCCTGGGCCGGCGCCGGAATCATATCTTCCGGCTCCAGATACTGGCTGATCCTCTCCCGGAGGCCCAGACGGTGAAGTCCTGCCGCCGCCAGAAGAATGCCATCCAGCTTTTGTTCTTCCATTTTCCGTAGTCTTGTGTCAATATTCCCCCGGATTCCGGTTATCCTGATATCCGGCCGCAGGCACTTCAGCTGAAATTCCCGGCGCCGGCTTCCTGTAGCGACCACCGCGCCGGGAGGCAGCTGTTCCAGAGATACAGCTTCCCGGAGCACAAGGACGTCCCTCGGGTCCTCCCGCTTCCAGGCTTTCGTAAAAAGAAGCCCTTCTGCCGGTTCAGAGGGCATGTCTTTCATGCTGTGTACCCCGATATGAATCTCTCCCGAAAGAAGTTTTTCCTCGATCTCTCTTACAAATACTCCTTTGCCTCCGATCTGGTCCAGGGGCTTATTCTGTATCCGGTCCCCCTTCGTCTGAATGACCCGGATCTCAAACTCATGCTCCGGATAACTCTGTTCCAGCCTGCGCCTCACCTGTTCTGTCTGTGCCAAGGCAAGCTGGGAACCTCTCGTTCCGATCCTATATTTCAAGATCTTTCCTCCCTTGCCAATCGAAATAATTCATTCACCATCTTTTTATACGCATCCTGCTTTTCCTTGGAATCCAGCTGTTTCAGCTCCTGGATCGGATCCCTCAGCAGCCGCTGCAGCGACGCATTCAGCACCTTCTTCAAAAGCTTCTGCTCCCGCCGGCCCAGCTCCATTTTCCGGTCAAGATAAGAATAACTGTCCTCCACGATCTGACTGCATCTCTGCTGCAGGGACTGGATCGTATCATCCACCCGGCTCTGCAGCATCCATTGCCTGGTCTCCTCCAGCGCTTCCTCCAGCACAGCACGGCTCTCTTCCACCAGAAGCTCCCGCTGCTGCCGGTTCTTCTCCGCAACCTTCTGCAGCGTATCCAGATTTATCAGATATACCTGTGGATGTTCTTCAAATGCCGTATCGATATCCCGCGGGGCCGCAAGGTCGAGAAAGGTAATCTTTCCCGTCGGTTCAAAATTCTCTCTCCGGATAACGGTATGGGGAGAAGCGGTGGCAGAAACCACGATATCACACTGCGCCATACAGAGATACCTCTCCTCATAGGGAATTACCTCCAGTTCCGTCCCGTCTTCCAGCAGCTGTCCCGCATGGGAAAATGTCCGGCTGCACACCGTGATCTTTCCGGCGCCGTATTCTTTGAGATATTTTAATGCCAGAAGACTGGCTTTTCCACTGCCGATCAGGAGCACACTCTTCCCCGCAATACCAGTATGCTCTTCCACCATCCGGATCCCGATATAACTGACAGATAAGGGCGTTTCACTGATCTTAAATTCTGTCTTTATCCGCTTTGCACAGGTGATGGCATCCCGGACAATCTTATTCAGTTCCTTTCCATCATAACCCATAGTTCTGGAAAAATCCAGCGCTTCCTTCACCTGTCCCAGAATCTGGTCTTCTCCCAGCACAAGAGACTCCAGCCCCGCCGCCACCCGGAACAGATACCGCATCGCCGCATCAGAACTCAGGGTGGTCATATACTCACCAGGTACTGCTTCTGAAAACATACGCTCATAAATCCCACAGACACTCTCAAACTGGGTCTCTGTCTCATATAAAAAACAGACTTCACTGCGGTTGCAGGTTGACAGGACCATACACTGTTCAATCCCCTCTTTTGCTGCCAGCTGAAAAAACTCTGTCTTTTTCAGATCTGTAAAAGAAGCTTTATCTCTTATATCCAGGTCTGCTTTTTTATAATTGATTCCACAAATACCAAACTGCATGTCATATTGCTTCCCTTTCAGTGATTAAACTTTTGGAAATACTCCTCCATTTTCCGACAGGTATAGGAAATATCTTCTTCGCTGTGGGCGTCTGACAAAAACATCGCCTCAAACTGGGACGGCGCCACATAGATGCCCGCGTCCAAAAGATAATTAAAATACTCTGCGTACTTTCCAGTATGAGAAGTTATGGCGCTCTCATAATCCGTCACCGCCCTGTCGGTAAAAAAGATACTCAACAGGGAGCCGATCTGATTGACACAGACCAGATCCCCGGCAGCCGCTTTTACCGTCTCTGCGATACGGACCGCCTTCTGTTCCAGTCTCCCATAAATCCCGGGATCTTCTTTTAATATCGTCAATGTCTCTATACCGGCTGTGGTGGCTATGGGATTTCCGGACAGGGTACCTGCCTGATACACCGGCCCCAGCGGGGAAACCAGATCCATGATCTCTCTTCTTCCCCCGTAAGCACCGATGGGCATACCTCCCCCGACGATCTTTCCCAGGGTGGTCAGATCTGGTGTGATCCCATAATACTCCTGGGCGCCCCCCAGGGAGAGACGGAATCCTGTGATCACTTCATCAAAGATCAGCAACGCCCCCCGGCGTTCTGTAATCTCCCTTAAAAACTCCAGAAACCCGTTCTCTGGCAGCACGACTCCCATATTTGCTGCCACCGGTTCCACGATCACCGCGGCAATCTGCTCCGGATTTGCCGCAAATAATTCTTCTACGGAGTCCGTGTCATTATACCGGGCCACCAGGGTATTCTTTGTATAATCCGCCGGCACCCCGGCACTGTCAGGTACAGATGTGGTCAACGCCGCCGACCCAGCTTTGACCAGAAGCCCATCGGAGTGTCCGTGATAACACCCCTTAAACTTAATGATCTTGTCCCGTTTTGTATACCCCCTGGCGACACGGACCGCACTCATCACTGCCTCCGTCCCGGAACTGACCAGCCGGCTCACCTCCATACCCGGCACCAGCTGGGCGATCAGCCCTGCCAGCCGCACCTCTTTTTCCGTAGGCGCTCCATATGTCAGACCGTCCTCACACGCCTCCTGAACCTTCCGTATCACCCGCGGATGGGTATGTCCCAGTATCCCTGGTCCCCAGGAACAGACATAGTCGATCAGTTCGTTGCCGTCCACATCAATGAGCCGGTCTCCCCGGGCAGAAGCGATAAATCTGGGCGTTCTTCCCACCGGTCCAAAGGCTCTCACAGGACTGTTCACGCCTCCCGGAATATGTTTTTTTGCCACTTCAAACAGTTGTTCAGACCTGGTCTCCATAGTTCCTCCAATCTGCTCCCTTCTGGTCCCGCAGCCACCCAGCTGCCTCCAGCGCATGATAGGTGATGATCATCTTCGCGCCAGCACGCTTAAATCCTGTCAGCAGTTCCATCACAATCTTCTTCTCATCGATCCACCCCTGTGCCGCTGCTGCCTTTACCATGGAATACTCCCCGCTGACATTATACGCCACCACCGGGATATTATAATTCCGTGTGATCTCAGAGATGATATCCATGTATGCCATAGCAGGCTTAGCAATGATCAGGTCCGCGCCTTCCAGAATATCTTCTCCTACCTCCCGCAGCGCCTCTCTCCCATTTGCCGGATCCATCTGATAGGTTTTGCGGTCCCCAAACCCCGGTGCCGAATGCGCCGCTTCGCGAAAGGGACCATAAAATGAGGATGCAAACTTAGCGCTGTATGCCATGATGGGTATGTTTAAAAACCCGTTTTCATCCAGCGCCTGTCGGATCACCCCCACCCGCTTGTCCATCATGTCACTGGGCGCGATGATATCCGCCCCCGCCCTGGCATAACTGACAGCAGTTTTAGCCAGCAGCGGCAGCGTCTCGTCATTTAAGATCTCTCCCTCCCGGATCAGACCACAGTGGCCGTGGGAGGTGTACTCACAGAGACATACATCTGCCACCACCAGAAGCCTATTATATTTTTCCTCTTTTTTGATCCAGCGGACCGCCTGCTGGATGATTCCGTTCTCGTCATAAGCGCCGCTCCCCGTCTCATCTTTGCTTTCCGGGATCCCGAACAACAAAACAGAGGGAACTCCCGCTGCCACCACGCGGTCCAGCTCCTCCCCCAGCCGGTCAATGGAATACTGGCAGATGCCAGGCATCGAAGCCACCGGATGGCAGATACCGGTACCTGCTGTCACGAACACAGGATAGATCAGTTCTTCCACCCGGACATGATTTTCCCTCACCATACTTCGCAGCGTCTCACTGGATCTCAGTCTTCTCATTCGGTCCATTTTCACTTACTCCTGTTCCATATATTTTCTCATTGCATTCCAGATCTCTTCTGTTCCCGGGTTCGCTCCCTTTTGAAGTCCCAGCTGAAGAAGCTCCTCATACAGCTGCTTCCGCGCCTTCTCCGTTCTGACAGCAGAACGCACTATATCGCGGATGCCGCCAAGACATGCCGCCAGCTCCCCTATTTCTTCTGTCATAAATGGTTCTATCTGTGCTTTCAGATATTGTGTCATAACCGGACTCTGCCCCCCGCTGGAAACGGCTGCCACTACCTCTCCCTGCTTCACATAAGCCGGGAAAATAAAGCTGCAGTCCTGGATCTGATCCACCGCGTTTACTGGAATGCCACGCTCCTGACAGAGACCACTGATGCGCCGGTTCAATACCTCGTCATCTGTGGCCGCCACCACCAGAGTACGTCCCTTCACATCACCATCGCTAAATTCCCGCTGGAACTGCTGAACAGGGCCAAGCTCCCCCATCTCCGGAATGATTGCTGGCGCCACCACAGAAACCCGCGCGCCGAAATCCATCAGCACCTTTACTTTGTGCCAGGCGACCCGGCCTCCCCCCACCACGAGACAGTCCCGGTCTTTCAACTCCATAAACAGGGGAAAATACGACATCCAATCTCTCCTTTTCCACGACAGAATGCTTCACTATTTTTTCAGTATAGCTATAATTTAAGCCGATGTCAATCCCCTCTGTCTATAACACGGAACCGGATCTCTGCCTGAAATACATCTCCGCTGATCCTGAGATCCAGCCTGCCGCCGCAACTCTCCGCAAACTCTTTGGCGATAGCAAGGCCAAGTCCGCTTCCCTCTGTACTTCTGGCGCAGTCTCCCCGGAAAAATCTGCCCAGCACCTCTTCCCTGGTAAAATTCATCTCATAGGCAGACACATTCTTTACCCGAAGCACTGCCTCTTTCCCCTCTTCCCTTAGTGTGACATAAACCCTTGTGTCCGGCATGGCATATTTCAGCGCGTTATCCAGTATGTTCTGGACCACCCGGTACAGTTTCTCACCATCGCTGCAGATCTGTGGCAATTGTTCCGGGATTTCAGAAACCACCTTGACAGGAGCCTGTTCGATGATCCACTCCATGTCCGCCAGTATCTGGATCAGAAGCCTGCCAAAATCCAGCTCTGATTTTTTTATCTCCAGATTTCCACTGGATGCCTTTGTCAGATCAAATACATCTGATATCATCTTTTTCAGCCGCTCTGATTTTTTCTCCAGAACCATCACATAATCTCTCGCCACCGGCTCCAGTTCCTCTTTTTTCAGCAGATCGATGTAACTTATGATGGAAGTCAGCGGCGTTTTCAGATCATGGGAAACGTTTGTAACCAGATCGATCTTCATTTTTTCCGCCTGTATCTGACGCTCTACACTCTCCTGGATCTGACAGCCAAGCATCGATAACTGGCAGGACTCCCTGGCAAACACAGAGGTCTCTTCCAGCATATCATGATCCTGATAATTCTCATTAAGAAGCTGGTTCAGCTGGTCCAGAAGTTTCCCATATTCCTCCACAATCTCTCTGCTGCCTCTTCGATAATACATCAGAACCACAACCAGCAGACCGGCACAAAGCAGATACCATATTTTCATAGGCAGGCAAAATACCCCCGCTGCACCTGCCGCCAAAATAACAACGGTCAGAGAAATCATCGTTCTTTCCCGTTTTTTCGTGCATATCTGAATCCCCTGATCATAATATGCCTCACCGACGATCTTCTGTTTTATACTACGAAGATATTTTAAAAAAAATAACTGCCGGATCCCCATATGTCTCCGGATGTTTTTCACTATTTCATATATGCCAAAAAGAGCCAGCAGCATACTTATACTAAAGCCCGCCGCATTGGAAAGATCCGAGACCGTTCCATAGGTCTCTTTGGACAGATCAACAAAATTTTCAAATACTCCTGCTATGAAAATGACCCCCATTACCCCCCCGGCAGCAGACAAGAGAACAGCTATGTCGGTATACAAAAGCATTGCCTGGCGCTGTTTCTTCCCAAGGATCAGAAAAGCAGCTCCTAAAAAGGCTGCCAGCAATCCTCCCACAATAAAACTTACCCCTGTGAAAAGATCTTCATTCAGCTGACCGAGACGTTCCTGTCCGGATTCCAAAAGACCCGTGTCAAACCCGATGCCGATCCTGACCGATTCGCTCCCCAAAGGCATCTCTATTCTATTTCTGACATAATCCCCAACATCATCTCCAAAGGTAAGCTCCTCACCATCCCAAATGTAATAGCAGGTGAAGTTCTCTGTCAAATAGGAAACATCCACATTCCAAGGCCCTCCTTTCCGATCAGGAATATTGGATCTGAGTTTCAAAATACCGTCCCCTTTTTCTGCGTTCAAAATAAAATCAAATACAATATCTTCCATCCCTGGAAAAGTATCCAGTGTACCGTCATATGCCAGATTTATCCCCATTCTGTCCTCAATCTGTTCCCCGAGTGCATCCATCGTTCTTTCTACATCCCTCTTGTGTAATTTTGAATCTGTATACTGATTCAAAAAGAGATCTCTGAGAGTTCCATCCATCCGGCTGACTCTGCCCGCAATTCCCATCCCCAGGGCCATAACTGCCAGCCCGGCAAATATGACAGCTATAAATGCGGCTCTGATGATTCTCCGTCTGCATACTTTTTCACATATTCTTTTCAATTTTGTAGCCAATTCCCCATACCACCTTTAAATATCTTGGTTCCCGGGGGTTGATCTCAATTTTCTCGCGGATCCTCCGGATATGGACCATAACCGTATTCTCTACGGAAAATGCCTCTTCTTCCCATACCCGTTCATAAATCTCTTCTGCCGAAAATACCCTCCCCGGATGTTTCATTAACAGCTGCAGTATTTTATATTCTGTGGCAGTAAGTCTGACCGGCTCTCCGTCCACATAGAGCTGCTTTTCCTGCTCCAGAAGAGTCAGCCCGCCCAGCACAATAGTATCCCCCGTCTCTGCATGATAATCCCCCAGTCTCATATAGCGGCGCAGCTGGGATTTTACCCGTGCGATCAGCTCCGAGGGTGAAAAGGGTTTGGAAATATAATCGTCTGCCCCCATGGTCAGACCGAGCACCTTATCGCTGTCCTCTGATTTGGCTGACAAAAGTATGATGGGAATATTTCTTTCCTCACGGATTTTTATTGTGGCGGACATACCATCCATATTCGGCATCATGATGTCCAGGATTACAAGATGAATTTTTTCCCGCTGCAAAGCCTCCAGCGCCTGCATTCCATCATAAGCCTTCCAGACTGTATATCCTTCTGACTCCAGATTTTTGGCGATAGCAGCCACGATCTCATGGTCGTCATCCACCACTAATATTTGCTGATTTTCCATTTGCTCCTCCAGACTGTTTCCAACTGCCCTTGATATTTCCATTATACTGAACATTTCTTTTATAAAACCAAATAAAATTCTTACATTTTTCTTAAGGCACAAATACCTGCCGGAAACTTTTTCCGCCAGGTACTGCTCCCACTTTGGGAATTATTATAACAGATTAAAGGAGAATTGTCATCTTTCCTCGCTCTTTCTGAAATTGAATATTACGCTTGCCTTCAAGTCACCGTCCCGCCACAGATATTCCGTCCCCCGTCTTATGCTTCCAAAAAACCGCATAAATGCAGTATTTCCCGGTGACAGGCAGAAAGATGTGTGGATGGGATTTTCGCCCTCTCTCAGATTGCGGATGGCGACCACAACTTTGTCTTCCTGGAGAATATCAATATCTGTCCATTTTCTTCCAGGGCCATCGGATTCATGAGCAGACGTGCATTCGCCGGCACATCCACACGTATGATGTCGTCTGTCCTCTCCACATCATCTGCTTTTCCTTCCATTGGGATTTCAGACTGCACTGGTTCCCGCACCTTCTTTTCTGAAGGCAGATGCGTCATCATCGGCTTATTTCCGGATTCTGGTTTCAAATCCTTCCCTGCTCCTGTTAGCCCCTCCGGCGCCGCCGTTGCCGGTTTTTCCGTTTTCTTTGGCTTTACTTTTCTGTATCCAGATTCCCGGATAACTCTGCTGATGCTTTCACAACAAACCTTATTACCTGTTCAACACGTTCCTCCTGTTCACAGGCATCTGCCACCACCAAAACAAAGTACTCTGCTTTTGTCAACTAAAATCTAAAAAAATAAAAGAGCCAAGGCAGAAACATCAACTTTCCTCTGTCTGGCTCTTCATATCTAAACTTTATAAGAACGTAATCATCCTTCTATGTTTGTAACTTATTCTCACTAATCCTTTACCCACGATACCGCCTCTATTATAATATATTTATAGTTAATATCCCTTACAACTAATAAGAAATTCCCGTCTTATTACTTAAACTGTTATAATTAGTATAGCAATATGTTTGGTCTATCACTGCTAATTCAGGTTTTTCTTTTCCATATCAGAAATACCTGTTAAATCTCTAATATCCTCAAAATACCAATCGTCACATTCATCAAAATATATACATTCTTTTCTCTTCTTAAATATACGAAATGGACTGCTATCAGAGTTGTCATATATATGGCAAATATCACAAACCCTTATCACATCCTTGACCAACCTTAAGGCTTTATCATATCTTGCAATAATCTTTTCTTCTGGCACACCATGCCCGCCTGATTCTACTCTCGCCCTCACACGCCAGACATTAATCATGGGATCTGCCGTCAAAATATAATAACAGCGGATAAAATAACCTTTTTCCTTTGCCTTTTTTAATAGTTTCAAATTACGTTCTGTTGAAAGCACTGTTTCGAAACAAAATTCTTTCATTCGTTCTATATGGTCTTCCCGCTGTTTTTCTGCCAATTGTGCTGCCTCTAAATCAGAACATTTTAGGTGCTTTTTTATTTCATCAGCATTGATATAGTCCATTGGAGGTTTTAGCAATTGTGTAAATGTACTCTTGCCAG
>CAMTDY010000032.1 GCA_947070915.1 uncultured Roseburia sp.
GTCCTGGAACCGTGATGGAGAAAATTATATTCAAAATACTTTTGGAGGACAGAAGCAGGTGCAGTTTGTCCATTTTTGTCATTCTGATATTTTACGTTATATAAACAGGACAGAATCTATTGATGCCCAAATAGCCTTATCTGGAAAAGCCGTACAAGAAGACTTTAATTATAAAAGAGTGATTCTTGGGCGTATTTCGGTAAAAGAAATTTCTGACTTGATGGACAAGTTTGGTGACAGTCTTTTAGAAAAAAATATACGACGGTACCTGGGGAGAAATACTGTAAATGAGGGTATTATTCAGACATTGCTGGATGACGAAAAACGTTTTAATTTCTTTTTCTTTAATAATGGTGTTACAATGATCTGTGACAAGTTTAGTTACAATGCCCTGCAGGAGCAAAATTGGATTGTTAAGATTAAAAAGCTGCAGATCATCAATGGAGGGCAGACCTGTAAAACGATCTGGCAGACTTTAAAAGAACATCCGGAGATTGATTTTTCACAAGTATATCTGCTGGTCCGTCTTTATGAAGTAAGCGATGACGAAGGGATGATTCATGATATCACCTATGCGACAAATAGTCAGAATCCGGTAGATTTCAGGGATCTAAAATCCAATGATGATATCCAGATCCTATTGGAGAAGAGCGCGGAGGGGCTGGACTATATTTATAAAAGAAAACGTGATGGTTCAACGATCACAAATGCAATCCCTTCTACGGTTGCAGCAGAGGCAGTGCTTGCTGTATGGAGAGAACGCCCACATCTGGCAAAATATAAACGCAATGAGTTTTTTGACAAGTATTATTCGGATATCTTTGAAGACTTAAATGCTGCGCAGATGATAATGGCAGTTCTGATATTCCGTTATTGTGACAGCAGGCGAAAGCATTCATGTACAGACAAAGATATACAGGCTTCACGTCCTTTCAGCCAGCATTTTCTCGCTTCTATGATCGGAAAACAGTTATTGCAGAAGCATAGCATTGAATTAAATTCTCTGACACATGTAAATTTTTATGAGGTAAAAGAAGATTTTGAAAGAAATAAGGAAGATCTTTATAGGAAAGCAGAATGTGCGTTAACGGAGCTATTAAAGGAATATTTTAATACGGAACATCTGGATCTGATGGATGGGCGTACCATGGCAGCGGCATTTCGGCGTTTTGACATCGTAGAAAATTATTTTAAAGTTCCTTCCTGGTGGGATGAACATATGAGATGATTCTTAGGAGGACAGCGATATGAAATTTAGTATTAAAAAATTACTGGCATTTATTCTGATCTTTACATTTCTGCCAGGGCTTATTTCGGCGGCTGGAAGTGTGAGCCTGGCGGCGGAATATGATCTCAGCAATCCACGGATCTTCATTCAGGAACCGGATCCGGAGGAAGAATTTGATGAAGAGGATCTGGAAGAAGAAAGGGAATCGGTAGAACAGAGCAGAACCGTCTGGGACTGTATCTGGTTTGGCAGGTACTGGCAGGAGGATACGGATCAAAACGGAAAGGCTGACAAAAAAGATACCAAAACACCGATCAAGTGGCGAGTGCTGTCCATCGAGGGAGATGATGTGTTTCTTCTGGCAGATAAGAATCTGGACTGCCAGCGTTACAATGACAAGAAGGAAGATGTTACATGGGAGACTTGTACGATGCGCAGCTGGCTGAATGGTTATGGACCAGAAAAGAATGCCCTGGGAAAAGACTATCGGGACAAAGGTTTTTATTATTATGCTTTCACAAAGCAGGAGAAACGGGCGATTGTTACTACAAATGTAGTAACGGAGAAACGTTTAAGTTTGACTGACCATGGCTTTATGCCAGCAACAGATCATAGCAATTTTAAAAAAAATGTGGAGAGTGGGAATTATTCCACCTTTGACAAATTATATCTCTTATCCCTTGAAGAAGTAACAAATCCGCAGTATGGATTTTCTGTTAAAGACATGTATGATTGGGATTGGGAGAAAAGAACTTCAATGGCTACAGTGTACACACTACAAGGGGGAGAGATTAAAAGCAAGTATATCTCTAACAACTCTTTTTTGGGAAACACCCAATGGTGGCTGCGCTCTCCATGCAGCATCATCCGTTCTACCAGTACTCTCGCTGCTTTTGTGTATAACACTGGTTCTGTAGGGACTGGATACAGTGTGGACGCCCCTCACTTTGCTGTCCGTCCGGCTCTTCATCTTAATTTAAAAGCGGCTTCTAAATCTGGAAGTTCACCGGGCTGGCTGTATGCCGGAACCGTATCATCCGACGGAAAGGTAAAAGAAACTGCCCCGTTCCCCCTGCCTTTGAAATGGAACAGAAAAATAACTATTGTAAAATCAAAAGCCCAAAAATGTGATGTATCCCTATCCTGGAAAAAATCTCCTGGGGCCAAAGGGTATCAGATCTGTTACAGCACTTCTAAGAAATGGAAGAACAAAAAGCAGGAGCTGGTTTCCAAAAACAAAGTTACCATGAAGAACCTGGAAAAGAAGAAAACCTATTATTTCCGTGTCCGGGCTTACCAGCTGAAAGAAAAGAAGAAAGTTTACGGGGCATGGAGCAGCACGAAGAAGATCAAAATAAAAAAACAATAATAAAAAATTGAAAAAACTGTTGACAACAGTTGAATTTTATAGTAATATATCAACTGTTGACACGGTCCGTTGGTCAAGCGGCTAAGACGCTGCCCTCTCACGGCAGAAACAGGGGTTCGATTCCCCTACGGACTATTTTAATTTATTAAAACCGGCGGATGTCGGTTTTTTTGTTTGCGCGGAAGGCACAAGCAAACAAAAAAACTCACAAGGCGTATTCCACATTGTTGTGTATGTTTAAAACCCTTTTTTAATGAAGCTAAAATTTGCCAATGATTGGAGCATATGTTAATATATTGATATGATGCCAGGGTCAAAAGGTCAACATGCCGTTCATGCCTGCATGATGAGGCATGTGACCTTGGGACCCGCCAAACATGAGAATGTAGCGATTTACGTAGTAAATCAGCGGATTTCGAATGTTTGAAGAATTGCGGGAGTTGTGAAACAACGAAGCAATTCGCATCATTTGTTGGGGGCAAAATGCCTTTTGACCACAACATCTTGATATTACATACCAGAGAGGACGGATTCGATGGACAAAGAGATAAATGAGATTTCTCCCAAAGCTTTTATTCATATGTTTGGAGAGGCTCAGAAATACAATCGGCGTTTTTGCTTTATTTTGGGTTCCGGGGCCTCCCGCGAGGGTGGGATTCCTACCGGGGTGGAGATGGCAAAGATCTGGGCGGATGAGTTGAAAAACAAATACGAAGAAACAGAACTGCAGAATCTGATGAAGAAGCTGGACATTAAAAGCATAACTCCTACCAGTGAGAATTACTTCGGGATTTATGATCTCCGTTTTTATCCTGATTATCAAGAGGGCTATGCCTATTTTGAGAGGGAGCTGGAAAAGGGAGTGCCCAGCCTTGGCCATCATGCCCTGGCGAAAATTCTTGCGGGGAAAACACATAATCTGGCGATCACCACGAATTTTGACAGTCTGATCGAAGATGCCCTGTTTATCTATGCAAATGAACACCCCTTGCTGGTGGGGCATGAATCCCTGGCAGGTTTTATCAATCTGAACGTTGACCGCCCCATCGTGGCAAAGATTCACAGAAGCCTGTATTTTCATCCCTATAACCGCCAGAAGGAGACCCATGGTCTGGACCAGGAGTGGCAGGAGACATTAAAGAAATCCTTTATGGTATATACGCCGGTGGTGATCGGATATGCTGGCGGCGACCAGAGCCTCATGGAGTTTCTCAAAGATGAAGACGTCAAGATGAATGGTCTGTACTGGTGCTATTGGAAGAAGGAGAAACCGTCCAAGGAGATCGTCGATCTGGTGAAAAGTAAAAACGGATGCCTGATCCCCATCGAGGGCTTTGACTATTTTATGTATATGCTTTCCCGGAAAATGGGCTTTGAAAACCCGGATAAAGAGATGCGGAAGGTGACGGAAGACAGAATCGAACGCTATAATACGCAGTACGATAAGTTTGAAAAGATGATCCGTACCGAGGCAGAGCAAAGTTCGGGTTCCAATGAGACATTGAATGAAATATTGATTGAAATGGATACATTTAATGATGAACAGATCAAGGAGGCAAAGAAGGAAGAAACTGTTCATAATTATGCAGTGATGGGGCGCATATATAATAGAGAAGGAAAATATAAAAAAGCCATCGAAGTGTATACTGCGGCTATTGATCTGAGCCCGGAAGATGGGGAGAATTACTTTAATAGGGGTAATGTTTATGTTGATCTAAAAGAGTATAATAAGGCAGTTGAAGATTATACAAAAGCCATTGAACTTGATCCAAATGTTAAGGATGTATATGGTTGTCGCGGGTATTGTTATATTGAACTGGGAGAATATATAAAGGCAATAGAAGATTATACGAAAGCTATAGAACTTGACCCACAGTACGCTATTGCATATAATAATCGCGGAAATACATATGATAAAATAGGAAAATATCAAGAGGCATTAAATGATTATACAAAAGCTATTGAGCTTGCCCCGCAATTTTCTAATGCTTATAATAATATGGGCACACTCAAATATAAATGCGAAGAGTATGAAGAGGCATTGGATTATTTAAATAAAGCCATCGATCTCCGCGATTCCTATAAAGATGCCTATAAAACCAGGGCGGAAGTGTACCATGCTCTCGGCGATCATGAAAAGGCGAAAAAAGATGAAGAGCGGGCAGAAGCTCTATCTGATACAGAAAATTGACCATGGGAGAAGTGTGAAGGAGATTTTCGGTTCAAATGCCTCCGTTGGAGGCATCAAAACTTCACCAGACAATCTCTCGTAACGCGCCACTTGTGGCACGTTACTCTCTTCACACCGAAAGAACGCAAAAACAGCGTTCTTCTCGAAAATTATTTGTGCCGCCTGCGGCGAATGGAGACAAAAATAAATGGAGACAGAAAAGAAATATTTTAAATGGAATGAATTTTTAAGTTATTATAAACCTTTCCGGGGGATTTTTGCGGCGGACATGTTCTTTGCCTTTCTGGGGGCGGCCACCACGCTGGTGATCCCGCTGATCGTGCGCTATATTACCGGGACGGTGATCTACATGCCCAAGGAGCAGATCTGGAATACGATCCTTTTGCTGGGGATACTGATGACCGTGCTGGTGGGGATACAGTGTTTTAGTAATTATTTCATCGGTAATTACGGTCATGTGATGGGGGCAAAGATCGAATTCAATATGAGAAAGGAAATCTTTGAGCACTATCAGAAATTATCCTTTTCTTTTTACGACAACCAGAAGGTGGGGCAGCTTATGTCCCGGATCACCAATGACCTGTTTGACATCACTGAGCTTCTGCATCATGGGCCGGAGGATGTGGTGATCTCCTTTATCAAGTTTATCGGGACGCTGGCCATACTGATCTGGGTGAACCCGAAACTCGCGGTGGCGGCATTTGTCCTGATCCCGGTGATGTTCGTCTACGCCTACATTTTGAATAAGAAGATGAAACGCGCCTTTAAACGGAACCGGGAAAAGGTGGCAGATATCAATGCCCGCATCGAAGACAATCTATCCGGTATCCGGGTGGTCAAGTCCTTTGCCAATGAGGATGTGGAGCAGGAGAAGTTTATGGAAGGAAACCAGGGGTTTCTGGACAGCAAGAAAAACAGCTATTTTTATATGGGACAGTACCATGCCGGGCTGACGGCATTTATCACGATGATCACGGTGCTGGTCATCGTCGTGGGGGCGTTTTTCCTGACTAATGGCTCTCTGAATGCGCCGGATCTTATCACATTTCTTCTCTATATCAATAATTTTACCGAGCCGGTACAGAAGCTTATCAACTTTACGGAGCAGTTCCAGAACGGGATCTCCGGCTACGAGCGGTTTCGTGAGATCCTTGCCATCGAACCAGAGATCCAGGAGGCAGAACACCCGGTGGAGGCGGAAAGCTTACGGGGAGATGTGGAGTTTGATGACGTGGGCTTCCGGTATGAGGAAGATCAGGAAAAGGTACTCAGCCATGTGAGCCTGAAAGTAGACGAGGGAGAGTATGTGGCGCTGGTGGGATCGTCAGGAGCTGGGAAGACGACGCTGTGCAGCCTGATCCCCAGATTTTACGAGGTGACCTTTGGCTGTGTGCGGATTGACGGAAGGGACATCCGGGAGTATTCCCTGAAAAGCCTGCGCCAAAACATTGGCGTCGTCCAGCAGGATGTATATCTCTTTGCCGGGACAGTGATCGACAATATACGGTATGGAAGACCGGACGCGAGCAGGGATGAGATCATAGAGGCGGCGAAGAATGCCAACGCCCATGAGTTTATCATGAACCTGCCGGAAGGATATGAGACCAATATCGGACAGCGGGGGGTGAAGCTGTCCGGCGGGCAGAAGCAGCGGCTTTCCATCGCCCGGGTGTTTTTGAAAAATCCTCCTATTCTTATATTCGACGAGGCAACCTCGGCACTGGACAACGAGAGTGAGAAGGTGGTGCAGGAGTCGCTGGAGAAACTGGCGAAAAACCGCACGACTTTTGTGATCGCCCACCGGCTTTCCACTATCCGCAATGCCCAGAGGATCCTTGTGCTGACCGAGGAAGGCATTGCGGAGGAGGGGACACATTCCCAGCTGATGGAACAGCGGGGTGTCTACTATAATATGTATACATTGGCAGGAAATTAGCAAAAGTACAAAAAAATCCCAAAAGCCCTTGCTTTTTGGGAAAACGTGTGATATACTGAAAATGTTGTTGATGGAAAATGAGTGGACGAAAGTCCACTCATTGTTTTTGTCGTATTGATTTGAATAAAAGGAAAAGAGGGTTGTCTTTGAGCAAACATCAGAATTATGAGCAGCGTACGGAACAGCTGATCACTCCAATTTTGGAGGAAAATCATTTTGAACTCGTTGATGTGGAATTTGTAAAAGAGGCGGGAAACTGGCATCTGAGGGCTTATATTGACAAAGAGGGCGGGATCACCATTGATGATCTGACCCTTGTAAACCATGCACTCAGCGACCTGATGGACAGAGAGGATTTTATTGAAGAGTCCTATATCCTGGAGGTGAGTTCCCCCGGCCTGCTGAGACCGTTTAAGAAACCGAAGGACTACATAAGAAACCTGGGACAGGATGTAGAGGTCAAGTTGTTTGCTCCGGTGACTTTTGAACAGGATGGCAAAAAATATACCGATAAAGAGTTTGTCGGCATCCTGAGAAAATATGACGCGCCGTCAGAGGACACCACTGCCGGGGGCAGGATCCTGCTGGCATTTGAGGGTGACGATCAATTAGAGATAGAGATTAAAGATATTGCATTGATCCGTAAAGCGATTGATTTTTAGTATTCAGAATTGGAGGAAAAAGGAAAAATGAAAGCGAAAAATAACAAAGTATCAAATGGGAATCCCGAATTGATCGAGGCATTGGAGGCGATTGAAAAAGAAAAAGATATCAGCAAAGAGATTTTGATCGACGCTATCCAGAATTCTCTTCTGGCAGCGTGTAAGGACCAGTTTGGCAAATCCGATAATATCCGTGTGACATTGGATGACACGACAGGAGAATTCCATGTTTACCAGGATAAAGAGGTAGTGGAAGAGGTAGAAGACGAGACCCTTCAGATGTCCTTGACAGAGGCTGAGGCGAAACACAATGTGACAGAACCCGGCGCTATCGTAAGCATCGAGGTGACACCGAAGAATTTCGGCAGGATCTCCGCCCAGAAGGCGAAACAGGTTGTGGTACAGAAGATCCGTGAGGAGGAGAGAAAGGTCCTTTATGACCAGTACTATACAAAAGAGCGGGATATCATCACCGGTACAGTCCAGCGTTATAACAATGGAAATTATACCGTGAATCTCGGTAAGGTGGATACGGTTCTCACCGAGGCAGAGCAGGTGAAGACCGAGAGATTCCGTTCCCATGAAAAGATCAAAGTATATGTGACAGAGGTAAGGGATACCACAAGAGGGCCGAGGATCACAGTCAGCCGTACCCATCCGGAACTTGTGAAGAGATTGTTTGAATCTGAGGTGGCAGAGATCCAGAGTGGCGTCGTAGAGATCAAAAACGTATCAAGAGAAGCGGGATCACGTTCCAAGATCGCGGTGTACAGTTCCAATCCGGATGTGGACCCGGTGGGCGCCTGTGTCGGCGTTAATGGTATCCGTGTAAATACGGTTGTAGAGGAACTTCGCGGTGAGAAGATCGACATTGTGGAATGGAACGAAAATCCAGCGATCTTTATCGAGCATGCCCTGAGCCCTTCGAGGGTATTATCTGTTACGGTGGATCCGGAAGAAAAGACAGCTTTGGTGATCGTGCCGGATTACCAGCTTTCCCTCGCCATCGGAAAAGAGGGCCAGAATGCGCGGCTTGCGGCAAAGCTCACCGGATATAAGATAGATATCAAGAGCGAGACACAGAGCCTTGAAGGGTAAGGAGTTGATCGTTTGAAGGGGAAAAAAGTTCCCATGAGGCAGTGCATCGGCTGTCGGGAAAGTAAAGAAAAAAAGCAGCTCATCCGGGTGGTGAAGGTGTCAGGACCAGAGGAGGATCCCAGCGGGGAACCGAAGATCTGCATTGACCGCACAGGAAAAATGAATGGAAGAGGAGCATATCTGTGTGATGATCCGGAGTGTTTAAAAAAAGCGCGAAAGACCAACGGACTGAGCCGGGCGTTTAGAATAAATGTGTCAGAGGAAGTTTATGAAGAGTTAGAAAGGCAGTTGAGTGAATGATCCAGCAGAATAAGGTACTGGGAACTCTCGGGTTGGCGATGCGGGGCGGAAACATCGCCTGTGGAGAATTTCTTACAGAAGAAGCGATCCGTTCCGGAAAGGCAAAACTGGTGATCGTCGCGGAGGATGCTTCTGAAAATACGAAGAAAAAATTCAGGAATTCCTGCAGGTATTACCGGGTTCCTTTCGCCCTGTTTGGAAGCAAGGAAACATTGGGAAAAGCGGTGGGAAAAGAATTCCGCGCTTCGATGGCAGTTCTGAATCCAGGATTTGCAGCATCAATTGGCAAGAATTTAGATTTGGAGGAAAAAGTGTATGGCGAAAATGAAAATATATGAAATTGCAAGAAGCTTGCAGTCGAAAAATAAAGAGATCAAAAGCGGGGACCTGGTGAAGCTTTTGAATGATAATGGTTTTGAGGTAAAAGGTGCCAACAGCAATATCGAGGACGATGCGATCGCCTTTTTGCTGAAGACCTTCAGCAATACCAATAAACCGGCGGTTCCGGCGAAGAAAAAAGAAACGGAGAGCAAAGCGGCAGAACCGCCGGCTCCGAAAAAGGAAGTGCCGGAGAAGAGGGCAGAACAGCCGGAAGATGTAAAGAAAGAAAAGAAAGAGGCTTCGGAAAAGGCAGATCCATCTGTTACGGGTCAGGCTCCTGAACGGAAAGAGACGGACCGCAAAGAGCCCCGGAACCAGGAGAGCCAGAACAAAGCATCCCAGAACGGGGAGCAGAAAAATCAGGCAAACCGCGGTCAGGGCGGCGGGGACCGGAGAAACCAGGGGAACCGGAACCAGAACGGAGGCCAGGGGAGTGGAAATTCCGGCAGCGGCAGTTATGGTAATGGAGACCGCCGTAATCAAAACAACAGCGGAGACCGCCGCGGCCAGAACAACAATGGAGACCGCAGAAATGGCGGCAACCGAAACCAGAACGGAGGCCAGGGCGCCAGCGGAAATGACCGTAGAGGCCAGGGGAACCGGGGCCAGGGAAATGGAAACTTTGGCGGAGGCCGTGGCCAGAACAACAATGGAGACCGCAGAAACCAGGGGAACCGGAACCAGAACGGAGGCCAGGGTGCCGGTGGAAATGACCGTAGGGGCCAGGGGAACCGGAGCCAGGGAAATGGAAGCTTTGGCGGAGGCCGCGGCCAGAACAACAATGGAGACCGCAGAAATGGCGGCAACCGGGGCGGTGAGCGCGTGTTTGAGCGCTTTGAAAAGTCCCAGAGTGGTTTTGACGGTATCAAGCAGGAGCAGAAGAACTCCCGCAAGAGAAATAATAAAAAGGTAACAGAAAAGGGAACCTATAAAAAGTCCAGCAAAGAAGAGATGAGCAAGATCCGCAGCAAGAAGGATCCGAACAGAAAGGGTGCCTTCATCAAGCCGGAGCCGGCGGCAAAAGAGCCGGAAGAGACCATCAAGCAGATTACGATTCCGGAAAGCCTGACGATCCGTGAGCTGGCGGATAAGATGAAGATGCCGGCAGCTGCGCTGGTGAAAAAGCTGTTTATGCAGGGACAGGTCGTTTCCCTGAACCAGGATATCAGCTTTGAAGAGGCAGAGGAGATCGCCCTGGAGTTTGATATCATTGCCGAGATGGAAGAGAAGATCGATATGGTAGCAGAGCTTCTGAAAGAGGATGAGGAACCAGAAGAGTCCATGAAGAAGCGTCCGCCGGTAGTCTGTGTTATGGGCCATGTAGACCATGGTAAAACCTCCCTTCTGGATGCCATCCGGGAAGAAAATGTCACCTCCCATGAGGCAGGAGGAATCACACAGCACATCGGAGCCTATGTGGTAGAGATCAACGGGGAAAAGATTACCTTCCTGGATACTCCAGGACATGAGGCATTTACCTCCATGCGTATGCGCGGCGCCCAGTCTACGGATATCGCCATTCTGGTAGTGGCAGCCGACGACGGTGTCATGCCTCAGACGGTGGAAGCCATCAACCATGCCAAGGCAGCTGGTGTGGAGATCATCGTGGCGGTCAATAAGATCGATAAAGCCGGTGCCAATATCGAGCGGGTGAAACAGGAGCTGGCAGAGTATGAGCTGATTCCGGAAGACTGGGGCGGAAGCACCATATTTGTCCCGGTATCTGCCCACACAAAAGAAGGGATCGAGCAGCTTCTTGAGATGATCGTGCTCACGGCAGAGGTTCTGGAACTCAAGGCAAATCCAGACCGGAAGGCGCGTGGTATCGTGATCGAGGCACGTCTGGATAAGGGACGCGGTCCGGTGGCGACAGTACTCGTACAGAAGGGTATGTTGCACATCAGCGATCATGTGGCAGTGGGATCTGCCCATGGTAAAGTCCGCGCCATGATCGACCACAACGGTGAGAGAGTGAAGGTGGCAGGGCCATCTACACCTGTAGAAATTCTTGGCCTGAACGGAGCGCCGGATGCGGGAGAGATCTTTGTGTCCACAGAGAGCGACAAAGAGGCAAAACAGATTTCACAGGCATATATTGACCAGAGTAAGGATAAACTGTTGGAAGAGACAAAAGCGAAGAAACTTTCTCTGGATGGACTGTTCAATCAGATCCAGGCAGGAAATGTAAAGGACCTGAACCTGATCATCAAGGCGGATGTACAGGGATCTGTGGAGGCGGTAAAACAGAGCCTTCTTAAACTTGGCAACGAAGAAGTGGCAGTGCGGGTGATCCACGGCGGAGTGGGAGCCATCAACGAATCCGACGTATCCCTTGCCAGCGCTTCCAATGCCATTATCATCGGATTCAATATCCGGCCGGATAATACAGCGAAAGAGATCGCAGACAGAGAAAATGTAGATGTCCGTCTGTACCGTGTCATTTACGATGCCATTGAGGACATTGAAAATGCTCTGAAGGGTATGCTGGAACCAATCTATGAGGAAAAGGTCATCGGTCATGTGGAGATCCGCCAGACGTTCAAGGCTTCTGGCGTGGGAACTATCGCCGGCTCTTATGTTCTTGACGGAAAGGTTGAGAGAGGCTGCAAGTGCCGCATCAGCCGCGAGGGCGAGCAGATCTTTGAGGGTGAGCTGGCTTCCCTGAAGCGTTTCAAAGATGACGTAAAAGAGGTGGCAGCCGGTTACGAGTGTGGTCTTGTCTTTAGTGGTTTCAACGATATCCAGGAAGAGGATCAGGTGGAGTGCTATATTATGGTGGAGGTTCCGCGCTGATAGAAAGGCGGGGCTCCATCCTTAGAATGGAGAGACTATGAAAAAAAACAGTGTAAAAAATATCCGTATCAACAGTGAGGTTCAGCGGGAGATGAGCCAGATCATACGGGAGGAGATAAAGGATCCAAGGGTGCATCCCATGACTTCGGTGATGGCGGTGGAGGTGACTCCGGATCTGAAATTCGCCAAAATATACGTCAGTGTACTGGGCAGTGAGGAAGAGAAAGAGAAGACGATGGAAGGCCTGAAAAAAAGTGCCTCTTTTGCCAGAGGGCAGCTTGCCAGAAGAATGAATCTGAGAAATACACCAGAACTGACATTTATTCTGGATCATTCCATCGAATATGGCGTAGCGATGTCAAAGCGGATTGATGAGGTCAATCACAGGGAATAGAAGGGGTGGAAGGAATGAGTATTTTATTGGAGGAGATTCAGAAAGCGGGAACGATAGCCATCGGGGGACACGTTCGTCCCGATGGAGACTGTATTGGTTCCTGTATGGGGTTATATTCTTATATCCAGGAAAATTATCCAGATAAGAAGTTACGTGTGTTTCTGGAGGAGATTCCGGAGGCATTTGAATATCTCAACCGGAAAGAGGCGCTGGAGGGCAGCACGGATCAGTATGATCTCTTTGTCTCGCTGGACTGCGGTTCACCGGACCGTTTGGGAGAGGCGGAACCGGTATTTAATGGAGCGGCGCGGACAGTCAATATCGACCACCATATAAGTAATACGCATTTTGCAGAGGTAAACCATGTGGAGGCGGAAGCCAGTTCTACCTGTGAAGTACTTTGCGGCCTTTTGGATATAGAAAAAATAGGGTATTTTCCGGCGCAGGCATTTTATACCGGGATCATTCATGACACCGGAGTGTTTAAACATTCCAACACGGGGTTGTCCACGATGGAGATGGCGGGAAGACTGATGCAGAAGGGAATCCCTTTTGGAAAGATCATTGATGAAAGTTTTTATATGAAGACGTACCGTCAGCTTCAGATCATGGGCCGCTGTCTTCTGGAAAGTGTCCGGGTGATGAACGGAACAGTTATTTTTTCCGTTGTGTCCCGCCGGGTACTGGATTTTTATGAGGCGAAGCCGTCGGATCTGGATGGTGTGATCGATGAGCTGCGGACCACCCAGGGAGTCGAGGTGGCAATTCTTCTGACGGAAAAAGATACCATGGAATATAAGGTGAGTATGCGTTCTAATGACGTTGTGGATGTGAGCAGGATTGCTTGTTTTTTTGGCGGCGGCGGGCATATTCACGCGGCAGGCTGCAGCATTAAGGGGTCTGCTTTTGATGTGATCAATAATATTACGGAACATATCGAGAAACAGTTAAAAGATCAAAAGTAAAGGAGCAGGATGGGCTCATCCCGGGAAAGAACGATGGATGGAATACTCAACGTATATAAGGAGAAAGGGTTTACCTCCCATGATGTGGTAGCGAAGCTGAGGGGGATTCTTCATCAGAAGAAGATCGGGCATACCGGCACACTGGATCCCGATGCCGTCGGTGTGCTTCCCGTCTGTCTCGGCAGGGCTACCAGGGTATGCAGTCTGCTGACAGACAAATCCAAAACCTATGAGACGGTGGTACGCCTGGGAGTGGTGACAGATACCCAGGACATGACAGGAACCATTCAGGAAGAACACCTGGTATCGGTGAACCTGGATGAGATCCGCCAGGCGGTGCAGTCATTTACTGGTGAGATCTGGCAGATCCCGCCGATGTACTCCGCTGTGAAAGTAAATGGAAAGCGGCTGTACGAGCTGGCGAGACAGGGTATTGAGGTGGAGCGGCAGGCGCGCAGGATCACCATATATTCTTGTGAGGTAACAGAGCATTCGCCAGAGACGATGGAATTTTCCATGAGGGTACACTGTTCCAAAGGAACCTATATCCGTACGCTGTGTCATGATATAGGGCAGAAGCTAGGCTGCGGGGCCGCCATGGCTTCTCTTGTGCGCACTTCGGTAGCGCCTTTTTTTCTGGAGAAGGCTCATACCCTCGCTGAGATCGAGAACATTTATAAAGATGGGAAAATAGAGGAAATTTTGTACCCGGTAGATCATGTATTTAAAAAGTATCCGGCAGTTATCGTTGAGGAAAAGGGTCTCCGCTTCCTGAAAAATGGAAATGATGTGGAGGAGAAGTTCTGCCGGAGCGGGGAAGCTCTGGCAGAAGGAGCGCTGGTCCGGATGTACGACGAGACATGCCGGTTTTATGCCATTTACAGATACAGGGATTCCCGGCATGGTTTTGGGATCCATAAGATGTTTTTTAATGAGGGGTCTGCCATATATACAAAGAGAAAGGCAAGAGACAGAGATGAAGATTCTGGAACACGGACCATATAAACTGAATAATACAGCGGTGTGCCTCGGCAAATTTGACGGTCTCCACAGCGGCCACCGGCTGCTGCTAGACTCAGTCCGGGAATCTACGGATCTTACGAAAGTTCTTTTTACCTTTCGCTTTACCGATTCCAGACACATATACAGTTCGGAGGAAAAACGTTATCTGGCAGAGAAACTTGGGATCCAGGTGTACATCGACCGTCCTTTTGATAAAGAACTGTCACATATGCAGCCCCGGGTCTTTTTGGAAGACATTCTGATCCGTCAATGTGGGGCAAAGCTGATCTCCGTGGGAGAAGACTTCCGGTTTGGTTATGAGCGTCAGGGAGATGTGGCTTTTTTACAGAAATACAGTTCTGTCTATGGGTATGAGTTAAAGGTTTTTCCGAAAAAGAAGATGTACGGTGAGCCGGTCAGCAGCACGAGGATCCGTGAGGAACTGGAAAGAGGCTGCATCGGGAGGGTCAATGAGCTGCTGGGACATCCCTATTTTATATATGGAGAGGTGTGCCGGGGAAACCAGATCGGCAGGACGATCCAGATGCCCACGGTGAACCAGCTTCCGGAGCAGGAAAAACTTCTTCCTCCTTATGGCGTCTATGCCTCCCGGGTACACACGCAGTACGGTGAGTATACAGGAGTTACCAATGTGGGGGTTAAACCCACCATTCCCGGGGAAAACCGGGCCGGAGCAGAGACCTATATCATGGACTTTGACCGGGAGATCTATGGAGAGAAGATCTGTGTGGAGCTGTTTGCATTTTTGCGGGGAGAACGGAAGTTTTCCGGGCTGGATACGTTAAAAATACAGTTGGAGGAGGATAAGAAAAATGCTTACCTTTTCTTTAGACAATAAATCTGATGAGCCGATGTATCATCAGATTTATTCTTATGTGAAAGAAGAAATTTTGTCGGGAAGACTTTCCTGCGGGGAAAAACTGCCTTCTGCCAGGGAGCTGGCGGGCTATCTCTCCGTCAGCAGAAATCCGGTGGATACCGCCTATGAACAGCTGGTAGCGGAGGGATATGTGTACTCCCTTCCCAAACGGGGATATTTCGTAAACCAGATCACCCATACCCAGCAGATCCATCCGGCAGAATACAGGGATGAGGGGGAGGAAAAAGACCGGGAGAACTATCGGTATGATTTCGATCCCGATGCAGTGGATGTGGAAAATTTTCCCTATTCCGTCTGGCAGTCCATCGGAAGGAGAGCATTAAAGGACCACAGTCTTTTCCAGGCGGGGGATTACCGGGGAGACTGGGAACTGCGGCGGGCGGTGTCAGACTATCTCCACGGTTCGAGAGGGGTATTGTGCCAGGGCTCCAATGTGATCATTGGGGCGGGGATTGGGTACCTTCTGCAGCTTTTATCGGTAATGTTCCGGAATGAGAAGAGGATTGCCTTTGAGGAGCCGGGCTACGTGAGGGCAAAAAAGATCCTGGCTTCCCATGGTTTTGAAGTCTGTGATATTGGCGTGGAAGGCGGCGGGATCGGCATCGGGGGATTAGAGGGTTCGGGAGCCAGGCTCTGTTATGTGACGCCTTCTCATCAGTTTCCCCTGGGAACGGTAATGTCCATCGCCAGAAGGCAGCAGCTTCTTCTGTGGGCAAAAGAAGAGGAGGATAGATACATCATCGAAGACGACCACGACAGCGAATACCGCTATAAGGGAAGGCCGATCCCGGCGCTGCAAAGCATCGACGCCGAGGGGAAAGTTATTTATATCGGTACCTTTTCCAAAGCCATCGCGCCAGCGCTCCGGATGGGATATATGGTTCTTCCGGACCGGCTTATGAAACGCTTTCAGGAGTGCTGCGGGGATTATAACTGTCCGGTGTCCCGTCTGGATCAGACGATGATGGCAGAATTTATCCATGGAGGATATTTTGAAAAGCATCTGAACCGGATGCGCAAACGGTATAAGGAAAAACACGATACGGTGCTGGGAGTTTTCCGCAGTTACCAGGACCGCATTGAGGTGACGGGAGATTATGCCGGGCTTTATGTGATCGCCCGGAGCCTCCGGCGGCGGAATGAGGAGGAGCTGATACAGGCTGCCCGGAAGCAGGGGATCCGTCTGCGCCCCCTGTCCTTCTATTATAAAGAACTGCCGGAAAACTACATGCCTTCCTTTCTGATCGGTTTTGCCGGACAGACGAAGGAGAAACTGAAAGAGGGGCTTCACATCCTGTGTGAGGAGGTTTTCTGACATTTGCGCCGTCAAGCCAAATGTAAAATGTATGTAAAATCAGGTAAATCCTTTGTAAAATCTAGCGGCATAATGAAGAATGTTCTTGTATAATGTAAAGAAATAGTTTAAAGTATAAATTGTGGCCATACGAGAGATGGAGTGAAATAAATTACGGGAGAAAAGAGGAGTAATCATGGAATTAGCATTACAGGTCATGGCGGGAGTTGGTTTGTTTTTATATGGCATGCAGCTTATGAGCGACGGTCTTCAAAAGGTAGCGGGACAGAAAATGCGTACGATCCTGGAGCGTCTTACGACAAATCCTTTTATGGGGCTGATACTGGGAATCGTATTTACGGGAGTAATCCAGTCCTCCAATGCCACCACAGTACTGGTGGTGAGTTTTGTAAACAGTGGTCTGATGACGCTGGCCCAGTCGGTGGGGGTGATCATGGGAGCGAATATTGGTACGACAGTGACAGGCCAGCTCGTATCCTTTAAGCTGGATGCGATCGCGCCATTTTTTATCATCGTCGGAGTGGTCATGGTCATGTTTATTAAGAAACCCATGGTGAAGAGAGTGGGAGAGGTGCTGCTGGGATTTGGTGTGCTGTTCTTTGGAATGACAACCTTATCTGCTTCCGTGGACCAGCTCAATCAGGTGGAAGCGGTGAAAAATCTCTTCGCCAGCCTTCGGAATCCATTTCTTGCGGTGCTGATCGGTTTCGTGGCAACCTCCGTGCTCCAGAGTGCTTCGGCTTCGGTGGGGATCCTTATCGTGCTGGCTTCCACTGGTCTGATGGATCTGAATATATGCTATTATGTGATCATGGGATGTAATATCGGGGCATGTAGTTCTGCGGTGCTGGCCAGCCTGAGCGGAACAAAGAATGCCAAGCGTGCCGCGATGATCCATGTCTCATTTAATGTCATTGGTCTTGTGATCGTGATGACCCTGCTGGGAATATGGGGGGACGGAATTATGGGTGCCATTCATGGTCTGACAGCGGGTACAGCAGATGCAGCGATCCGTGCCGGACGGGATGTGGCAAACATCAATACAATTATAAAGGTCTTCCAGGTGATTGTACTGTTTCCTTTCAGTAAGTTTCTGGTGCGCCTTACATATCTTCTTATTCCTGGTGAGGATGAAGAGGTTCACGGTATGGAACTTAAGTTCATTGGAAAGCATGCCATCTTTAACCAGACCACCGCGATCCCACAGGCAGTCAGCGAGCTGGACCGTATGGCAAATATGGCCATCAATAACCTCCGGCGGGCGATGGATTCTCTGCTGAATAAAAAAGAAAAAGAATTGGAAGAAGTATATAAAAAAGAAGAGATTATTGATTATCTGAATACCGAGATCACCAACTATCTTGTGAAGGTAAACCAGTTGTCCCTGCCGATCCAGGACCGGAAGCAGCTGGGAGCCATGTTCCATGTGGTAAATGATATCGAGCGCATCGGGGATCACGCGGAAAACATAGCAGACTACGCGAAGACAGCGTTGTCTGCAGATCTTAAATTCAGCAAAAAGGCGCAAAATGAGCTGAAGGAAATGTTTGAAAAAGTAACACAGCTTCTGCAGTATTCCGTGCAGATGTTTGTCTCTGGAGACGATACCCATACGAATGATATCTTGCAAATCGAGAATGAAATTGATAAAATGGAAAAGAAATTACAGAAAAAACATGTCAACCGGCTGGCAAACAATAAGTGTGAGCCCCACGCGGCTATGATCTTCTCCGATCTCATCAGCAATCTGGAGAGGGTGGCAGATCATGGCACCAACATCGCCTTTGCGGAACAGGACGAGGAAGAATTGTAATATGGCGGATTTATTATTGATCACAGCAGCGGTGCTTTTTATTCTTCTGCTGGTCTATGGTTATCTCTCTAATGGCATGCTTGCCGTGGAACAGTACCCCCTCTCCGTATGGGGGGAGGGAGAACCAATAAAAATAGTGATGCTGGCGGATCTTCACGGCAGCATGTTCGGATCAGACAACAGGCGGCTGATCCAGAGGATCCAGAGAGAAGCTCCTGACATCATCTGCATGGCGGGAGATATGACGGTAAAAAATGGCAAGGGGACGGACTCTTGCCTTGCTTTGTGCAGGGAACTTTTACAGATATGTCCGGTCTTTTTTGCCCCTGGCAATCATGAGATCCGAATGGAATGCTATGAACAATTTATTGATGAACTAAAGAAAGCGGGGGTGGTCTGGCTGGACAATGCCCACCAGGATCTGGTGATCCGCAGCAGGCGGATCCGTGTCTATGGCTTGAATCTGGAAGAAGAGCTGTATCACAAATTTTGGCGGAAGACAGAGTTTGACAGCGGCGGGATGGAACAGTATCTTGGACCTGCCGGAAAGGAGTATTTCAACCTTCTTCTGGCGCACAACCCGGAATATTTTAAGGAATATCAGGAGTGGGGAGCAGATCTGGTGCTGTCGGGCCATGTGCATGGAGGCATCGCGAGGCTGCCGCTGTTGGGCGGGGTGATCGCTCCGTCACTGCAGCTGTTTCCTGCCTATGACGCCGGGTTGTTTCAGAGGGAAAAGAGCTGGATGGTACTTACC